>NZ_JBAQYR010000042.1:0-11713 GCF_049790275.1 Polaromonas sp.
GTGCAAGTGGGCGCCGCGGAACTGGCTTCGCCAGACCGCAGGCGCCGCCCCCTCGAGGGGGGAAGGCGCTACACGCAGTGAGCGTCCGACGGGGGGGAGTCATGACTCTTCGTGCATCAGGCTCAGGCCGATGGCGCCGCGGCGGCGCAGCCAGGGGGAAGGACGGTAGCGCGGGTCGCCATACACGGTCTGCATGTTGAACAGCACTTCCAGGATGTTCGTGGGGCCATAACGGTCCCCCATGGCAAGCGGACCCAGTGGGTAGCCCAGCCCCAGCGTTACCGCGGTTTCCAGGTCTTTCGGACTGCAGATGCCCTGCTGGCAGATGTCGCTGGCAATGTTGACGATGGCCGCGACCACCCGCTGGGTGACAAAGCCGCCGCTGTCGCGGACCACACTCACGGCCTTGCCGTCGCGTGCGAAAAGCGCATGGGCGGCGTCGCGCATGTCGCTGCGGGTTGCAGGGTTGGTGGCCAGCACGCGGCGTCTGGTTGCCGCGTCGTCGATCAACATGTCGATGCCCACGGTGCGCGCCGGGTCGAGCCGCTCGACCACGGCGACGGTGGTGATGTCAAAACCCAGCGGCGCGACCAGCACCAGCGCATTCATCGACGGCGAGGCGCCGGTTTCGATGCTGGCGCCCAGATTTTTCAGCAGTTGCAGCAGCTCCGACCGGCGCGCGGCACGCGGCGAAACCCACACCGGCGGCATCTCGGCCACCGTGGGCACCGGTGGCTCGGCAGGTGTTTGTGCGGCGCCATCGGCATAGCGGTAAAACCCCTCGCCGGTCTTGCGGCCCAGCAGGCCACCGGCCAGGCGCTGCGCAGTGATGACGCTTGGGCGGTAGCGTGGCTCCTCGTAATACTGGTGATAGACCGATTCCATCACCGGATGGGACACGTCGAGGGCCGTCAGGTCCATCAGTTCGAAAGGCCCCAGCTTGAAACCGGCCTGCTCCCTGAGGATGCGGTCTATGGTGGCGAAATCAGCGATGCCTTCACTGACAATGCGCAGGGCCTCGGTGCCGTAGGCGCGTCCCGCGTGATTGACGATGAAGCCCGGGGTGTCCTGGGCCTGCACGGGCGTGTGGCCCATTTGCCGCGCGTACTCGGCCAGCGCGTTGCAGGTTGCGGCGTCCGTCTTGAGGCCGGCAATCACCTCCACCACTTTCATCAAGGGGACAGGGTTGAAAAAATGGTAGCCGGCGAAACGTCCAGGCTGCTTCAGCCCGGCCGCGATGGCCGTGACGGACAGCGAGGAGGTATTGGTGGCAAGAATTGTGTGCCCGGAAACAACACCTTCCAGGGACAAAAACAGTGATTTCTTTACGTCCAGACGTTCTACAACAGCCTCGATCACCAGGTCGCAATCGGCCAGGTCGTCCAGTGTGTTGGCGCGCAGCAGACGAGCCTTGTGGTCGGCGGCCAGCGCCGCATCCAGCCGGCCTTTGCCCACCAGTTTGTCCCACTGCTCTCCCAGCGCTTCCTGCGCCTTGCCAGTAGCGCCTTCCTGGGTATCAAACAGCTTGACCATGCTGCCCGCCTGAACCGCGAGTTGTGCGATACCCCGGCCCATGGCGCCGGTGCCAACAAGGCCAACAGTTTTGTAGAGTGGTTTCATGGACAGGGATTATCCCGCAGGCCAGGCGGAGCTCCGGGTCCTGCTTCAGGGCGTTCGCGGCGGAGGGTGTTTGCGCGCTCCTGTCGCGGGCGTTAGACTTCTTCGTCGGTTACTCAGAGAGTGCGGCAGATTTGTTGTGGGGCGGTCGGACCCGTCGCAAAGACTTTGCGGGAGCTCGCGCAGTGTCTCTTTTTCATCTCAGGACGCCCCGTCTGCTTCGCCCGCTTTGTGCAGGCCGTGCCAGAATCGCCCAGTGAATATCTTTTTACACCTCCTCAAGAGTCGCCGCCTTCTGGTGGGCGGTTTGTGCTTGTGCGCGGCTGCAAGCTCGATGGCGGTGACCCTGGGACCCAACACCCGGTCCGCGGTCCTGGGCCAGCCGCTGGACCTGAGCATGCAGATGATGCTTGAAGCCGGGGACAACCCGCAGGCGCTGTGCCTGGATGCGGACGTCTTTTACGCGGACAGGCCATTGGCCAAAAACAGCGTGCAGGTGACACCGGAAAAGTCCGGCAACGCGCATGACTGGCTGGTCCACATTCGCGCCGCTGCACCTGTCGAAGGGCCTGTAGTGACCGTGCATCTGCGCGCCGGATGCCAGCAGAAGACCTCGCGGCGTTATGTGGTGCTGGCTGCAGCCAGCCCGCGGGCAGTCGCGCCGGTGCCGCAAAATGCCTTGGCGGCAACGGGAACCCCTTCACTTCCAGCGCCCGATGCCCAGCCGGCTCCGGCGCCCGAATCGGGAGCCGACAAAGTCCAGTCGCTCGAGGCCGAGCTTCGCCAGCTGCGTGCCGACTTGCAGAGAAACCAGGCCGCGCTGGCCGAAAGCAGGGCCCAGCAGCAAGGCGGGCGTTACGACAAGGTACTTGTGTACGGCCTGGCTGCGCTTTTGTTCATTGCAATCGTCGGTGTTCTTTTCATTTCCTATCTGCGCACCATCTCCAGGGAGGCACCTTCCACCAGCGTATCGGGGCCGGAGGGGTTGGGTCCCGATCCCGGCCCGTCAACACTTATGCCTGCGTTCGGAACAAGCAGGGCTGGTGACCTTGATACCGGCGAATCATTGTTCGATGGCCTGAAGCGCGCTTCGCGCAGCCCCGCGCCTGAGTCGGTCCCGTCTTTGCCGCCGCGTGACCGGCCCCGCTTTTCGGTCAGCGTGCCATTCGTGCCACGCACGGTGAAGGTGCCGGAGCTGTTTGATCTTCAGCAGCAGGTGGACTTTTTCAGTTCACTGGGGCAGCAGGCCAAGGCGATCGGGCTGCTTCGCAAGCATCTGGTCGACAACGTCAAGACCAGCGCCCTGGTCTATCTGGATCTGCTGGACCTGTACCACCAGGTGGGCAATGAACAGGACTACGAGGACTTGCGTGACGACTTCAACCGCGTGTTCAACACCCGGATAGCACCTTTTGCCCACTACGTGCCAGCTCCTGCCGGCGGGAGCACCTACGGCGCTGTTTTGCTGCGGATTCAGGGCGTATGGCCAACGCGGCAGGTTTTCAAAGTCATTGAAGAGGCGTTATTCCGGGAACCCGGGGATGCTGCAGAGGTGCTGGCGCTGGAGGAATACCGGGAATTGCTGCTGCTGTACGCCGTGGTGCGTGAACTCATCGAGCTTGACTCCGGTTACACGGCAAGCGGCGACACGCAATGGCCTGAACTGGCCATGCAACCCCGGTCTTCCCCGCGACTGGGGCTGGATATCGACCTGAGCAAGCTTGCTGACGGCGCCAACCTGCCGGCCGGCAGCGGCACGCGTACCCGGACGTCATCAACAGGGCGGGACGCCGGAAGGGAGGCTGAGCGTGCCGGCACAGCGTCCAGCCTTGCGGAGCTGCTCCATGCGGCCAGGCTGAGGGAAAGCGAGCGTGCTGGCGCCGCTTCCGTTTCCGCGCCCTTGTCCAGGCCTCCAGACTCCTCGAAGCCCACCGGGCTGGATTCGCTGGTCGATTTTGACGACTACGACACGGGCTACCGGCCCGATGACTTCGACAAATCCAGATCCTGAAGGCCGGCCAGGCTCATCGCCGCTTGCGCTGAAGCCCTGAGAAAGAGGCGGGAAGTTAGCCCGCCACCAGGCTTTTCCCAGATCCCTCGAAGCTTGCCGGCAATTCATCTTCCGGGTTGCATTTCTTGCCTGACGGTATGTGTCAAAATGTAAAAATGCGTACTTTCTTCTTCAATTCTTGACTGCGTCACGCTTGTTGCTGGCGGCGCTGCTAGCGAGCGCAAGTTCTGCCGGCATGGCCCTGTCGTTGGGCCGCAGCGAAGGGGCACCTCTACTGGGCCGTCCGCTGGACATTGCCATTCGGGTGGTACTTGACGACGCTGAATTGCTTCCGGCGGCTTGTGTACGCGCCGATGTCTTCTACTCGGACAGCCGGGTGGAACATTCCCGAATTCGCGTTTCTCTCGAAAAGGCAGGTCCAGGCGGAGACGCCCTGATCCGCATCCGGTCAACCACAGTGGTGGACGAACCGGTGGTCACGTTGCATGTGCGCGCCGGCTGCGCCATCAGCACGGAACGGCGTTACGTGCTGCTCGCGGATCCTGCGCCGCAACAAGCGGCCCTGCCTGCGCCGCCCGCGCGACTCGCCGCCAACCCGCCAGCCCTGGAAACCCTTCCGCCGGCTCTGGACAAGGGGGAGCGTCCCGCAACGCCACGGCGCCCGGTGCAGCCGGTCCGAAGGACAGATGCTGCAGCGCCAGCCGTGGCGACGGCTTTGCCGCGAACCCCTGCAAAACCGGTGGCACGGCTCACGCTGGAGCCGCTGAACCTCTCGCTGGAACCGCTGCCGCGACTCAGGATTTCCCGCGAACTGCAAAGCCTGCCTGCAGCCAGCGCGGGCCAGCGCGCGCTGGCTGCCGCGATGTGGAAGGCGCTGACGGCCGAGCCTGAGGACGTGCTCCGGGACGCGGAAAAGATGAGTTCGATGGAAGCGGACCTGCAGCGCCTGAGTATGGATACCAAGGCCAACCAGGAGGCGCTGGCGAAGCTGCAGGGGCAGCTCCAGCTTCAGCAGCGCGAAGCCAAGGCCTGGACTTATGCAGGGCTTGTCGCCTTGGTGCTGGGTGTGGCAGGTGGCATTTACCTGGGGCGACGCCGGTATGCTGGACGTGATGCGGCCGAGCCCGGCGGTCCCTGGTGGCGCAGGAAAAAGCCGGCCCGGATGGACTGGTTTGCCGGTGGTGCAAGGGGCGATGCCAGGCCAGGGGAAGACAGCCTTCCTGCGGACAGCGACCTGCTTTATCCGCTGCCGCAAGGCCGGAAAATGCAGGCGGGTGACAGGGGGCGAGGGCCTTCAGGGCCGGCCGCACGCGCTTCATCCGAAGCACCGCCACCTCCTTTGTCGCGCCGCGACCGGGGGGATTTCGCACTGAGCATGCCGCACACACCACGCTCGGTCAAAGCCGAGGAGCTTTTCGATGTCCAGCACCAGGCTGAATTTTTCATGTCCGTGGGGCGTCATGACCAGGCTGTGGAGGTGCTGCGCAATCATATCGGCGAAGACGTTCAGACCAGTGCGCTGATTTACCTCGATTTGTTCGGCCTGTACCACCAGCTGAAGCGCCGCGCTGATTTCGACGAGCTGCGCGGGGAATTCAACCGCCTGTTCAATGCCGACATTCCTCCTTTCGAGTCGTACACAGGGGCCAGCCAGGGCCTCGAGTCCTACGAGGCGGTGCTGGCGCGCATTGTGGCGCTGTGGCCAACCCCGGAGGTGCTGCAGGTCATCGAGGAGTCGGTTTTCCGCAAGCTGGGGGCCCAGACTGAACCGTTTGGCCTGGAGGCCTACCGTGAGCTGCTTTTCCTCTACGGCATTGCCAAGGAAATTGTCCAGACACAGCCTGCGTCCGGCGAAAGCCTGCTGGATTTCGATCTGCCCTCGTCGCCGATGGGGGCGCCAGCGGGCTCCAACCACCGCAAGGGGGAAAGGCAAACCGCGAGGGATCTGGCTTTGCCGCCGATTACGCTGACGCCCGCTCAGGACCTGCCGACCCTGGATATTGACCTGGACAGCCTGGGAAGGGATCCAGTCGCTGCACTGGTCACGCTGCCGGTCGTACCGGTTTCCTTGCGACTGCCAAAGCAGGAAGACGCAGAAGCAGGCACAGCAGCGGCTGTGGAAGAGGGCAACCTGATTGACTTCGACCTGTCCGGGTCGTCGCTGCAGGCCGCGCGGCATTAACTGGCCCGGTGTTCAACCCGTCAGATGTGGGACAGCCCGGGTGCTAGCGCCGCACCTGCAATGCACCGGGGTTGACGATGTTGGTGGGTGTGCCCTTGATGAAGTTGACGACGTTGTCAAAGGCAGCACCGAAATACATTTCGTAGCTTTCCTGCTCCACATAACCGATGTGCGGTGTGCAGATGCAGTTCTCCAGGCGCAGCAGCGCATGGCCCTGCAGGATGGGTTCGGATTCGAACACGTCGACGGCTGCCAGCCCCGGACGGCCACGGTTCAACCCGGCAATCAACGCTTCCGGCTCTATCAGTTCGGCGCGGGAGGTATTGACCAGCACGGACGTGGGTTTCATGCGCAGCAGGTCGTCCAGCGTTACCACCCCCCGGGTGTCATCGTGCAGCCGCAGGTGCAGGCTGAGCACGTCGCTGTCTTCGAAAAACTCCGTCTTCGACATGGCCACCTCGTAACCGTCGGCCTGCGCACGGGCACGTGCGGCCTGGCTTCCCCACACCAGCACACGCATGCCGAAAGCCCGGCCGTACCCGGCAACGATCTGGCCGATCTTGCCGTAACTCCAGATGCCCAGAGTCTTGCCCTTGAGCACCGAACCGATGCCGAAGTTGGGTGGCATCGACGCGTTTTTCAGGCCTGCCTGCTGCCAGGCGCCATGCTTGAGGTGTGAGACATAGTGGGGGATGCGGCGCATGGCTGCCATGACCAGGGCCCAGGTGAGCTCTGCCGGTGCTGTCGGTGATCCCACGCCCTCGGCGACGACAATGCCGCGCTCGGTGCAGGCGCCGACATCGATATGGCTGCCCACACGGCCGGTCTGCGCAATCATCTTGAGCTTGGGCAGTTTTTCGATCAATTGGCGCTGCAGATGCGTGCGTTCGCGGATCAGTACGATCACGTCGGCATCCTTGAGCCGGACCGAGAGCTGGCCGATACCCTTCACGGTGTTGGTATAGACCTTGGCCTGGTAGGCATCGAGCTTGGCGGCGCAGCGCAGCTTGCGCACCGCGTCCTGGTAGTCGTCAAGAATCACAATATTCATGCCGATATTGTGCCTGCAAGTTTTCCCCTGACGGGGTGCGCCGGGTGCGACGGCGAAGAACTTGCTCCGCGAGGGGACGTCAGCAGCCCTTGGCAGGCATGGGCAACCGCAAGCCACGCGATGATGGCGAAGGCCACCAGCCAGTTGACGGCATCGGGCGCAAAAGCTTCGCTCCGCTGGCGCGTTAGCAGGCGGCGTGGAGGGCAGCTTCTCTTTGCGCCATGCGATCCAGTTCGGCACAGACATCGGCCATGCGGCCCGAGATGACCATGCGGCCGGCACATGAGGGGCTGACGCCGGCCTCCAGCTCGCGAACGATCTTCAGGCGGCGGGGCGAGGTGGCCTTGGCCAGGGTTTGGCAAGGTTTTTGGCCCGCTGCCGTTGTATGACGGGCGCCGGTAGCTATTGTTTTTGTAGCATTTTCAGCTCCATCCGCGGCCGGACGCCGGGCGATGGCGACAAAGGCAGGAAGGGTGGCCGCAGGCTGGGCCGGCCGCAGGAAAGAGGCGAGTGCCTGCAGGGGCGAGAGCAGCACGGACAAAAGCGATGAACGAAGAGCCGGTGAGCGAAAAGGCGAACGTGAAAAAACAGCGATTCCCATGAGAACTCCTGGAGTAGAGATAAACACAGGCAGGATTGCAGACACATCGGAACATCCGCTGCACCAGGGTGTTGGTCCACGCGACCAAACGCCCGCCACCTGCTGCGCGGAAAAAGGGAGGCGGCCCATGCCCACGGGCCACCCGATCGGGGACTACATCAGCATGGTGTTGCGGATCAGGCCGACGGCCAGCCCTTCGATTTCGAAGGGTTCGCCGGGCTCCACCACGATGATTTTGAAATCCGGGTTTTCAGGCAGCAGCTCAATGAGGTTCTTGTTCCGGCGAAAACGCTTGACGGTGACTTCGTCTCCCAGGCGCGCCACGACGATCTGGCCGTTCTTGGCTTCTTTGGCCTGCTGCACGGCCAGCAGGTCACCGTCCATGATGCCGGCATCACGCATGCTCATGCCGCGCACCTTGAGCAGGTAGTCGGGCTGGCGCTGGAACAGGCTGCTTTCGAAATAGTAGGTATGGTCCACATGCTCCTGCGCGAGAATGGGGCTGCCAGCAGCAACCCGCCCCACCAGAGGCAGGGCGAGTTGGGCCAGGCTTTGCAACGGCAGGGAAAACTGTTTGATGCGTGATTCGTTGATGGAGCGCAGGGTGTCGCTGCGCAGGCGTATGCCGCGCGAAGTGCCGCTGACCAGTTCGATCACGCCTTTGCGGGCCAGTGCCTGCAGGTGCTCCTCGGCGGCGTTGGCGGACTTGAAACCGAGTTCATTGGCGATTTCAGCACGCGTCGGGGGTGCACCGGTGCGGGCGATGGCGCTTTGAATCAGTTCAAGAATCTGCTGCTGGCGTGCAGTGAGTTTGGGCATTTCGGAAAAATCGTTGAAGCTGCTCATGGCGGGGACTCCTTGCAAAACAGGGGTTTCCATCGTCCAGAATGGGAAGTGGAATCCTGGTGAGCTGTCTTAATATCCAGTAACTGTATTTTCATCCAGTTTTTTGAAGAATGCAAGAGCGGGCGTTTATGAAAAAGAAAAAAATCGTGATTCTTGGCACCGGCGGCACCATTGCGGGCACTGCCGCCAGCGCCTTCGACCATACCGGCTACACCGCTGCGCAGGTGGGCATCGAGCAGCTGGTGGCTGTCATTCCGGCCTTTGCGGGCAGTGCCTGCGAGCTGCTGACCGAGCAGGTGGCCCAGGTAGACAGCAAGGACATGAGCTTTGCAGTGTGGGCGCGGCTGGCGGTGCGAGTGAACCATTTCCTGGCGCAGGCCGATGTCCAGGGCCTGGTCATCACGCACGGCACGGACACGCTGGAAGAAACCGCCTGGTTCCTGCAGGCGCTGCTGGACCCCGGCAAACCCGTGGTGCTGACCTGTGCCATGCGGCCGGCCACGGCACTGGCGCCCGATGGTCCGCAAAACATGCTGGACGCGGTGGCGCTTGCCTCGCACCCCGGCGCGCGCGGCGTGCTGGCGGTGTGTGCCGGCGTCATCCACAGTGCGCGAGACGTGCAGAAGGTGCACACCTACCGGCTTGATGCCTTCAGCTCGGGCGACGCAGGACCGGTGGGGTATGTCGAGGAAGGGCGCTTGCGCTTGTTGCGAAACTGGCCAGAAACCCATACCGGTCAAGCGTCAACAGCTATGAAAAACATAGCACTTCAAGACGATGGACACAACTGGCCGCGCGTCGAGATTGTCATGAATTACGCCGGCGCCGGCGCTGCCGTGGTCCAGGCGTTGGTGGCCAGTGGTGTGCAGGGCCTGGTGGTGGCGGGGACTGGCAACGGCACGCTACACCATGCGCTGGAAGCGGCGCTGCTGCAGGCGCAGGCTGCGGGCGTGCGGGTGGTTCGTGCCACGCGCTGCCTGGAAGGCCGGGTTCTCCCCAAGGCGGGTAATGCCATTCCCGATTCGCAGGGCTTGAGCCCGGTGAAAGCGCGCGTGAACCTGCTGCTTGAGCTGATCACCTGAGGCCTGTTGCCGATCTGGCGTAGCGGGCCTTGCGGCGGCCCGGGCAGCGATCAGCTCGACAGGGCCTTGAACGCCCGTGTGGTGATGTCGTCCACGCTGCCCATGCCACTGATGGCACGGTACTTCGGGGCGGCATCCGGCGCGGCCTTGGCCCAGTTCGAGTAGTAGTCCACCAGCGGGCGTGTCTGCGCGCTGTAGACCTCAAGCCGCTTGCGCACGGTTTCTTCCTTGTCGTCCTCGCGCTGGATCAAGGGCTCGCCGGTCACGTCGTCCTTGCCCTCGATCTTGGGCGGGTTGAACTTGACGTGGTAGGTGCGGCCCGACGCGGGGTGCGAGCGGCGGCCGCTCATGCGTTCGATGATGGCTTCGAAAGGCACGTCGATCTCCAGCACATAGTCCAGCTTCACGCCGGCTGCCTTCATGGCATCGGCCTGCGGAATGGTGCGCGGAAAACCATCGAACAGAAAACCCTGGGCACAGTCAGGCTGGGCAATACGCTCCTTGACCAGGTTGATGATCAGGTCGTCACTGACCAGTGCGCCGGCATCCATGACCTTTTTTGCCTCGACGCCCAGAGGCGTGCCGGCCTTGACGGCGGCACGCAGCATGTCGCCGGTGGAAATCTGGGGGATGCCGTACTTCTGGCAGATGAAGGTGGCCTGTGTCCCCTTGCCAGCGCCCGGAGCGCCCAACAAAATCAGTCTCATGGATGTCCTTGGATTTTTATGAATTCAGCAGCGGGCGGGTGGCCTGATGCCGGCCCCAGCCTCACATTATTTTGAGTCGAAGGATAGCACGCGTCCCCCTGCGCGCAGCTTACACAAACAGCTGCCGCACACGCTCCAGGTCTTCGGGCGTATCGACACCGGGACCCGGTGCCTGCGTGGTGACATGCACCGCAATGCGGTGGCCATGCCAGAGCGCGCGCAACTGCTCGAGCTGCTCGAGCTGCTCCAGCGGAGCCTGCGGCAGCGCGGGAAACTGGCGCAGGAAACCGACGCGGTAACCGTAGATGCCCACGTGGCGCAACGGCGGCGGCAGCGCACCCGCTGCCCGGTCCGCCTGCCACCAGGCCTGGCCGGAAAAATCGCGGGCAGCAGGAATCGGCGCGCGGCTGAAATACAGCGCGGTGCTGCGTGCGTCGAGCACCACCTTGACCACATTCGGATTGAGCAGTTCTTCCACACTGTCGATGGCGTGGGCGGCCGTGCTCATGGCGCAGTCGCCGCGCTGCATCAGCAGGCCGGCCACTGCGTCGATCAGGGCTGGCGCCATGAGCGGCTCGTCCCCCTGCACATTGACAACGCAGTCCGCGTCACCCAGGCCCAGCAGGTCGCAGGCCTCGGCCAGCCGGTCGCTGCCGCTCGGGTGGTCGGGCCGCGTCAGCACGGCGGCTACGCCAAAAGCCGCGCAGGCTTCCATGATCCGGGGGCTGTCCGCTGCCACAACGGCACGTGCTGCACCGCTTTGCAGGGCGCGCTGGGCCACGCGAACCACCATGGGCACGCCGGCGATGTCGGCCAGCGGCTTGTTCGGCAGGCGGGTGGACGCCAGGCGCGCAGGAATGAGGACGGTGAAGCTCATGCCGGGCTCGCTCTCACAGCCCGGGGTCCCCGCCGGAAGCATCCAGGGTCACAGGCCGAGTTCCTCGTCTGTGAGGGTGCGTGCCTCGCTCTCGAGCATCACCGGCAGGCCGTCGCGAATGGGGTAGGCCAGGCGCGCGCTGCGCGAGATCAGCTCCTGTTTTTCGCGGTCATAACCCAGCGGGCCCTTGGTCACGGGGCAGACCAGCAGTTCAAGCAGTTTGGTGTCCATGGGAGGATGGTAATGGAGAAAGCAGGGGGGCCAGCAGGGCGTCGAAGGCGCTGAAAAATGCCGGCTCGGGTGCGAATTCCAGCGGCACGGCCAGTACATTGGCTTGCCTGGGAAACAGCTTGACCGCATCTTTTTCGGTGCAAATCACGGTGTAGCCCCTGTCCTCCGGGCGTGGATAGCTATCAAAATCATAGTGATCGGGGAGCGCACGGGTTTCCGCCAACTGCAGGCCACGGCCTCTGAGCATCGCAAAAAACCCCTCGGGTCTGGCAATGCCTGCCAGTGCCAGCAGCGGCTGGCCGGCCAGGCTTTCCAGCGGCACGCGGCTGCCGTCGGCGCGCAGCGCATGGTCGGCCAGGCGCCGTGTCGAACCGAAACCCGAAAAGGCAGCGTGTTCGCCGGTATGCAGCACCAGGTCGATGCCGCGTCCGCCGGCACGAACGCCGCGCTTGCGGCGGGCCGGCCAGGGTTCGCGCAAGGGGCCGGCGGGCAGCAGCCAGCCATTGCC
>NZ_JBAQYR010000043.1:0-8960 GCF_049790275.1 Polaromonas sp.
AGCTGGTGCACCTGCGCATGCTGGTGGAAGCGACGCTGGACTTTCCGGAAGAAGACATAGACTTCCTCCAGAAGGCCGATGCCCAAGGCCAGCTCGACCGGCTGCAGCAGACACTGGCCGCCGTACTGCAGCGCGCGCAGCAGGGCGCCATCCTGCGTGAAGGCATCAAGGTCGTCATTGCCGGGCAGCCGAACGCCGGCAAGAGCTCCCTGCTCAATGCGCTGGCCGGAGCCGAGCTGGCCATCGTGACACCGGTGGCGGGCACCACGCGCGACAAGGTCAGCGAGCTGATCCAGATCGATGGCGTGCCGCTGCATGTGGTGGACACCGCGGGCCTGCGTGACAGCCTGCTGCCCGAAGTTGATGAAGTGGAAAAAATTGGCATTGAGCGCGCGTGGACGGAAATCCAGAGTGCCGATGCCGTGCTGTTCCTGCATGACCTGACGCGCCAGCAAACGCCGGAGGACCTGCGCATCGCCATGAATTACATAGCGGCAGATGCAGACATCGCGGACGCCATCGCTGAAAGGCTGCCTCCAAACACGCCGGTGATTGATGTCTGGAACAAGGCGGACCTGGCAGGCCCCGGCGTTCTGGCTACGGTGTCTTCGGGCGTTCTCATTTCTGCCAAAACCGGCGCCGGTTTGCAGCAGTTGCGCCAGCAGCTGCTGCAGGTCGTGGGCTGGCAGGCGGCACCGGAAGGCGTGTTCATGGCGCGGGAGCGCCATGTGCGCGCCCTTCGGCAGGTCGACGCGCAACTGGCGCGAGCCGCGGCACAGCTAGGCGCACCGGTGCCCGCATTGGACCTGCTGGCGGAAGACTTGCGGCAGGCCCAGAATGCGTTGAGTGCCATCACTGGCCAGTTCACGCCCGATGACCTGCTGGGTGAAATTTTCTCGAAATTCTGCATCGGCAAGTAGCACGCCAACTATCGGCGTGAACGGGATACATGTGCCTTGTGCGATGTATCAGGTGTAAACGGGAGTTAACGTCCCTTGCGGCGTGGTCGTCCTGAAGGTTATCTTCCATTCACCATGAACGCACCCCTCCCGACTTCGGTTCGCTTTGACATCCAGGGCCTGGCCAGCGCCATTGCGCACAGCCATGCGAGCGATGCCCTGCGCTGCCAGTTCAATTCGCAGCAGTGGGAAGTGCTTGCTACCTACATGCAGCCTTTTGCCTTGCAGCAGGGGCAGTCGCTGATCGAGCAGGGATCGGCCGATCAGACGCTGTATTTCATAGAGAGCGGCACACTCAGCGTGCACTACGAGGACGACAAGGGCCGCGTGCGGCTCGCCATGGTCGCCGCCGGGTCAATGGTGGGCGAAGGCGCATTTTTCTCGCGTCTGCCGCGCAGCGCCACGGTGCAGGCATCCAATGCCTGCAAGCTCTGGTGCCTGACAGCCTTGCGTTTCAAGGAGCTGTCGAACCGCCACAGCCCCATCGCACTTGAATTGGCGCTGGCCATGGGCGGGGTGCTGGCCAAACGTCTTTACAACCGGCCCAAACGTGTGGCGGTGACCTGAATTGACAGGCTGCCGTTCCCCGGATGTAAAAGCAGTGGTGGGACGGCAACAAGGCGGTCAGAAAAAATCGTTACACGCTGTGCACTCAAACCGCGATAGCGTGATTTATTGCAGGGATGCGTGCCGGAATCTCCCGGCGGTGAGTTCGGCCCGCCCAACGCAGGCAGGTTTCAGAGCAGGACTCAGTAAACTTGGACGAAGACGTTGCGCAAATTTTCTTCGCAACACCAACCCTGATCGCTGCATGCGCGGCTATCGTTTTTCAGGCGCAGTTGATGTCACTTTTTAATTGGTTCTCCGGTAAATCCAGTGAAGACGAAGGTCTTTCCGTCCAGGCACACCCTGACAGCGACAGTTCCGGCCTGACTCGTGACGAGCGTACCCGCCCGGTGGCTGGTGCACGGCCCAAAGCATCGGTGCCCGTGCCGCTGAACAACCCGTCCGAGCAAAGCGGGCAAAAAACCCAAAGGCATGCCAAAAGGGAGCTGTTGTACGCCGCTGTGCGCGAGGCCATGATCCGCGCCGGTGTGCTGTCGGCCAGCTATAAATTCAAGGTGCTTTCACTGGATCCGCGCGGTGACCAGTTCATGGTCATGATGGATCTGGCGCAGGAGTTTGGCGGCCAGACCGAACGCCTGGCGGAGATCGAAGTCCTGATTGCCCAAAGCGCGAAGTCGCGCTACAACATCCGGGTGACGGCGGTCTACTGGCGCATGAACGAGCTGGTTTCCGTTGGCCGGCCTCCTCGCCCCAGCGCCCATGCCGTTGCTGCCAGCCAGCCCTCGCACGCCGAAACTGCCAAAACGGTGCCTGCCATGGCGGCTGGTCCGGTGCCGGTTGCTGCAACGGCCGCTGCCGAAGTTGCCGTTGCGGAACCGGTGGTTGCTGCGACGGCGATGGCCGAACCGGCCGCTGTCACCCCTCTGGCTCCGTTGCCCAAGCGTCATGAACCCATTCAGGCCGATGAGGTGACGGCGTTCAAGCAGGCCCTTGCCGCTGCATCAGCCAGCGGCATGCCGCAGCAGCGTCCCGACAAAGGCCAGGCCGATAAAAGTGAACGAAGCGCTTCGCGCTCCTACACCCTGCTGACAGGGTTTGAAGATACCGAGATGCCCGAAACGCCGGTGACGGTGCCCGCGCTGAGTGCCACCCAATATGGCGACCTGATTTGATCAGGAGGCGCTCGGCAAAAGGGTGCCGGCGCCTGAATGAAGAGTCAGACAGGCCTTCAGCCCTTATTCCGCGGGCGTTACCAGCTATCAAATTGGTAGTATTTCGCGCGACGACTTAATGCCCGTCGAAATCCAGCAGGGTAAACAGCGGCAGCCCGCTGGCGCGTAACTTGTCGGAGCCACCGAGTTCCGGCAGGTCCACAATCGCGGCGCCTTCCATCACACGGGCGCCCAGTTTTTCAAGCAGTTTCTTGCCAGCCATCATGGTGCCGCCGGTGGCGATCAGGTCATCGATCAGCAGCACCCGGTCGCCGGGTTTGACTGCATCGGTGTGCAGCTCGACAGTGGCACTGCCGTATTCCAGTTCGTAGGTTTCCTGCACGGTGGTGAAAGGCAGCTTGCCTTTTTTCCGGATGGGCACAAAGCCGATGTTGAGTTCATAAGCCACCACGGCGCCAAGAATGAAGCCGCGCGCATCAAGCCCGGCGACCACGTCCGGGCGCAGGGCCGGGTCCATGTAGCGGTGCACAAAAGCGTCGATCAGCACGCGAAAAACCTTGGGGTCCTGCAGCAGCGGCGTGATATCGCGAAACTGCACGCCCGGCGCAGGCCAGTCAGGGACGGTGCGGATGTGGCTGCGGAGGTAGGGGCCGTAGTTGAAGGAGTCGCTCGAGGCGGACATGGGTTTACTCGGAAGTTCTGCGGGCCACCATTTTGCCCCGCGCCCCGGCCATCAGCCGTCCGGACACGGCATGGGTGTCAGCCGCGCAAAAGTTTCTGCTCGGCCAGCGCCAGGGCTTCGGACCGGCCCGAGAGCACCAGGGTGTCGCCACCCTGAAGCCGGGTGTCGTCCAGCGCTTCCAGGGCCTTGCCGCTGCCGCGCCGCAGGCTGACCACGCGCACGCCGGTCGCATGCAAGGCAAACTCGCCAAGCTGCTTGCCGACGGATTTGATGCCCAGCGGCAAGGTGACGGTGGAAAGGCGTTCCTGCTCCATGTCACCTGCTGTGTCGTCGTCGGCTCCGCGAAAGTAGCCACGCAGCAGGTTGTAGCGCGCATCGCGCTGGTCCTGTACCACCCGGATTACGCGGCGCATCGGCACGCCCACCAGTGCCAGCGCATGGCTGGCCAGCATCAGGCTGGCTTCGATGGCCTCCGGAACCACCTCGGTGGCGCCGGCGGCCTGCAGCTTTTCCAGGTCGCGGTCATCCACAGTACGCACAATCACCGGCACGGTAGGCGCATGCGTGCGGATGTTGGCCAGCACCTTGAGCGCACTGGCCGTGTCCAGGTAAGTCACCACCACGGCACTGGCGCGCGCCAGGCCCGCGGCCATCAGCGACTGCAGGCGGACCGCGTCACCAAATACCACCGAATCGCCCGCAGCAGCGGCTTGGCGCACCCGGTCGGGGTCCAGGTCCAGCGCGATGTAGGGAATGCCTTCGCCCTCGAGCATGTGGCCCAGGTTCTGGCCGCAACGGCCATAGCCGCAAACAATCACATGTCTCTCGGTGTTGATGGACTTGCGTGCAATGGTGGTCATTTGCAGCGACTGCTGCAGCCATTCACTGGAGACCAGCTTCATCACGATGCGGTTGCTGTACATGATGATGAAAGGCGTGGCCAGCATGGACAGCACCATGCTGGCCAGGATGGGGTTGAGCAGCACCGGGGGAATCAGGTTGTTGCCCTGCGCCAGTGTCAGCAACACAAAGCCGAACTCGCCGGCCTGCGCCAGGTACAGGCCGGTACGCAGAGATACGCCGGCGGTGGCACCCAGGGCCCGGGCCAGTGCGGTGATCATGACCAGCTTGAACAGCACCGGCACGGTGAGCAGCAGCAGCACCAGCGGCCAGCGCTCGAGTACCAGCCGCCAGTCCAGCAGCATGCCGATGCTGATGAAAAACAGGCCCAGCAACACATCGTGAAAGGGCCGGATGTCGGTTTCGACCTGGTGTTTGTATTCGGTTTCGGAAATCAGCATGCCGGCAATGAAGGCGCCGAGCGCCAGGCTCAGGCCGGCCAGCTCGGTCAGCCAGGCCAGCGCCAGTGTGACGAGCAGCAGGTTCAACACAAACAGCTCCTCACTTTTGCGCCTGGCTACCAGCGTCAGCCACCAGCGCATGACGCGCTGGCCGCCGGTCAGCAGCAGCCCGACCAGCACCGTCGCCTTGAGCCCGGCGATGGCCACCGCCATCAGCAGCTTGTCGGGCGAAGTGCCCAGTGCAGGTATCAGCACCAGCAGGGGCACCACCGCCAGATCCTGGAACAGCAGCACGCCCATCACGCGTTTGCCATGTTCGGACTCCAGCTCCAGCCGCTCGGACAGCAGCTTGACCACCACGGCCGTGCTGCTCATGGCAATGGCGCCGGAAAGCGCCAATGCAGTCTGCCAGGACATCTTCCACAGGCTGGGCGCCAGCGCGGCCAGGAACAGGGAGCCGACGGTGGCCAGCACGATCGTGGACGCGACCTGGAGCAGGCCCAGCCCGAAGACGTGGCGCCGCATGGAACGCAGCTTGGGCAGGTTGAACTCCAGCCCGATCACGAACATCAGGAAGACCACACCGAACTCGCCGAGGTGGCGCACCCCGTCGGAATTCTCGGCCAGTGCCAGCGCGTTCGGGCCAATCACCACGCCTACGGCCAGGTAACCGAGCATGGGCGGCAGCTTGAGCGTGCGGCAGGCAACCACACCCAGCACAGCAGCCAGCAAATACAGCAGTGTGAGTTCGAGCGCGGTCATGTTTCGATGGTAGCTGAAGGGTTGTTGCTTATCGGCAGCGGCCATCCATTTCTCCGTGCCGCAGTGCAACCAGCAGGATTTGGGCCATACACCCCTGAGCCCTTCCGCTGATGCGGCTCTATAGAATGCGGGCATGAGCTTTGAACCTGCGAAATTTGATCCCGCGCGAGCGCTGGCGCTGGCCCACAAGACCCTTGAAATCGAAGCGGCCGCAGTGCTTGGACTGAAAGGCCGGATCGGTCCCGAATTCGGGCAGGCGGTACAGGCCATACTGGCTTGCAAGGGACGGGTCGTGGTGATGGGCATGGGGAAAAGCGGCCACGTTGGCCGGAAAATTTCCGCGACGCTTGCATCCACCGGCACGCCGGCCATGTTTGTCCATCCGGCTGAAGCCAGCCACGGCGACCTCGGCATGGTGTCGCCGGGAGACATCGTGTTGGCGATCTCCAATTCCGGCGAGGTCGAGGAGCTGGCGGTCATCCTGCCGGCCCTGAAGCGCCTTGGCGTGACGCTGGTGGCGATGACGGGCCGCGCCGGGTCGACGCTTGCGCAGCACGCCGACATTGTCCTGAACAGTGCCGTGGATGTGGAGGCCTGTCCCCTCAACCTGGCGCCAACGGCGAGTACCACGGCGCAAATGGCGCTGGGCGATGCGCTGGCGGTTGCCCTGCTCGATGCACGCGGCTTCAGGGAAGAAGACTTTGCCCGCTCTCACCCGGGCGGCGCGCTGGGCCGCAAGCTCCTGACGCATATCGAGGATGTGATGCGTACCGGCGATACCGTTCCTGCGGTTGGCTTGCGGGCCAGCTTTACGGAACTGATGCGCGAAATGAGCAGCAAAGGCCTGGGCGCTTCGGCCATCGTCGATGATGCACGCCGGGTGCGCGGCATTTTTACCGATGGTGACTTGCGCCGGCTGATTGAAAAAGGGGTGGACCTCCGGGCCAGCAAAGCCGCCGAAGTCATGCACCCCGATCCACGTACGCTGCATGCCGGCGCGCTGGCGGTAGAGGCGGTTGCGCTGATGGAGCAGTACCGCATTACCAGTGTGCTGGTGGTGGACGACGCGGGCATCCTGTGCGGTGCGCTCAACAGCAACGACCTGCTGCGCGCCAAAGTCATTTGATGTCATCGATGAAACCTCATTCGCCGGCCTTGAATTTCGCGCCACAACTGCTGCTGCTCGCGCAACAGGTGAAGGTGGCTTTTTTTGATGTGGATGGCGTGCTCACCGATGGTGGGCTGTATTTCGGCGAATACCCGGAAGGCGATCCCCGGGCGACACCGCAGGTCGGCTTCAATGCAGCGGGCGAGACGCTCAAGCGCTTCAATTCACTCGACGGACACGGCTTGAAGCTGCTGCAGCGCGCGGGCATCACACCTGCCGTGGTCACTGGACGCGACAGCGCCGTGCTGCGCACCCGCCTGCAGGCCCTGGGCGTGGTGCATGTCCACTTTGGCATCGAAGACAAGCTGCCGGCGGCCGAGATCACGCTCAGGGCGTTGGGGCTCGACTGGTCGCAGGCGGCGTTCATGGGCGACGACTGGCCGGACCTGCCGGTGATGCGCCGGGTCGCATTCAGCTGCGCGCCGGCCAACGCGCATGTGGAGGTCAGGGCCCTGGCCGCCCATGTCACCCAGGCCCGCGGCGGCGACGGCGCGGTGCGTGAGTTTTGCGACCTGCTCATGGTGGCGAGTGGCCGTTATGCCGGCCTGCTCCAGGAGTACACGTGCTGATGGCTGCCAGCCCTGTCGCTGGCGCTGTGCCGGCCTGGCGGGTCGCACTGGACAAGGCGTCACTGCTGTGGGAGCGCAGCGCCATCTACATTCCTGTGCTGCTGATGGGCCTGCTGGCCCTGGGTACCTACTGGTTGGTCAGGAACACCCCTGCTTCCTTGTCGCCCGAGGGCGGCCAGAAAGCGGTCAGCGCCGAACCAGACTACTACATGCGCAAGTTTGGCATCAAGACCTTTGATGAAGCGGGCCAGCTCAAGAGCGATGTTTCCGGTACCGAACTGCGTCACTATCCCGACACCGATACGCTGGAGATCGACCAGGCACTGATCCGCAGCTACAGCCTGGAGGGACGGCTCACCACCTCTACCGGCGACCGCGCGCTCACCAACGCCGACGGTTCGGAAGTCCAGCTGATCGGCAATGCACGCGTGGTGCGCGATGCCGCTGTGGATGCCACTGGCAAAGAGGTTCCGCGACTCACTTTCAGCGGCGAATTCCTGCATGTCTTTGTCAACGACGAACGTGTCAAGTCCCATCTGCCGGTGGTCATCACGCGCGGCAGCGACGAATTTGCGGGCGACACTTTTGCCTACGACAATCTCGACCGCGTGGCAGACCTCAAAGGCCACGTCAAGGGGATACTGGTGCCGCGCAAGGCTGCGGGCGCTGTCCCCTGACACCATGCGCGCCTGGTTCACCTGACAACGCTGATCGCGTTGTCCTTCCTTCGAAAAAAGCCAGATAGCGCAAATCCAGCCGGAGTGTTTCATGTCAAAACTCGTTTTTATCACTGGCGCCTCCAGCGGCATTGGCCAGGCACTGGCCTTGCGATTTTTTCAGGCGGGTTACCGGCTGGCACTCGCGGCGCGGCGCACGGAAGAGGTCCAGTCCTGGGCTTCGGCGCACGGGATAAGCGCAGGCAGCTACAAGATCTACAGCGCAGATGTCTCCGTAAGCGACAGCATCGTGGCGGCTGGTCAAGCCTGCATCACCGCTCAGGGCGTCCCTGATGTGGTCATTGCCAATGCAGGCATCAGTGTGGGCATGGACACGGCCGTGCGCGCGGACCTGGATGTGATGGCGCAGACTTTTGCCACCAACAACATTGGCCTGGCGGCTACTTTCCATCCCTTTGTTGATGCGATGGTGCGGCGTGGTTCGGGCACGCTGGTTGGCATTGGCAGTGTCGCCGGCATCCGCGGCCTGCCGGGACACGGCGCTTACTGTGCCAGCAAGGCGGCGGTGATCAGCTACTGCGAGAGCCTGCGCGGTGAGTTGCGGCCGTCAGGCGTGAAGGTGGTGACCTTGTGCCCGGGTTACATCGACACGCCGCTGACGCAGCAAAACCGCTACGCGATGCCCTTCCTGATGCAGCCAGCTGCGTTTGCCGACAAGGCATTTGCAGCCATCCAGGCGGGCACGAGTTACCGCGTGATTCCCTGGCAGATGGGTCTGGTGGCCAAGTTGCTTCGCCTGTTGCCGAACGTCCTGTTTGACAAGGCGCTGGCGGGCAGGCCGCGCAAACACCGCCAGCAACCAGGCTAGGCGACTGAAAGTGCTACCGAATTTATAGCTGCTCACGCCCATAGATCATGGGCTGCAATGCAAAAAGGCTTCAAAACCGAAGTCTTGAAGCCTTTTAAAGCTGTCTTCAGCCAGTAGCTGAAGAGGCCGTGAGTCAGGGCTTAGTAGCCGCCGCGTCCACCGCCGGAGCCGCCGGAACGGCCACCGCCGCTACCGCCGCCGCCGTAAGGACTGCGGAAACCGCCGTCGCTACCGC
>NZ_JBAQYR010000044.1:0-2934 GCF_049790275.1 Polaromonas sp.
GTACAGGGGCAGTTCGCGGCCGTCTTCCATCTTCACCATTTCTTTGGTGTTGGCACAGGAGCGGGTCACAAACTTGAAGTTGTTGGACATGTCCAGGAAACAAACTTCGCGGTAATTGGGGTGAATGCCTTCTTTCATGATCTTTCCTTGTTCGTTTCGGGAGCCACTCAAACCATTTTTGAGCACTTTCCGGACAGCCTCGCATTATGCCATTAAATCAAGCACTTAGCGCGGATTTGAATGATTTTTTGCCAACCGGGGCCGCGGATCTGGCTTTGCCAGTCCGCAGGCGCAGCGCCCCCGAGGGGCTGGAGCCTGCGGCTCCAAAGCTGCTTGAGCAGCTTTGGACAGGCGACAGAAGCGACGCCTCTGGCGAGCGGCGGCCTGCAAGGCCTCGGGAGCTACACGCAGTGAGCGAACGTGGGGGCTACCCACCCCTTCGCATCATGTCAAAGAACTCGTGGTTGTTCTTGGTGGCCTTCATGTTCTTGAGCATCAGCTCCATGGACTCGATTTCGTCCATGTTGTACATGAATTGGCGCAAAATCCGCGACTTTTGCAGGATTTCCGGGGCCAGCAGCAGCTCTTCCTTGCGGGTGCCGCTGCGATTGAGGTGAATGGCCGGGAACACGCGTTTTTCATACAGGCGGCGGTCCAGGTGGATCTCGCAGTTGCCGGTGCCCTTGAACTCCTCAAAGATCACCTCGTCCATGCGGCTGCCGGTATCGACCAGTGCGGTGCCGATGATGGTCAGGCTGCCGCCTTCTTCGATCTTGCGGGCGGCACCGAAGAAGCGCTTGGGGCGCTGCAGGGCATTGGCGTCCACGCCGCCGGTCAGCACCTTGCCGGAAGAGGGCAGCACATTGTTGTAGGCACGGGCCAGGCGGGTGATGGAGTCCAGCAGGATCACGACGTCCTTGCCGAGCTCGACCAGGCGCTTGGCGCGCTCAATCACCATTTCAGCGACGTGCACGTGGCGTGCGGCGGGTTCATCGAAGGTGGAGGAAATCACTTCGCCGCGCACGCTGCGCTGCATTTCGGTCACTTCTTCCGGGCGCTCATCGACCAGCAGCACCATCATGACCACTTCCGGGTAGTTGGCGGTAATGGCGTGGGCGATGTTCTGCATCATCACGGTCTTGCCGGACTTGGGCGGCGCCACCAGCAGGGCACGCTGACCCTTGCCGATGGGGGCAATGATGTCGATGATGCGGCTGGTCAGGTTTTCTTCGGCCTTGATGTCGCGTTCGAGCTTGAACTGCTCGCGAGGAAACAGCGGCGTCAGGTTCTCGAACATCACCTTGTGCTTGTTCGCTTCGGGCGGGCCGTCGTTGACCTTGTCGAGCTTGTTCAGTGCAAAGTAACGCTCGCCGTCTTTGGGGGTGCGCACTTCGCCTTCAATCATGTCGCCGGTGTGCAGGTTGAAGCGGCGGATCTGGCTGGGGCTGATGTAGATGTCGTCGGTGGATGCGGTGTAGCTGGAGTCCGGTGCCCGCAAAAAGCCGAAGCCGTCGGGCAGCACTTCCAGCACGCCGTCGGCCACGATGGTTTCCCCGGTTTTGGAGCGCTTCTTGATGATCGCGAACATCAGCTCCTGCTTGCGCATGCGGCCGGTGTTTTCAATCTCAAGCTCCTCGGCCTGCTTGAGGACTTCAGACACGTGCAGTGCCTTGAGTTCGTTTAAATGCATGGGGAAACCTTGCGTGAAGTGAACTCCTCGCGGAGTCATTTAAAAAACGGGGGAGGTTTGAATGGAAGCTAGAGGGGCTTCACAAACCGGGAACTCGAACCAACCGGCAGCAGCCGGTCAGCGAACAAGGCCATTATGACAGGAAAATCAGGGGGATTATGCGGGTCCGGCAGGGGGTGTGCGGCTCACTTCAGGCGGGATGGCGCACGAAGAACCTGTGCAGGGACAGGGTTCTTCGCGGCTTCAGGCATGGCCTGCTCAGGCCAGTTGCTGGTCGATGAAAGCGGTCAGCTGGGCCTTGCTCATGGCGCCGACCTTGGTGGCGGCCAGCTGGCCGTCCTTGAACAGCATCAGGGTGGGGATGCCGCGGATGCCGAACTTGGCGGGAATGTCGCGGTTTTCGTCCACATTCATCTTGGCGATCTGCAGGCGGCCGTCGTAACCGGTGGCCACTTCGTCCAGAATCGGGGCAATCATCTTGCACGGACCGCACCATTCGGCCCAGTAGTCCACCAGCACCGGTTTGGAGGCTTGCAGCACATCGGCTTCGAAGGTGGCATCAGTGGTATGTTTGATCAGTTCGCTCGCCATGGCGGCTCCTTTGTCTGGTTAGGATGGTTACGATACGTTAGGGTCTGAAGTTGCAGTCATTGTGGCAGAAAGCAAGTGGCCGGGTCGGGCACGCCGGGGCTATGGCTCCGATAGTGATTATTCAATTCACGGCTTTTGCCCACCGCGCCCGCTTCATTTCACGGACTTTGCACATTTCCTTCTTGCGAACAGTCTTCCCTAAACCCCGCCATGCCACCTGCCCCGACCGCCGACGCCGCATTGCCCACGCCTGATGCGCTGTGCTGGCAACAGGCCATGGGCCAGCTGGCAGCAGTGGTGCGGGCGCGCGGCGTCCACCCGGCAGAGGTTGTGGTGTTGCTGCCGTACGCCCAGCTGATCCAGCAGGCACGCCGTGCCTGGGCTGCGCAGGCGGGCGAGACTTTTTTTGTTCCCCGTTTTGAAACCACCATGAACTGGGCCAGCGGCCTGGGCGGCACGCTGGGCCTGCACATGCCTTCTGGAGACGATTTGCGCATGGATGTGGCGGTCGACATGCTGACGGCTGCATCGCTGCTGAGCCGCGCGGGCCTGGGCGCCCAGCAGGATGCACTGGCGGGCCGGCTGGTTGAAGCGGCGTGGAGCCTCGCCGGTGTGGCCGCGGCCGTCACGCCGGCCGGACGTCGGGCCTGGAG
>NZ_JBAQYR010000045.1:0-24935 GCF_049790275.1 Polaromonas sp.
GCCGCTGCGTGTGTCCAGCGCCAGCGCGCCGCACTGCAGCACCGCCGAGGCCAGGCCGCTGGCGCGGCGGATCAGCGCGCGCACACGTGCCAGCAGCTCTTCCATGTGAAAAGGTTTGGTGAGGTAATCATCGGCCCCGGCGTCGATGCCGGCCACCTTTTCGTTCCAGTTGTCGCGCGCCGTCAGGATGAGCACCGGCATCGTTCGCCCGCCGTCGCGCCAGCGCTTGAGCACGGTCAGGCCGTCGAGCACTGGCAGGCCCAGGTCGAGCACCACGGCATCGAAGGCTTCGGTGTCTCCCAGGAAGTGGGCGTCGCGGCCGTTGTCAACCCCGTCCACTGCATAGCCGGCTTCCACCAGACCGGCACGCAGCTGGGCGCGCAGCGTGGGCTCGTCTTCAACCAGGAGGATACGCATGGGCCGGCAGCGGGGTGTCAGGGAAGTGCATCACGGCCGCTGCGGCGCTCGTCGCTCCTGCTGTCGCCCTTGCCGGGCAACATGGCGGCGGTCCGGGCATCCAGCTTGAGCTTGACCAGCTGGCCCTGCGGCTGCAGCAGTTTGACTTCGTAGATCCAGCGGCCTTCCTCCTGCTCCAGTTCGACTTCCATGACCTGGCCCGGGTGCTCGCGCTCCAGCCGCTCCAGCACGCTGCGCAGCGGCAGCACCTGGCCGGCCTGCACCGCCTGCCGCGCACGGTTGTGGTCGTCCTTGCTGCCGGACCAGGCCGGCTGCAGCCCCAGGCTGCCCACCAGCAGCAGCAGCCACAGCCCGCCCGGCCGCGAACGGCGGCGTTTGCCGGCAAGGGGGAGGGGCTGGACGGAGGTCATGGCGTGATTGTCCTGCACACATTGTGAACCGCAGATGAACGGCGCCTTCAGGAATGGTTCAAGCGCCCTTGCCAAAAATACATCCCATCGCCCGCCACACCCGCCAACGCCCACTCACCTCCAACGCAGAAAGCCCAGCCATGACCCTGATCCGCAGCTTCTTTCCCGCAGCCTTGCTGCTGGCCGCCACGCTGGCCAGTGCGCTCCTGCCCGCCACCAGCCACGCGGCCGACACCACGCCTGCAGAGCAGCTCCGCCACTGGAGCGCGCAGGCCGGGACCCCCGGCAACGCCGACAAAGGCCGGACCTTTTTCACCACCAAGCACGGCGCTGAATGGTCCTGCGCCTCATGCCACGGCACGCCACCCACGGCGCAGGGCAAACATGCCAGCACCGGCAAATCGATTGCACCGCTGGCCCCGGCCTTCAACCCCAAGGCCTTCACCGACACCGCCAAGGTGGACAAGTGGTTCCGCCGCAACTGCAAGGATGTGCTGAGCCGCGAATGCAGCGCTGGTGAAAAGGCCGATGTGCTGGCCTACCTCAACAGCCTCAAGCCCTAGTTCCCCCACCGGAGTTTCTTCATGAACACCCTCCCCACCGTCCGTTCCCTGCTGATCGCCGCCACCTTTGCCCTCGCTGCGCTGCCCGCCCTGGTCCGGGCCGACAGCAGCCGTTTGCTGCCGGGCAACGTGCCTGCGGCCTACACCCAGGAGTGCGCCGCCTGCCACACCGCCTATCCGCCGGGCATGCTGCCTGCCCGCTCCTGGGAACGCATCATGACCGGCCTGGACAAGCACTACGGCACCGACGCCTCGCTGGACGCGGCCACGGTGCAACAGCTCAGTGTCTGGCTGAAGGTCAACGCGGGCACCTACAAACGCGTGGCGGAAGAGCCGCCGCAGGACCGTATCACCCGCTCGGCCTGGTTTGAACGCAAACACCGCAAGGTCGATGCCGCCGTCTGGAAACACGCCAGCGTCAAGAGTGCAGCCAATTGCGCGGCCTGCCACACCGCGGCCGACAAGGGCGACTACAACGACGACAACATCCGCTTCCCGGTCGGGCTCGACGCCCGTTACCGCCGGGCCTGGAACGACTAGGAGAACCACCATGCATGCCACCCCCTCCCTCCACACCACGGCCCAGGCCGCGCCCGCAGCGGCCACGCCGGGCCGCCGGGTGACCGACGCGCCCACGCGCATGTTCCACTGGCTTTTTGCCCTGTGCTTTCTGGGCGCCTACGTGACCGCTGACGGCGAAAGCTGGCGGCTGCTCCATGTCACGCTCGGCTACACCATGGCCGGCCTGCTGGTGTTTCGTGTGCTGTACGGCCTGCTGGGTCCGCGTCAGGTGGGCTTGGGCCTGATGTGGCGCAAGCTGGCCGGCGCGCCGGCATGGCTGAGGTCACTCACGCAAAGCCGATCATTGGCCGGCATCAACTGGCGCCAGGGCCAGAACCTGCTGATGGCGCTGGCCGTGGTGGCCCTGCTGGTGATGGTGGTGCCGCTGACGCTCAGCGGTTATGCCACCTACAACGACTGGGGCGACTTTCTCGGCGGCGACTGGCTGGAAGAGGTTCACGAATTTTTTGGCGAGGCGTTTCTGTTTGTCGTTCTGGCCCACCTGGCGCTCATCGCCGGCCTGAGCCTGCTGCGGCGCAAAAACCAGGCCCTGCCCATGCTGACCGGCCGGATAGCCGGCAAGGGGCCGGATCTGGTGCAGAAAAACCGCGTCTGGCTGGCCGCCTTGCTGCTGCTCGCCGTGCTGGCCTTCGGTGCCTGGGAGTGGCAGCAATCCCCGAACGGCCTGATTTCCACCAACCCGGCAGGCAGCCGGGCACACGATGACGACTGACACGGTCCGCGTCCCGCCCCCCCAAAATTATCCTTAGTGAGGAATTCATGAACGTTTACATGTGTGTCGTCTGCGGTTTTATCTATGACGAGGCGGCCGGCCGACCCGAAGACGGCATCGCCCCGGGAACGCCCTGGGCCGCGGTGCCCGCAGGCTGGGCCTGTCCGGAATGCAGTGTCAGCAAAGCCGACTTCAGTATGGTGCTGATCTAGCGCCTGGTTCAAATCCGGTCACCAAGCCGCGACTCCTTACACTTGCACAATGACACCGGCAAGGCGCAGGTTGACAGCGGCGGGCGACACCGCATGAACCCCGAAACACCGACGGGCCTGGACCCCGCCACGGCCGCGCAGCGCCTGCGCGACGAAGGACCCAACGAACTCGGCGTCAGCCAGCGGCGCACCCTGCAGGGCATGGCCTGGGAGGTGGTGCGCGAGCCGATGTTCCTGCTGCTGCTGGGCGCCGGCGCGGTCTACCTCGCGATGGGAGACGCCCATGAGGCGCTGATCCTGCTGGGTTTTGTGGTCATCATCATGACCATCACCGTGTTGCAGGAGCGCCGTACCGACAACGCCCTGGAGGCCCTGCGCGACCTGTCCAGCCCGCGGGCCCTGGTGCTGCGCGGCGGCCAGACCTTGCGCATCCCGGGACGGGAGGTGGTGCGCGAAGACGTGCTTTTGCTGGCCGAGGGCGACCGCGTGCCTGCCGACGGCGAGCTGCTCCAGGCGCACGAACTGGCCACCGACGAATCCATGCTCACGGGTGAGTCCGAAGCGGTGGCCAAACAACTGCCTGGGGAGCGCATGTTTGCCGGCACGCTGGTGGTCAGGGGCCAGGGCGTCATGCGCGTGACAGCCACCGGACGCCGGACCGAACTGGGGCGCATCGGGCAGTCGCTGCAGACCATTGAATTGCAGGCCTCGCCCCTGCGTGAAGAAGTGGCGCGGCTGACACGCCGTCTGGTCATGATCGGCCTGACTCTGTGCCTGGCCCTGACCCTGCTCTTCTGGGCGCTGCGCGGCGGCTGGCTTGACGCGATACTGGCCGGCATCACTTTGGCCATGGGCATTTTGCCGCAGGAGCTGCCGGTCATCATGATCGTGTTTCTGGCGCTTGCCGCGCGCCGCCTGGCCGGCCAGCAGGTGCTGACGCGGCGACTCAATGCCATCGAGACCCTGGGGCAAACCACCGTGCTGTGTGTGGACAAGACCGGCACATTGACCGAGAACCGCATGGCCGTGGCGGCCCTGGCTGTCGGCGAGCAGACACTGGACCTGCGGAATCTGGCGCCGGCAGGCCTGCCCGAACCCTTTCATGAACTGCTTGAATACGCTGTCCTGGCCAGCGAGATCGATCCCCACGATCCGATGGAGCGGGCCTTCCACGCGCTGGCCGGCGAACAGCTGGAGGGAACCGAACACCTGCATCCGCAGTGGACACTGGCACGAGAATACGAACTGACGCCCCAGCTCCTTGCCATGAGCCATCTGTGGCGCAGCACCACGCTTGGCCACGAGGTCGTCGCCACCAAGGGCGCACCGGAGGCCGTGGCCGCGCTGTGCCACCTGCCCGACGCGCACCGTGACCAGCTCGCTGCGCAGGCCGACCGCATGGCCGACAGCGGCCTGCGTGTGCTGGGCGTGGCCCGGGCCCGGCACCACCCCGGCAGCGACTGGCCCGAGAACCAGCACGACTTCGATTTCGAATGGGTTGGGCTGGTCGGCCTGGCCGACCCGCTGCGGGCCGAGGTACCCGCTGCCGTGGCACAGTGCCGGCGCGCCGGTATCCGCGTGGTCATGGTCACGGGCGATCACCCGCGCACCGCCGCAGCCATCGCGGCGCAGGCCGGCATCGAAAGTACATCGGTACTCACCGGTGATGACATCGCCGCCATGGATGCGCCGGCGCTGGCACAGAGGGTGGCGACGGTCAACATTTTCGCCCGCGTCAAGCCACAGCAGAAGCTGGCGCTGGTGCAGGCCCTGAAAGCCCAGGGCGAGGTGGTGGCCATGACCGGGGATGGGGTCAACGATGCACCTGCGCTCAAGGCAGCGCACATCGGTATCGCCATGGGTCAACGCGGTACAGACGTGGCACGCGAAGCCGCCGCGCTGGTGCTGCTGCAGGATGATTTTTCTTCCATCGTGCAGGCCATTGCCCGGGGTCGCCGCACCTTCGCCAACCTGCGCCAGGCCATGGTCTACACACTCGCCGTCCATGTGCCCATCGTTGGGCTGGCCTTGCTGCCGGTGCTGTTCGGGTTGCCGCTGGTGCTGGCGCCGCTACACATTGCCTTTCTGGAACTCGTCATCGATCCGGCATGTTCACTGGTGTTCGAAGCCGAAGAAGGCAGCGCCGATTTGATGGCGCAACCGCCGCGCCGGACCACCGAGCCCCTGCTGTCTGGATGGCATGTCGCCTTGAGCCTGGTCCAGGGCGGACTGGTCACGGCCGTGGTGGTCGGCCTGTATACTTGGGTGCTGGGCCAGGACGTTCCGGCCGGCATGGCCAGCACGGTGGCCTTTGTGGTGCTGGTGACGGCCAATGCCGCGCTGATTGTGCCCAGCCGGTCCAGCCAGACCCCATGGCGCAGCCTGTGGTCCGGTTTCACGCCAGTCAGCCTCTGGGTGCTGGGTGGCACCCTGCTCGCGCTGACCGCGATCACCACAGTGCCGCCGCTGGCGCGGGCGTTCGGGTTTGCACCGCTGGCCGCGGCTCACTGGCTGGCTGCCGTGGCCGTCGGCCTGAGCCTGCTGGTGCCCTTCCACCTCAGTAAAACCGTGCTGCATGGCCTGCGCCAGCGGATGGTCCGTCCCGGCAGGCGGACGCCTTTGCCCTGACCAAAGGCCCGGCACGCTCAGGTCATGTGGCGAGAGGCTTCGGAAGGCGTGGTCACCGGGTCACCCGGATGATGCCCCAGGGTGTAGGGGATGGAAACGAAGGCCATCCCCGCCACCAGAAAAACGGCAGGCAGGACAATACGCAGCACGGAAAATACAAAAGCCTTGAGATCCTGATTCATGATGAACTCCGGTGAAGCGGCTCAACATCAAGCCGCCAACGAATGATGGGCTTTGCCGCATGAACACAGCCTGAAGATGTTCCCCAAAAAACATCCGTCCGGTCACGTCACTTCAATCTCCATTTGCTATGGATAAATGAGCAGCTGG
Organism: Polaromonas sp.; assembly: GCF_049790275.1. Lineage (GTDB taxonomy): Bacteria > Pseudomonadota > Gammaproteobacteria > Burkholderiales > Burkholderiaceae_C > Polaromonas. The sequence goes on from NZ_JBAQYR010000045.1 coordinate 5,855, forward strand.
CGCAGATCCCACAAGGGCTGGGTCGTCTTTTACTCATCAATGTCAGGACGCGCATGCGCCATCTACCACGGCACCGTGGCAAACCGGTCCACCAGAAAGTCCAGCAACGCGCGCACCGCAGGCGGCAAATGTTTGCGTGAGGTGTAGAGCGCATGTATCGACATGCCGGGAAGTTTCCAGTCCGGCAGGACCACCCGCAAGCTGCCATCTGCCAGGTGCGGGCTGGCCAGATAGGTGGGTTGCAAAGCCACACCACCACCGGCCAACGCGGCCTGCATCAGGGCCGTGGCCTCGTTGGCACTGAAGTGGCTGCTCACGCTCACCTGGGCTTGCTCTTCACCGCGGGTGAACCTCCACACGCTTTTCCCGAAATTGGCATAACTCAGGCAACGGTGGGCCGCCAAATCAGCGGGCAAGGCCGGCACCCCGTAGCTGGCCAGGTAGCCCGGTGAGGCCACCAACACGGAGTCGCAGGGGGCCAATACCCGTCCAATGAGCGCGGGGTCCGGCTCGGCGCTGATGCGAATGGCCAGGTCAATGCGGGCCTCCACCAGGTTGAGGACGCCCTCACTGGCGTTGAGGTCGATCTTGAGCTGCGGGTATTGCTGCAGGAAGTCGGTCACCGCCGCCGCCATCTGTGCATACGCAAATGACACGCTGCAGGTGATGCGCAGTTGTCCGCGCAGCGCGCCATCGTGGCTGCTGGTTTCTTCTTCCACGTTGTCCATCAGCGCCAGCATCTGCTGGCTGCGGCGCAGGCAGCTCTCCCCGGCATCGGTCAGGGTGACGCTGCGGGTGGTGCGTTGCAACAGCCGTGCGCCCAGCCAGAGTTCCAGCTCGCCCACATAACGGGTCACCATCGCGCGCGACATGTCCAGCTTGTCCGCAGCCGCGCTGAAACTGCCGGCGTCGGCAACCTCCACAAATACCCGCATCGCAGTCAAACGGTCCATGATTTGCTCGATTTATGAAACAGTAATGCGCGAATTATGCGGTTTATCTGTACGGATATTGCAACTACAGTCCATTTCATCGCCTCACAGCGTCTTTTCCCACAACCCATCAGGAGTTCACCATGATCCGCACCACCGTTATCGCCGCATCCCTCGCCATCACCTTCGCCAGCGCCCAGGCGGCCCAGCCGCTCACCGTCAAGGTCTACAACGCTGACGGCAGCAGCTTCAACGTCAATTCGACGCTGGTCTATGGCGAGAAAGAAGCCATGGTGATTGACGCCGGTTTTACCCGGGCCGACGCGTTGCGCATTGCCGCCAATGTGCTCGACAGCGGCAAGCAGCTCACCACCATCTACGTCAGCCAGGCCGACCCTGATTACTACTTCGGTGTTGAAACCCTGAAAGAAATATTTCCCCAGGCAGAGGTGGTGAGCACTGCGGCCGTCCTGGAGAAACTGACGGCGAAGATGGCGGGAAAGCTGGCCTTCTGGGGGCCAAAAATGGGCGCCAACGCACCGCGCAAACCGGTGGTGCCACGCGCCATCGAAGGCAACACGCTCAAGCTCGAAGGCCAGACCATTGAAATCCGCGGCACCCAGGGCCTGCTGGCGCACCGTCCGTATGCGTGGATTCCATCCATCAAGGCCATCGTGGGCAACATCGGCGTGTTTGGCGGCATGCATGTGTGGACGGCCGACAGCCAGACTGCCGCGGAACGCGCCGCCTGGGTGGCGCAGCTGGACGACATGGCAGCCCTGACACCCGAACTGGTGATTCCTGGCCACATGGCATCAGGCACCAAGGTGGACGCCAGCACCATCGCCTTCACGAAGGACTACCTGCAGACCTTCGAGAAGAACCTGGCCGCCAGCAAAAACAGCGCGGAGCTGATCAACGCCATGAAACAGGCCTATCCGCAAGTGATGGATGGCGCCATGTCGCTGGATATCGGCGCCAAGGTCAACAAGGGCGAAATGAAGTGGTAATTCAAACAGCCTGACAGAGCTTCGCACTGCGCCCGGTAAAACCTGCCGGGTGCAGCGCCTCCATTTGAAAAGAGGACATATATGCGTACCCCCCTGAACATCATCGCCGACCACTACGCCGCATCGACACGCCAGGACATGGCCGCCATGATGGCCGACGTTTCCCCGGATGTGTTGTGGACCGAGATGGCCGGCTTTCCCTGTGCGGGCACATGGGTCGGGCCTGAGCAAGTCATTGAACATGTCTTCAAGGTGCTCGGCTCCGAATGGATCGGTTACCGGTTTGAACTGCAGGAACTGGTGGACGCCGGCGACCGGATCGTCGGCCTGGGTCGGTACCACGGCACTTACGGCAAGACCGGCAAAGCCATGCAGGCGCGCGTGGCGCATGTCTGGCGGGTGCAGAGCGGAAAAATTGTGCAGTTCGAGCAGTTCACCGACACCCTGCTCGTGGCACAGGCAATGACTTGAAGGCAACAGAACCATGCAGAACGCGTTTCAAAAAACCATCGTCACTTATTTGTTCGACCCCTTGTGCGGCTGGTGCTACGGTGCGTCCCCGACGATGCAGCGCTTGGGCCATCACAGCGCCATCAAGCTGGAACTGGCTCCCACCGGGCTGTTCGCTGGCAATGGCGGGCGTACCCTGGATGCCGCGTTTGCAGACTATGCGTGGTCCAACGACATGCGCATTGAAAAGCTCACTGGCCAGCGCTTCACTGACGCGTACCGCAAGAACGTGCTGGGCAAACCTGGCAGCCGCTTCGATTCGGCCGCCGCCACGCTGGCGCTGACAGCGGTGTCCCTGAGCGATCCGCAACGCGAACAGGAAGTGCTGAAGGTCTTGCAGGAAGCCCGTTATCTGCACGCGCTCGACACCAGTACCGCGCCCGTTGTGGTGAGGTTGTTGCGCGACATGGGGTTGGGCATCGCGGCCGACTGCCTGGCGGCAGCAGACGCGGAACTTCTGGCCGCCAATGCCGGGCGCATCCAGAAAGCGCAGGCATTGATGCACGCCCTGGGCGCGCAGGGGGTGCCAGCCCTCGCAGTCACCGATGACGGGGGCCGCCGATTGCTGCGCGGTGACGCGCTGTACGGAAGTTTTGACGGCCTGCTCGAGCAAATTGAGGCGGCCTGAAAAGGCCACGGAAGACGCGTATAAACAGATCTGCCCTCCCATCAGAAAAGAGTTCTCCATGACCCTCCTTCACCAGGTCCTGACCCACATGCGCGCGGGACGCTGGAACGAAGCCCACCGTCTGGTGCAAGACATACCGGACGATCCCGCACACCTGGGCGCCTGGCTGCACGGCATCCTGCATCTTCAGGAAGGTGACCTGGAAGATGCCGAGTACTGGTACGGCCAGGCCGGCCGGAATTTCCGCAGCCGGGGGAACCTTGGTGAAGAGCTGGAGCGCTTCGAGGCAGCGCTACCAAAAACATAGCTATTTGCGCATACAGGACAGGGGTTACAGGCTCTTTTCCCTTATATATTTTTTGCCGTAAATGCTCAGCGCGCCTTGGCGCCCAGTTGGCGCGCCAGGTGTACCTGGTGCAGGGTGATCTTGCGCACCTCGGCCTGGCTGGTCTGGATGTGGGTACGCAGCAGCAGGGCGGCCTGATCGCCGCGCTTGCGCTGGATGGCCTTGAGGATCTTGGCATGTTCCTCGTAGGTGGCGTCGATGCGCGGCTGCTTGGTGAAGTCGAGCCGGCGGATCACGCGGATGCGCTCTGTCACATCGCGGTGCACGCGGGCCATCTCTGCATTGCCGGCCGCTGCCACCAGCGCGCAGTGAAAGGCCTCGTCCCACTGCGCCACCTGCACGGTGTCGCTGCTGCGCTGCTCGGGGCTGACCAGCCAGATGGCCGCCAGCGCGTCCAGCAGCGTGTTGTCCACTTTCAGCGCGGCGTCACACAGGCGGTGTGCGGCCGTGGTCTCCAGCACCATGCGCAGGTCGTAGAGTTCTTCAAACTGATTGAAGTCGAAGGGCAACACGCGCCAGCCACTGCGAAACAGTACCTCGACAAAGCCCTCCTGCTGCAGCTTGAACAGCGCCTGGCGCACCGGCGTGCGCGAGACGCCCAGGCGTTCACTGATCTCGGTTTCAGTGAAACGATCCCCCGGCACCAGCTTGAATTCGGACACGTCGCGCTTGAGCTGCTCGTACACCTCGTCGGCACGCGAACGGTGGGCGGAGGCCTCGGCAAGAGCAGGAAGACGGCTGGCGGCAATGTGCATGGCGAAACTCTAGCAGTGTTGTTGCCGTGCCGGCGGGGTCGCCAGCAGAGACAGAAGCTGATCGCTGGTGGCCGTCCAGCCAACGATGGCGCCCTGGGCGCGCAGCATGTCGACGGCCGCCGCCTTGAATGCCGGAAAGTAGCTCTCGGTGCAGTCCTCCAGCAACAGGCAGTCGTAGCCGCGGTCGTTGGCTTCACGCATGGAAGTCTGCACGCAGACCTCGGTAGTCACCCCCATGAACACCAGGTGTGTGATGCCTTCCTGCTGCAGCAGTTCGTGCAGCGGCGTGGCGTAAAAGGCGCCCTTGCCGGGTTTGTCGATGGCGATTTCGCCGGGCAGTGGCGCCAGTGCGGGGACGATCTGGTTGCCCGGCTCGCCGGCCACCAGGATGCGACCCATCGGCCCGGGGTCGCCAATGCGCAACGAAGGGTTGCCGCGGTGGCGTTTGGCGGGCGGGCAATCGGACAGGTCAGCCCGGTGTGCCTCCCGCGTGTGCACCACCAGGCCGCCGGCGTCACGCCAGGCCGCCAGCACCGCCTGGCAGGCCGGCACGATGGCAGACAGCAGCGACACGTCATTCCCCAGACTTTCGCCAAAGCCGCCGGGCTCGATGAAGTCCCGCTGCATGTCGATGATGACGAGGGCAGTGGACTTCAGGTTGAAGGTGTAGGGGAAGGGTTGGGCTTGGTCTAGTTGCATGATGGTGGGGCGTTGGAGTTCATGCTGGTTTTGCAGCGGCGCCTGTCAGGGCTTTCGCCAGTGCAGGCGACTGAGGTGCTTCAGGCAAGCCGGGGGTAGCCCGGCGGCTACTCACTTTCTTTTGCGTCGCCAAAAGAAAGTAAGCAAAGAAAAGGCGACCCCGCTGCCTGCGTCCCCCTTCGCTGTCGCTACGGGGGCAACCTGCGGTGCTCGGTCCAGCCGGGGTCGAGCTCGAACTCGCTACGCTCAAACAATCGCTCGCCCTGATCCGTCTGGACCTCCGCTCCTCGGCGCATACAGAAGGGGGGGATGGGGCGGGAACGGGATCGGATACGGGGAGACCTGACGCACGCAGCGCGTCAGGTCGGAGAACGTGGCCGTCATGTTTGCACGCGAACGCAGCACACGCGGCCAAATGAAGTCCCCCTCCATCGCCCAGCGGGGAGATGGAGGGGTTAGGGGTGGGAGTGGGGAGTTGCGCCTACTGTCGTCCAGAACAGACCACAAGCGCAGCGTGATGCAAGCAACAAAAGCCAACAATCACACAGGCCAAACCACCCCTTTGTCATTAAGAATCGCATCCAACGGCACATCATGCGGTTCCGGCTCCAGATCCGGCAGCCACCCGTGGGTGTAGCCCAGCCCCACGGTGAACGGCTTCGGCTGCAGCGTCGCGAGCGTGCGGTCGTAAAAACCGCCTCCGTAACCGAGCCGGAAACCGCCCGGCCCGTAACCGACGCAGGGCACAAACAGCAGGGTCGGCACGATCACTTCGGTGTCCTTGGGCTTGGGGATGCCATAGGCATCTTCTTCCATCGGGCAGCCCGGGTACCAGGCATGGAAAGTCAGGGTCTTGTGGACCTTGTTGACCACCGGCAGGCCGATCTTGCGCGGCGAGCGGTTTGCTATGTTTTCAGTAGCTGCCTCCGCCCGTCCTTCAAGGGCTTGGCCGTTATTTCCTTCCGATTCCTGGCTTAAAATGGCATCTTCCTGCCAGCGGTACAACGCGGGCAGCGGATCAAACTCTCCCTTGATCGGCCAGTAAGCCCCAATCACCGCGTCTTCGCGACCCACCAGCCAGATCCGCATCACCCGTTGCAGCAGGTCGGCGCGCTGTAGTCGGTCGGGCAGGTTCAGGCGTTGTTCAATCAGGTCTCTTCGTGCAGTTAATTTGTCCATAATGATCCGATGCTATCCAACTTTATTCTGAAGGCCCTGATTCCGGGTCTGTCTGCCTGCGTACTGCTCACGCCAGCATGGGCACAAAACAACGGCTCCAGCGCCGATGACGTGCTGCTGGAGATGAACAAGGCCTTCCAGCGCGGTGACAAAACCCGGCTGGCTCAATTGCTGCCGCAAGCCCAGGGCCATGCGCTGGAGCCGTGGGCGGCCTACTGGGAGTTGCGGGCACGGCTGGGTGAAGCCAGTGCCAGGGAAGTGCAGGACTTCATGGCGCGTTACGCCGGCAGCTACCAGGAAGACCGGCTGCGCAACGACTGGCTGCTGCTGCTGGGCCAGCGGCGTGACTGGGCTGCCTTTGCCGCCGAACACCCGAACTACCGCATGCAGGACGACAAGGATGTGCGTTGCTACGCCCTGCTGGTCGACAGCCTCACCAACCCTGAAGCGGTTCAGCGTGATGCCGATGAAGTCCGCAAGAACTGGTTCGCGCAGCGCGAAGCAAGCGATGGCTGCACGTCGGCCGCCTCGCGGATGGTCGGCACCAAAAGCTTTACCGCGCAGGATGTGTGGCTCAAAGCCAGGCTGGCGATGGAGGCGAACCGTCCGCGCGCTGCCCGCGATGCGGTAGAAATCATCGCGCCGGAAGCCCTGCACCTGGTGACGGAACTCAACAGCAGCCCAGCCAGGTTCCTGGCCAGCAAGATGATTGCGATCAGCAAGGTCCGCCGGGAAATCATCACCCTGGCGCTGGTCAAGCTGGCCACCAGCGACGTCGAGGGCGCGGCACGCCTGCTGGAAGACAAATGGGGCCTGCAACTCACGGCCGAAGAACGCAACTGGGTCTGGGGAGTCATCGGCAAACAGGCCGCGCGCCGCCTGAGCAATGACGCGCTGGGCTACTTTGCCAAAGTCAGCCGTGACACCGACCTGAACGACGACTTGCTGGGCTGGAAGGCGCGCGCCGCGCTGCGCGCCGGCAGCACGCCGCGCTGGCCGCTGGTGCTGGGCGCCATCAATGCCATGAGCGAAGAAGCCCGCAAGGAGCCGGTCTGGGTCTACTGGAAAGCGCGCGGCCTGCTCAGCAATGCGCCCGCCCCGGTTGCCAGCGCACCGGTGTCGCCGCAGCGCGCCGAGGCCCTGGCCCTGCTGCAGTCGATCGCCTCGGTGCGCGGGTTTTATGAACAGCTGGCCCTGGAAGAGCTGGGCCAGAAAATCACCGCGCCGCCACGGCCTGCGCCGCTGACACCGGAAGAAAAGGACACAGCGCGCCTGAACCCCGGCTTGAACCGCGCTGCCTATGCCATCGGCGCCGGCCTGCGCAGTGAAGGCGTGCGCGAGTGGAACTACAGCACCAACCTGCACCAGCGCGGCGGACTGGGCGAGCGCGAACTGCTGGCCGCCGCCCAGTTTGCCTGCGACCGCGCCATCTGGGACCGCTGCATCAACTCCAGCGACCGCACGCCGACGGTGATCGATTTCGAGCAGCGCTTCCCCACACCTTTTCGCGCAGCAGTCCTCCAGCGCAGCCGCGACATCGGGCTGGACCCGGCTTATGTCTATGGCCTGATTCGCCAGGAGTCGCGTTTCATCACGGATGCGCGTTCCGGCGTGGGCGCCTCGGGCCTGATGCAGGTGATGCCAGCCACCGCGCGTGAAACCGCCCGCTATATCGGCCTGAAGGGTTTCACCGCCGGCCAGATCAACGACCGCGACACCAACATCGTCATCGGCACGGCCTACCTCAAGCGCGCGCTGGACGACTTCGGCGGCTCCATGGCACTGGCTGCCGCCGCCTACAACGCCGGACCGGCGCGGCCGCGCAGCTGGCGCAACGGGCCCGTGCTCGAGGCAGCCATCTGGGCGGAAAACGTGCCCTTCCACGAAACCCGCGACTATGTAAAAAAAGTGCTGTCCAACACAACCAACTACGCCGCACTGCTGACCGGACAACCCCAGTCGCTCAAGGCCCACCTGGGCACCGTCGGGCCGCGCGATGCCTCGGCACCACCGCCTGACGAGAAGATGCCCTGACAAGGTGGCCGAAGCCCGGAAGAACGGGCGGTGGATGACACGCCTTTGTAGGCTTTGGCCTATGTTCCGCGCATCCGGGCCGGGCTAAATTGGGCAGCCAACCAGGATCAGGAGTACCCAGATGAACCCGTGGTGGCAACAAGTCGGCAACACCGTCGTTTCCGAATTTTCCGACCTGACCGACCCCACACTGATGACTCGCGCCATCCTGCGGCTGCTGGTGGCGGCCCTGCTCGGCGGCCTGCTCGGCTGGGAACGCGAGCACCAGGGCAAGGCCGCGGGCGTACGTACCCACATGCTGGTGGCCATGGGCGCGGCCCTGTTTGTGCTGGTGTCGCAGCAAATCGGCATGCAGGCAGACGACATGAGCCGGGTCATCCAGGGCATCACCGCGGGTGTGGGTTTTCTCTGCGCGGGCACCATCCTCAAAGGAAACCGGCTGGATGATGTGAAAGGGCTGACCACGGCCGCCGGCCTGTGGCTGACGGCAGCCGTGGGCGTGGCGGCAGGCATGGGACGTGAATCAACCGCGGTGCTGGGGACGCTGCTGGCCCTGGCCGTCCTGGCATTGGTACCCGCGCTTGTCGGCGCGATGGCCAGGCCGGCGCCACTTGTCGCGGCCGAAACCCGGGATCTCGAAAAATAAGCCGGCGCCCAAGCTGCCGTGAAAACGGCCGCGCCGGCCAGAACTCAGGTTTTCACGCGCTGCGACACGAACTCACCCTCGTAACCTTTGGCCAGAGACAGCTTTTCGGCCTCGGTCAGCACCTTGCCCGCCAGCTGGAAGATGCCCTGCTCTTCGTCATTCAGATGATGGAATATCTTGTGGTGCAACTCTTTGGCAACTGTCAGCCAGGCGGGCGAGCTGAAATCAGTCTCCTCGAGTTGTTCCACCAGTTCATCCATTTCGTGGTGTTCGGCAATGCCGTGGCGCGAGGGCTCCTGCGTCATGTCGTGGGCAATCAGCGGTACATAGAAAAACCGCTCTTCGGCCGCAGCATGGGCGGCAAGTTCGGCCCGCAGTTCCCTGAACAGCAGGTCGCGTTCCTTGCTGTCCCCAGAGGTTTTGATCAGGCTGTCTGCCAGGCCGCGCTGGGTCTCGTGGCTTGTGCGCAGGGCTTCGAAAATATTCATTCACCGATTATCCTGAGGCCTTTCATCCAACTGTGTAGGCCAACAGGCCAGAGCCTGTTCAGGCCGGCGCCTACACTCACCATTTTTTCGGGAGCGTTTTACCTCCGCTGTCGTGAAGGCGTCTAATCATGGATATGGCAATCAAAAAAATACTTGTTCTTGGCGGCACCGGCTTTGTGGGCCGCCATGTCTGCGAAAAACTCACGCGGCTGCAGTGGCGCGTGACGGTGCCGACGCGGCACGAAACCAGCGCACGGGACATCCAGATGCTTCCGGCACTGGATGTATTTGAAGCCGACGTGCATGACGAGGTGGCACTGGCCAGGCTGGTGGCCGGGCACGACGCAGTGGTCAACCTGGTGGCCATCCTGCATGGCACGCAGGAGGCGTTTGACAGAACACATGTGCAACTGCCACAGAAACTGGCACGTGCCTGTGCGGCCCAGGGCGTGCGGCGGGTGATCCACGTCAGCGCCCTGGGCGCCGATGCACGCAACCCGGACGTGGCGCCGTCCATGTACCTGCGCAGCAAGGGCCATGGCGAGGTAGCCCTGCACCAGGCCGGGCTGGCCCTGACCCTGCTGCGCCCGAGCGTGATGTTTGGCGCCGATGACAAATTCCTCAATGTCTTTGCGCACCTGCAAAAAACCTTCCCCGTCATCCCGCTGGCCGCCAGCCACGCCCTGTTCCAGCCGGTGTGGGTCGAGGACGTGGCAAGCGCCATCGTGCATTGCCTGCAGGACACCCACGCCCATGCCACGGTTGACCAGACCTTCGAGGCCTTCGGCCCCGGCGTTTTCACGCTGCGGCAACTGGTGGAGATGGCCGGACGCCTGAGCGGCGTCAACCTGGGCCGTGGGCGCCCGGTGATCGAGCTGCCCGCGGCGCTGGGCCGGCTGCAGGCGCGCCTGATGGAGCTGGCGCCCGGCGAACCGCTGATGAGCCGGGACAACCTGGCTTCGATGACGCACCCCAATATCGCCAGCGGCAACCTGCCGGGGCTCGAAGCGCTGGGCATCGCACCGGCGGCGCTGGAAGCCGTGGCCCCCAGCTACCTCGGGCCGCTCAGAGGCGGCTGGGGCCCGCGCAGCAACCTGACACTCAAGCGCAAGACCGCTGGCCGTTTTTAGAAGCGGCTCGACCGCGGCAGTGGCCGCCGCGCATCAATTTCAGGTTTTTTTTGCATCAATGCACGGCCGGCCGCGCGTTAGCATGGCCGGTTGTTCACAAGGGAAACAACATGCTCAAGCTCTACATCGCCAACAAAAACTATTCCTCCTGGTCCATGCGGCCCTGGGTCTTGCTGAAGCAGGCCGGCATTGCGTTCGAGGAGGTCATGGTGCGGTTTGGCACGGACGCCTTCGCGGACGATTCCACTTTCAAGCAGGGCATTCTTGCGGTCAACCCGTCGGGCCGGGTGCCCGTGCTGGTGGACGATGGCCTTGCAGTCTGGGACACGCTGGCGATCGCGGAGTACGTCGCCGAGAAATTTCCCGAAAAGCAGCTTTGGCCGCAGGATGCCAAAGCCAGGGCGCGCGCGCGCAGCGTCTGCGCAGAAATGCATTCGGGCTTTGGCGCGCTGCGCAGCGCCTGCCCGATGAACATCGAGGCGCCCCTCTCCCAAACCGGGGCCATCATCTGGCGCGACCAGCCGGCCGTGCGCAAGGACGTGCAGCGCATCGTGACGATGTGGACCGAACTGCTGGAGCAACACGGGGGTTCCATGCGCACCGCCGGGCCGTCCCAAGGTGCGAGCGCCCCCTCGGGGGGCAGGGAGACGAAGTCGAGCGGGGGGGCTCAATTCCTTTTTGGCGAGTTCTCGATCGCTGACGCCTACTTCGCACCGGTGTGCATGCGCCTGAAGACTTACGCCCTGCCGGTTCCGGCCACCATCACGGACTACATCGACCGGGTCTGTGCCTTGCCAGGGGTGAAGGCATGGATCACGGATGCCCTGGCCGAAAAAGACTTTGTCACTTTCGACGAACCTTACCGGATCGCGCGCTGATCATGGCCAGAAGCACCCTTGTCACGATTTACCTGCGCTACGTGCTCGACACCGCCAAACTCAAGGAATTCGAGCACTACGGCAAGCTGTGGATTCCGCTGGTGGAGAAATTCGGCGGAAAACACCACGGCTATTTCATGCCCGGCGAAGGTGCCAGCAACATCGCGCTGGCATTGTTCACGTTCGACAGCCTGGCTTCCTACGAAAATTACCGCCAGCGCTCCTTTGAAGACCCCGACTGCCAGGCCGCCTTCAGGTATGCCGAAGAAACGCGCTGCATCGTCAGCTACGAACGCAGTTTTTTCCGCCCGGTCTTTTCCTGAACCAGCCACAGGCCGGCGCGAGCCGAGCCGCTAAACTGCCTCCATGGAAATTTTCATGGTCGGCGGTGCGGTGCGCGATGCCTTGCTGGGCCTGCCGGTGCAGGACCACGACTGGGTCGTCGTTGGCGCCACGCCGGAAGAACTGACCGCCCTGGGTTACCTGCCGGTGGGCCGGGACTTCCCCGTTTTCCTGCATCCGCAGACACGCGAGGAATACGCGCTGGCGCGCACTGAACGCAACACCGCGCGCGGCTACCGCGGTTTTGCGGTGCATGCTGCGCCCGACGTCACACTGGAGGAAGACCTGGCGCGGCGCGACCTTACTATCAATTCAATAGCTGCTCCCGCCCGCCCGGAAAGGGCTGGAGCCGGATTTGAAGCTGACTTTGAAGCACTCATCGATCCCTACGGTGGACAGGGGGACATTCGTGACAAGGTGCTGCGCCACGTCACCGATGCGTTTCGCGAAGACCCGGTGCGCATCCTGCGGCTGGCACGTTTTGCCGCGCGGTTTTCCGATTTCACGGTGGCACCCGAAACCCTGGCGCTGATGCGCGAGATGGTGGAGCACGGCGAAGTCGACGCACTGGTGGCCGAGCGGGTGTGGCAGGAACTGGCCCGCGGCCTGATGGAACGCACGCCGTCCCGCATGTTCGAGGTGCTGCGCCAGTGCGGTGCGCTGCGCCACCTGCTGCCCGAGGTGGACAAACTCTGGGGCGTGCCGCAGCGCGCCGAATACCACCCCGAAGTGGACACCGGCGTGCACCTGATGATGGTGCTGGACATGTCGGCGCAGCTGGAAACCAGCCTGGCCGTGCGTTTTGCGTGCCTGGGCCACGACCTCGGCAAGGGAACAACCCCGGCCGAAGTGCTGCCCAGGCACATCGGCCACGAGGAACGCAGCGTCAGGCTGCTCAAGGGCGTGTGCGAGCGCCTTCGCGTGCCCACCGACTGCCGCGAGATGGCCGAGGTGGTGGCACGCGAACACGGCAACATCCACCGCAGCGCCGGGTTCGGCGCGGCCGCGCTGGTGCGGCTGCTCGAGCGCTGCGACGCCTTTCGCAAACCGGCGCGGTTTGGCGAGATCCTGCTGGCCTGCGAGTGTGACGCACGCGGCCGCCTGGGCCTGGAAAATGCCACCTATCCGCAGCGGCCCAGGCTGGCACAGGCGCTGCAGGCGGCCCAGTCGGTCGCCACCGAACCCGTCGCGCAGGCGGCCCAGGCGGCCGGACTAAGTGGCCCCAAAATCGGCGAGATGATCCACGCCGCGCGGGTGCATGCCGTGCAGGCCTGGCTGCAGAGGTCCGCCGCCTCCGGCTGAGGCGCCGAAGCTGAAAATGGCATATGCGCATCTGGCCTACAAGCCAGCGGACGGGATTCTGCTAAGGTGAGATTTGATGCAAACAAGCCCCCAAACCCCGCCCCTCGAAACGCTGCCTCCCATCACCCCAGGCACGGCACTTTTTCTGGATTTTGACGGCACCCTGGTCGAAGTGGCCTCGCAGCCGGAAGCCGTCGTCGTCCCGGCCACGCTCACCGGCGTCCTGGCCGGCCTGTACCGGCAGCTGGGCGGCGCGCTCGCCCTGGTGTCAGGCCGTCGCCTGCTGGACCTGGACACTTTCCTGGCACCGCTGCAACTGCCGTCTGCGGTGGAGCACGGCGCGCAGCGGCGCAACGCCGAAGGCCTGCTGATCAGCGCACCGCCGGCGGACATGCGCCATGTGCTGCGGGCCGCCGAGGGCTTGCTGGAACTGCACCCGGGCCTGAGGCTGGAGCGCAAGAACCTGGCACTCAGCCTGCACTACCGCCACGCGCCCGAACTGGAAGAACTGTGCATGCAGGTCATGCGCGCCGCTGTCGAACGCAGCAGCGGCCTGGACCTGATGCAGGGCAAATGCGTGATCGACCTCAAGCCCATCGGCGTCAGCAAGGGCACGGCGATCGCCGCATTCATGACCGAAGCGCCTTTTGCGGGGCGCCAGCCCATTTTTGCCGGCGACGACATCACCGATGAGTCCGGCTTCGCGGAAGTCCAGCAAATGGGCGGGCATGCGGTGAAGGTCGGGCCCGAACACACCATTGCGCGGCACCGCTGTACCGGCGTTGCCCAGCTGATGGCCTGGCTGCAATCGGCCACACCGGCGGCAGCAGGCGCGGCTGCCGGTTTCGGGCAAAGGCTCCCCGCATGAGTTCAAGCGCAAGCGGCGCCACCTCCGCGGCTTTCATGCCGCCCGCGCCACCGTCACTGGCGCTGGGCGTGATCGGCAATTGCGGGTTCAGTGCGCTGGTCGATGCCCGGGGCCGCATTGTCTGGTGCTGCCTGCCGCGCTTTGACGGCGACCCGGTGTTCAATGCGCTGCTGGACCCCAGTGACAAGGGCAGCGCCTTTGCCATCGAGATCGAAAACTTCTCGCACAGCAAGCAGTGGTACGAACCCAACACCGCCGTGCTGCGCACGCAGCTGTTCGACCACAGCGGCCAGGGCATAGAGATCACCGATTTTGCGCCGCGCTTTTACCGGCGCTCGCGCTTCTTCCGGCCCATCACCCTGGTGCGGCGGGTGCGGCCCATCCAGGGTGCGCCGCGCATCCGGGTGTCGCTGGACATCCGCTACGACTGGGGCCGCAGCAAGCCGGTCATCACCCAGGGCAGCAACCACCTGCGCTACGTCGGCGACGCGCTGATCCTGCGCCTCAACACCGACGCACCCCTGTCGCACCTGCAGTCCCGCCAGCCCTTCGTGCTGACACGCGAGCACAACTTCCTGCTCGGCGCCGACGAGTCGCTGGCCGACGGCATTGCCGACACCGCGCGCCTGTTCGAGGAAGAAACCCTGTCCTACTGGCGCAAATGGAGCCAGCGGCTGCATATTCCGCTCGAGTGGCAGCAGGCCGTGATCCGCGCGGCCATCACACTCAAGCTTTCGCTGTTTGAAGACACCGGCGCCATCGTGGCGGCCATGACCACCAGCATTCCCGAGGCACCGAACAGCGGGCGCACCTGGGACTACCGCTTCTGCTGGTTGCGCGATGCCTTTTTTGTAGTGCGTGCGCTCAACAGCCTGTCCGAAGTTGGCACCATGGAGGACTACCTGCGCTGGCTCAGCAACGTTGTGGTGCAAGCCGGCGGCGGCCACATCCAGCCGCTGTACGGCATCGGCCTGGAGCGCGAACTGCCCGAGGCCTGCTACGAGCACCTGGGCGGCTACCGCAACATGGGGCCGGTACGCGTGGGCAACCAGGCGCAGGAGCATTTCCAGCACGATGTCTACGGCAATGTGGTGCTGGGCGCGGCGCAGTCCTTTCATGACCACCGCCTGCTACACCGTGCCGGCGAGGCCGAATTTGCGCGCCTGGAGGCCGTTGGCGAGCAGGCCGTGCGCAATTACGACAAGCCCGATGCGGGCATGTGGGAGCTGCGCACGCGCGCCCGGGTGCATACCTCGTCAGCACTGATGTGCTGGGCCGCCTGTGACCGCCTTGGCAAGATTGCCGTCACCCTGAAGCAGCCCGACCGCGCCATCTACTGGCATGGCCATGCCAACACCATGCGCGAGCGCATCCTGCGCGAATCCTGGAGCGAGGAGCGCCAGGCCTTTGCCGAGAGTTTCGGCGGACGCGACCTGGACGCCAGCGTGCTGCTCATGATCGAGGTCGGCTTCATCGACCCGAAAGACCCACGTTTTGTCGCCACAGTGGACGCGCTGGAAAAACACCTGTGCGACGGCCCCTACATGCGCCGCTATGAAGCGCCGGACGACTTCGGCAAACCGGAAACCGCCTTCAACATCTGCACCTTCTGGCGCATCGATGCGCTGGCTCGCATAGGCCGCAAGGAACAGGCGCGCGAGATTTTCGAAACCATGCTGGCGGCCCGCAACCATGTCGGCCTGCTGTCGGAAGACACCCACCCGGTGACCGGCGAGATGTGGGGCAACTTCCCGCAGACCTACTCCATGGTCGGCATCATCAATGCGGCCGTCCGTTTGTCTGCGCCTTGGGACAGTGCAGTATGAACACGTCCGTCGGCGAAAACCAATGTAGGGGCTCGTCATTCAAGCAGGGGCCGCGAAACCGGCTTTGCCGGGCCGCAGGCGCAGCGGCCCCCTTGGGGCTGGAGCCTGCGGCTCCAAACCTGCCTGTGCAGGTTTGGACAGGTGACAGAAGCGAAGTCTCTGGCGAGCGGCGGCCTGCAAGGCCTCGCGCATTACACAAAGAGAAAAGCGTGGGGGCCACATTGTGAGCCGGCTGGTCGTCATCTCCAACCGCGTGGCCGACCCGCGCAAGACGGCGGCCGGTGGCTTGGCGGTGGCGCTCGGTGATGCGCTGTCCGCCAACGGCGGCGTGTGGTTCGGCTGGAGCGGCACAGTAGTCGAGGGCGGCACGCCCGGTGAAGGCGAGGTCCACACCCAGCAGGCCGGCAACGTGACCCTGAGCACGGTGGACCTGTGCCGCGAGGACCACGACAGCTATTACCTCGGCTACAGCAACGGTGTGCTCTGGCCGGTGTTTCACTATCGGCTGGACCTGGCCGACTTCGATGCCGGTTTTATCGGCGGCTACCGGCGTGTCAACCAGATGATGGCGCGCAAGCTGATGCCGCAGCTCCTGCCCAACGACATCATCTGGGTGCACGACTACCACCTGATCCCGATGGCAGCCGAACTGCGCGCCATGGGCTGCAAGAACCGCATTGGTTTTTTCCTGCACATTCCGCTGCCGCCGCCGCTGATCCTGGCGGCAATTCCGCAGCACGAGTGGCTGATCCGCTCCCTGTTCGCCTACGACCTGGTGGGTTTTCAGGCGCAGGCCGATGTTGAGCACTTTGCGCGTTATGTCGGCGAAGAAGCCGGTGCCGAGGCGCTGGACCTGCACCAGTTCCGCGCTTTCGGACGCACGGTGCAAGCCCAGGCCTTTCCCATCGGCATCGATGTTGACGAGTTCGCCGCCCTGACCCACGGCAAGGAAGCGCGCGAGATGCACGAACGCATGAAAGCCGAGTATTCGCGCCGCCGCCTGCTGCTGGGCGTCGAACGCCTCGACTATTCCAAAGGCCTGCCGCAACGCCTGCGCGCCTTCCGCAAACTTTTGCAGAAGTACCCGGAAAACCTCAACAGCGCCACACTGATCCAGATTGCCTCACCCAGCCGGGAGGCGCTCGACACCTACAGCGGCCTGCGCCAGGAGCTGGAAAGCCTGTGCGGCGCCATCAATGGCGACTACGGCGAGCTGGACTGGATGCCGGTGCGCTACATCCATCGCAACGTTGCGCGCAAGCGACTGCCCGGCCTGTACCGCGTGGCCGCCGTGGCACTGGTCACGCCGCTGCGCGATGGCATGAACCTGGTCGCCAAGGAATTCATCGCTGCACAGGACCCGGCCGACCCCGGTGTGCTGGTGCTGTCGCGCTTCGCCGGTGCCGCCGAACAGCTCAAGGAAGCGCTGCTGGTCAACCCCTACGACAGCGATGGCACGGCCGAAAGCATCCAGCTGGCCCTGCAGATGCCGCTGCACGAGCGTCAGCGGCGGCACCAGAAACTGCTCGAACGCATCCGCCGCCAGGACGTGCACTGGTGGCGCAAGAACTTCCTGGACACCCTGTCGCAGATCAGCCCCAGCTGAACCTGCACCGTCCGCCCGGGCTGCTGGCGGAAAAGCCGGCATTGTGCAACCATTCGGTACCTACTGGACTGACATGGTCAACCGCAACTACCTCAACCGCTCACTGGCTGACGGCATTCGCAAGGTCGGGTTTCGCAAGTGGTATGAGCATGAGCTGTTGTCCAGCCACGCCCACATGCTGCTGGCCCTGCTGAGCACGATTGCACTCATGGCCACGCTGGAGCTTTTCCACGGCAGCAGCCTTGGCGAAAAACTGCTGAACGCCCTTCTTTTCATGATCAGCGGCGCGGTAGGGCTATGGGCACTGCGCCGCTACCTGTATCTGTTGTCACATGCCGAAGCGCTGGCAGACCAGGCCAACTGCCAGGTCTGCGAAGCGTACGGCCTGCTCAACGTGGTGGAAGACGATGCTCGCCATGACGGCGTGCGGGTGAAGTGCCGCAAATGCAGCCACGAATGGACGCTGCTGCCCTGAAGCCCGGACGGGGTCAGACCACCAGCGCCAGCGCCGCGTAATCACCAACTTGTTCGTGCAATCCGGCCGGGACCAGCGCAAACGTCCCGGTCAGCGCCGGCAGCTTGCCGCTGATCTGGGCCTGCAGGCGCGGCAACAGGTAGTCGCGGTGATGCCAGAACACACTACCGCCCAGGCTGATGCGCTGCAGATCCAGCGTCACCACGAGGTTGTACAAGGCCCGACCCATGACCCGGCATGCATCATCAATAATAGCCACAGCCCCCGTCTCTCCTGCGCGAGCAGCTATCAAAATAGAAGCGGCATCGGTGTAGCCCAGCTTTGAAAAGCGCCGCGGCAAGGCATTGCCGGCCACCAGCGCCTCGACATCGCCGATGTTGCCGCAGCCGCACAGGGCATCGTTGTTGTCGCTGA
Organism: Polaromonas sp.; assembly: GCF_049790275.1. GTDB lineage: Bacteria > Pseudomonadota > Gammaproteobacteria > Burkholderiales > Burkholderiaceae_C > Polaromonas. The sequence continues at coordinate 23,923 of NZ_JBAQYR010000045.1, forward strand.
CGAACATGTGGCCGGCATGGCCGGCGTTGCCGTTCTTGCCACGCAGTACCCGGCCATCCACACACAGGCCAACACCGATGCCTGTGCTCCAGGTCAGGTAGGCGCAGTGGTCCACGCCCTGTAGCGCGCCCCAGCGGCGCTCGGCCTCCAGTGCAGCCATGCCGTCGTTTTCGACGCGCACGGAAGCAAAGGCCGCGCGCAACGGCGCTTCCAGCACGGCCGTGGTCCAGTTGTTGGGCAGGCCGCGCGCCGCGCCGGCCAGGCCGCCACAGATATTGGGCGTTGCCAGCTCGACACAACCCTGGTTCAGCACAAACGGGCCACAGGACGCCACGCCGACCGCGGCAATGTCCCCGGGCCGGATCTGCGCAGCAACGCAGCTCGCATGGATCATGCGCAGCACCTGCTGCGCCAGGGCGTCCGGGGCGCCCTCTTTGACCGTCGGCTCCACCCGCCGGCCCTGGACACCGCGCTGGTCCACCACGCTGACCGCTACCTTGGTGCCGCCCACGTCGACACAGGCCACAGGCGCCGCACCCGCGGGCAACCGAATGTCCGGGCCGGTCGAAGTGCTTGGCGATGTCGGGGTGGGAGAGTTCATGGATGACCTGTTCAAATCAACTGGCTGATCAGGCTGGCCACCAGGCTCAGGAAGATGGTGGTCGTCAGCGGGATGAACCACTCACGGCCAAACAGCCTGAAACGGAAATCACCCGGCAGCTTGCCAAAGCCCAGCTTGTGCAGCAGGGGCGTGAACCAGCTGATCAACATCAGCGCCAGGAAAATCACCAGCATCCAGCGAATCATGGGGCTAGTTTAGGGGCAAGCGCCGTGCACCGCCTTGCCGGGTTGTTGCGAGTTGCAGTGGCTCGCCTGCAAGCCGGGACTCGCCCCGGCGGGCGACTCACTTTCTCTTGCGTCGCTGTACGGACAGGAGACATACGAAACAGGTGTTCGGAGACATAGGAAACACTTCTTCAGCGCTATTGGCGCAAGGAGAAGTGCATGCCTTG
>NZ_JBAQYR010000046.1:0-21821 GCF_049790275.1 Polaromonas sp.
AATTCACAAAGACAGCAGAGGCTCTTATTCAAGCCGGGGCCGCGGGTCCGGCTTTGCCGGCCCGCAGGCGCCGCGGCCCCCTCGGGGGGCAGGGAGCTACACGCAGTGAGCGACCGTGGGGGCGTTACTCATTCAGCAATCAGCGCGGCAATGGTCATACCATCACCTTTCTGGTTGCTGGCACGCAGTTCGTCGGCGCAAGTCGTCCAGCTTCTGATCTGCTGAACCCAGCGGTCGAACTCGTCCTCGCCCGACGTTGCTCCGGTTTTCATACCGGCCGCGACCGGCTCGGGTCCACACCGGGCCTGTGCCGCATCCATGAAACCCAGGCGATAGGACAGGGTTGTCAGCAGCCGCTGCTCGGCCAGCCAGCGCGGACTGATGACAAACAGGTCTGCCGGTGCCGTTGCGTTCATCTTGTCCAGGATGGCTCGCGGTGTGCCCAGCCCTGCCATGTAGTTTTCAACACTGCGCGCGATCCGGGTGAAATACGCCGACTGCGGGTCAACGTTTTCCTCGCCATGCTTCACAAGGATCCTGTGCACCCCCAGGGTCGCGCCACTCGAGACATGGCGGGCCACGCCGCTCATCCACAAAATAAAACAGGCGCTGTAGCAGCGCGCGCCTGTGGTGACGTGGGTGGCCGCATAACTTTTCTCCATCAGGTTGGCGATCTTGATGGCCTCCGCCACATCGCCACCCGGGGAATCAAGGTACACCGTTCGCGCAAAGCGACCGTAGTTGTCGGGGTGCCGCACAAACTGGACCAGCCTGGCGTAGTCGCCTTTCTGGATGGGGCCCTGGATCAGCACGCCGCGCTGGTAGGCGGAAATGTCGGCAGCGCCTGCCGGCATGCAAACGCCGAAAAATACACTGGCAAAAAGGGTGGCGATGACTCGCAGCATGATGTTCTCCTGCAGCCAGCCGGAAAAGCCGGGCAGGAAGTCATCGTAGGCGCCACCCTCCGGCGCGTCAGTCATCAATTACCGGGGTAGCGGTAACTTATTACCCCGCAGTTTTCACCCTATTTCCTGATGGAAAACCTGCGTCTTACCGGTACACGCGCATTCATCTCAAAACGAAAACTATTTACTTCGGAGAATCATGTTGTCCCCGGACAGCACAATTTCAAATTTCGACAGGAAGCTCTGCCCCAGCAAGGCCACGTCGGGGTCTGGCCCCACCAGGCCCACCCCCACCCGGGTGCCCGAGACGCTGGCCGGGCCAACGGACACCGTCACGCCCGGAACAATGCGGCCCTTCAACTCGCCGTTGGCAGTCCTGAAGGTGGTGGCTTCGCCCTGCGCCATGCCGGCGGCACGCGCAAACGCCTGGCTGACCACCACCAGTGATGCACCGGTGTCCACGAGGAAGGTGACGGGCTGGCCCTGGATCGCTCCCCGGGCATAAAAGTGGCCATCCCGGGCACGCGGAATCACCAGTTCACCAGTGATCGTCACCGTCAGGGCAGGAGGCTTCAGCACCTGGTTCATCACGACATACAACAAGCCCATGATCACCAGCCAGAAAAGCAGGATGGCCAGGGGACCCCACTTCAGGCCTGCCCTGGTTTCGCCCGTCTGTTTCGCGCCGGTGCCGCCCGGAAGTGCCATGGATGGTTTCAACTCGCTGATAAGCGCCGGCACAGGATGGTGCGGCTGGAGCCATGATACGGTGCGCAAACGGCTGGCCGAACCGGGACCGGCGGCGGCAGGCTGATAATGGGCCAGCCAAGTCCACACCTGCCCTGATGCCGTCCACCAGCCTCGCCCTTTACTTGCAGACCCAGCGCGCGCAGTACGCGGCGGCGTTGCCGAAAAAGATCGGCGCGCTGGAATCGGCGCTGCAGCAACTCGGCGGCACGGGTGGCCCCAGCGGGCAAGAGGCCACACTTTCAGCGCTGGCGCAGGCCCACCAGCTGGCAGGCTCCGGCGGTACCTTCGGTTTTTCCCTGGTCAGCGAGGCGGCCGCGGGCATTGAAAAAATGCTCTCCCAACACGCCGGCGCACCGGGTTTTCCTGACAAAACGGCCCGCGCTGCGTTGGACGCCGGGCTGCAGCAACTCAACGCCGCACTGGTCGCTGGCCTGGCCGCTACCGAAGCTGAGGCGTCCCCGCCCGATGCCGACGCCGAGGGGGGCGTAGCGAGCCGGCCGGCCAGGCCGGCGCGACTGCTTCACATCATCGAGCCGGATCAGCCGGCGGCCCTCCAGCTGGCCGAGCAACTGAACCACTCCGGCTACCAAAGCCTGATTTTCGAGCACCCTGCAGCGGCGCACCTTGCGGCCGCACAGACTGCACCAGCGGCCATTCTTGCCAACATCGCGTTTTCGGCGGACCCCCTGCTGGCCCTTCACACGATGGCCGCATCCAGTCCTGATGGGGACGGAAGGAACCGGCTGATTTTCATGGCCGGGGAAACGGACTTCCAGACCCGGCTGCAGGCCGTGCGTGCCGGGGCCGCAGGTTATTTTCCGCAGCCGCTGGATGTGTGCGCCATGGCTGCCCTGCTGGAGCAGCTCACCTCCGCGGAGCCAACGCGCCCCTACCGGGTGCTGCTGGTGGAAGATGACGAAGAACTGGCCATTTTTTATGCCGGCGTGTTGCAGTCGGCGGGCATGGAAACGCGCATCATCACCGAGCCCCACCGGGTGATGGCCGCGCTGCTTGAATTTCAGCCCGACCTGATCACCTGCGACCTCTACATGCCGCAATGCAACGGAATCGAACTGGCGACCCTGATACGCCAGCAGCCTGAATTCGTCCGGATCCCGATTGTTTTTCTGTCCGCCGAAACCAGCCTGGACAAACAGGCCCAGGCACTCGGCCAGGGCGGCGATGACTTCATCATCAAACCGGTGACGCCGGCCGCGCTGGTCTCGGCGGCGCAAAGCCGGGCGCGCCGCTACCGGAACCTGCTGGCCGCCGAAGACACCTTGCGCATCAGCGAGGAGCGGTTCCGCCTGGTCTTCGAAAGCAGCCTGGACGGCTTCATCCAGGGCCTGGCCGACGGCACGGTGGTATCGGCCAACCCCGCAGCCTGCGCCATGCTCCGGATGAGCGAGCAGCAAATCAGGGCGGCCGGCATCGACGGCCTGGTGGACTCGGCCGATTCGCGCGTTGCGGCCATGCTCAGGCAAACCGGCGGCCGCGGCGAACTCAGGTGCATGCGCGGCGACGGCACGCGCTTTCCGGTGGAGGTGTCTTCGTCGCGGCACGTCAGCAGCAACGGCGCGGTGCAGGTCAGTGTGGTCCTGCGTGACATCACCGAGCGAAAGCTCGCCGAGCGGCAAATCATGCAGCTCAACGCCGAGCTGGAATCCCGTGTGGAAAAACGCACCGCCGAACTCACCGCCGCCAACCAGGAGCTGCAGGCTTTCTCCCATGCGCTGGCCCATGACCTGCGGCAGCCCTATATCGCCATCAACGGCATGACACGCCTGCTCGAAAGGGAAATTGCCGCAGCTGTCAACGAACGCGGCAAACACTACCTGCAGCGCATCCGCGCCGGCGTCAACCAGATGAACGAGCGGACGGACAGCCTGCTGGCCCTGGCGCAGCTGTCGCGCATGCAGCTTTACCGCGAGCAGGTGGACCTGGGGGCCATGGCCGGCATGGTGCTGAAAACACTGCAGCAGCAAGACCCCGGGCGCAGCGTCACCACCCGCGTCCAGGCGATGCCTGCCGCGCGCGCCGATGCCGGGCTGCTCCTGCATTTGCTGAACATCCTGCTGGGCAATGCATGGAAATTCACATCCGGGCAGGCGCATGCCGAGATCACGGTGGGCACCGAGCCGGGCCAGGACAGTGGCGTGGTTTTTTTCGTCAGGGACAACGGCGACGGGTTCGACATGACCTATGTCGACAAGCTGTTCACAGCCTTCCAGCGCCTGCACGCGCCCGGCGAGTTTGCCGGTGCCGGCATCGGCCTGGCTACGGCGCGCAGGATTGTCATGCGCCATGGCGGACGTATCTGGGCGACCTCGACGCCCGGCGCAGGTGCAAGTTTTTATTTCACGCTGGCAGAGGATTCGCGCTAGGGTTGCTCAGATATTGAGCCACTTGAGCAAGTCGCGCATGCGGGTTTCCGAGCCCGTATCGAACTGCTGGATGCCGATGCGCTTAAGCACCTCCTGGCCGGACTCGCTGTCGGGCAGGGTCATCAATTCTGCCTGGATGGCCTTGAGCTGTTCCGGTCGAATCCGTTTGTGGGCGACCATAGGGAAGTAGGGCTGCGCCACGCTTTTGTGAAGGATGCGGTTGCCGTCCTTTTCCCATTTTTTTGCAATGCCGGAATAAGAGGCCACACCGCCCACATCGGCAAATTTGTTGTCGAGGTAAAACCCCACCGCGGCCTGCTCACGCACATACTGCACGCTTTCCTTGTCCAGCTGAATCCCCCGGTCCCTCAATTCTGCGCTGCAAAAGCGCGACATGTAGGCCACCTGCTCGGGCAATGCAATGCGCTTGCCCTTGAGCTCGGCGACGGACTTCAGCGCCGAACCCTTTGGCACAATGATGAAGCACTGTCCGTCGGGCTTGGTACTGGCAATGTAGCTGTAGCCATAGTCGCGCATTCCGCGGGCCGGATAGTCGCTGGGCCTGGCCATCACAAAATCGAAGCGGCCGGTCTGCATGCCTTCTTCGAGTTGCTTGAACTCGCGCGCGAACACCACACTCACCTTGCTTTTGATGGCACGCCCTATCACTTCGGCCAGCCCCTGGTATTTCGCGATCACCTGTGCATGGTCGAGCCCGCCAGAGGTGCCCTCGCTGATGCCAAGCACCAGTTGCTGGCCCTGCGTCTGGGCCCAGACCGCGCCGGCCCAGACCATGCATATCCCCAGGACAAGAGTGATCCAGAGACGCTTCATAGGCAACCTTTATGCAGATCAAAAGATTCATGCTAGCGGCTGTTTTTTGCCAACGCCCCGGCAAATTTACGCTCGTTGCAAGCCGGCAACGGTGAAGGCAGTCATTTGAATTAACGGACGATGGCGGTTGTATACCAAGGTCTTCATGACGAAGTGCGGCAGATGGCAAGCCGCTAACGCAGCCCCTTCACATAACGCGGCGCATCCGGGTCCCGGGGCTTGCGCTCACGGTGTTTTTCGCTGTCGCCAAACAGGTTGCCAAACGTGGATTCGATAAAACCCGATTCCGGGTAGACCTCCTCCTCGGTATCGACCGAGCGGGCACTGCTGTGCCGGTCAGGCACGGGCGCAGGCGGCGCCGCGCCGAGATCCTTGACCGCGTCGGCCATCATCCTGACCAGCGGCACCCGCTGTCTGGCATCAGGCGCCGCCATGATTTCTTCAAGCTTGTCGGCCCAGACGCTGAGGTCGATGTGGCCGTCTTCTGCTGCTTTCTCGCGCGAGAAGCGGACAATTTCGGCGGCGTATTCCGCATTGGTTGCCATCCACTCGGTGTCCGTCACACGCCCGGTCTTTCTGCGCAGCAGCACATGCAGGTGGGCGGCGATGGCGATTTTTTCGCTGGTAGGCATGGCAGGGCCCTCCATCAGGTACCGATGCGCTCGGCATGCTGGGCAATGTCCAGGCCGTCGGATTCGGCGCTGTCGCTGACCCGCAGGCTGACAAACAGGGAAGTGATCCACAGTGCAAAGGCCGTCATGACCAGGCTGTAGCACAGCACGGCGCCGACACCGATGGCCTGGGTCAGTACGCTGCCCTCCACGCCGGAGATGGTTTTGCTGGCAAACACCCCGGTCAGCAGCGAACCGACGATGCCGCCCACGCCATGCACGCCGAACACATCGAGAGAGTCGTCGGCATTGAGCAGGCGTTTGAGCCCGGTCGCCCCCCAGTAGCAAGCCACACCGGCGATCAGTCCGATGGCCAGCGCCGCGCGGGGCGAGACAAAACCGGCGGCCGGTGTGATGGCCACCAACCCGGCCACCAGCCCGGAGCACAGGCCCAGCAAGGTGGGACGCCCACGAACCATCCACTCGGCCGCCATCCACGACAAGGCTCCGGCCGCTGCGGCGATGTGCGTGACTGCCATCGCCAGGCCGGCCCGGCCGTCGGAGGCAACCGCCGAGCCGGCGTTGAAGCCGAACCAGCCGACCCAGAGCATGCCGGCACCGGCCATGGTCAGCCCCAGATTGAAGGGAGTGAAAGCCTCGCGGCCGTAACCCCGGCGCGGCCCGAGCACGTAGGCGCACACCAGCCCGGCCACACCGGCATTGATATGGACGACCGAACCACCCGCAAAATCAAGCGCCCCCAACTGGGCCAGCCAACCGCCGGGCTCCCAGACCCAATGCGCAATCGGCGCATAAACCATCACGGTCCACAGGCTGATAAAGCACAACACGGCGGAAAACCGCATGCGCTCCACAAAGGACCCCACCACCAGCGCGGCCGTGATGATCGCAAAAGTCAGCTGGAACATGGCATACACCGACTCCGGAATGTTCGGGGCAATGTGGCTGACCGCCACCTGCTGCGTATCCTTGACGTAATCCAGCCCGGCAAACCAGAGGCGTTCGCCACCGCCGATGTAGCGGCCCAATGTGCCGCTGCCCGGTGTGAAGGCCAGCGAGTACCCCACCGCAAACCACAGCAGGCTGACGACGGCGCAGATCAGCACCACACAGGCCATGGTGTTGAGCACGTTTTTCTTGCGCACCATGCCGCCATAGAACAGGGCAATGCCCGGCAGGGTCATCAGGAGAACCAGTGCCGTCGAGGCCATCATCCAGGCCGTGTCAGCACCATTGAGGGTGGCGGCGGCCACCAGGCCGGGCCGGGTCAGCGGTGCCGGGGCAACTGCCGGTGCAGGCACTGCCGCAGGCGGCTGCACGGCAAGCACTGGTGCAGCAGGCGCCACGGGCGCAGGTGCGCTGGCAACAGGCACCGCCGACATCGGATCAGCAGGTGCGGGAGCCTGCGCACCGGCCAGGGTGGCAGCCAATAGGATGCAAAGTCCCCAACCCGGAGTGATGAAGCGCCTGTAATGCATGGTGATTCCTGTTGTTGTTGCTGTTCCCATCGACCGCACAATTCGTAACAGGCATAAGTCGTGCCAAGCAGGGGCCGGCCTGCCAGGGAGGAAATCGGATCAGGGCAAGGGAAAATCCCGATGCACTACGTGGGTGCGCACACTACAGTGAACGACCTGCATACGAGCCGAGCTGCTCGCAGAGGGCCGAGGAGACAAACACGTACAAGCACAAGAGACAAGAGAATTGACATCCAGAGAGATGTTTTTTATAAAGCGCCGGCAAACCCGGCGCTTTTTTTTGCCCGTTTTGTCCTTCCGCCCGCCTCTGCGTGGTGCATGTCCCGGCCGCCGGCACACGCGATGAGACAATCTGCCGATGGAATTGCTGATTGTGTCGTTCGCCTCCCTGCTGGCGGGTTTTGTGGATTCAATTGTGGGAGGCGGCGGACTGATTCTGGTGCCGGTCCTGTTTGCCGTCTTTCCGACAACACATCCGGCCACCCTCTTCGGCGTGAACAAGGGTGCCTCTGTCTGGGGCACTGCGGTGGCCACGGTGCAATATGCAAGGCGCGTCGACATTCGCTGGGCGGCACTGCTGCCCGCCGCGCTGGCGGGTTTCGCCGGGTCTTTCGCAGGCGCCTGGCTGGTCACCGTGATTTCCCCGGACTTTCTGCGCAAAGTCCTGCCCCTCGTGCTTCTGGCTGTGCTGTTTTACACCCTGGCCCGCAAGGAGCTGGGCCGTACCCATGCCCCGCGGTTTTCCGGCCGTGCCGAAATCTGGGCGGCCTGCACCATCGGTGTGCTGCTGGGTTTTTACGACGGGTTTTTTGGTCCGGGCACAGGCAGTTTTTTTGTCTTCCTGTTCGTGCGCTGGCTGGGATACGACTTCCTGACGGCCTCGGCCTCTGCCAAGCTGCTCAACACGGCGACCAACCTGGCTGCACTGCTACTTTTCGCCTACAAGGGCCATGTCTGGTGGCACTTCGCGCTGACCATGGCGCTGGCCAATGTGGTGGGCAGTCTGTTGGGCACACGCATGGCGCTCAGGCATGGCGCTGGTTTTGTGCGTGTGGTGTTTATCGTCGTGGTCAGCGCGCTGATCCTGAAAACCGGCTTCGACGCTTTTTTGAAGTAGCCGCGGAAATCCCGTTCCTGCGACTTAATCCGGGTAAGCGTCGAGGGGCGGTACCGCCGGCGTGAGCTTGCTCAGGGCCTCGGCAATCGCAGCTGCCTTGGCGGCGCTGGCGGCCGCGGAAGCCCCTGTCTGCGGCGCCATCCCGTTCACGCCTGCGGTCAGCCCCGGCATGTCGGCCGCCTGACGCGGTTTGCCAATCGGCGCACCGGCCAGTCCCTTTTGCACCGCCACCATGTCCACCTCGCTGGGGTACTGGCCGAGCAGCATGTAGTCAAACACGCGCCGGGCAATCGGCGCCGCATGGGCAGCGCCAAACCCTGCGTTCTCCACCACCACCGCCAATGCAATTTTGGGATTTTCGGCGGGCGCAAAAGCCATGTACAGCGCGTGATCGCGCTGGTGCTCTTCGAGCTTGCGGGCGTCGTACTTGTCTTTCTGGCCCACACCCACGGCTTGCGCAGTGCCGGTCTTGCCGCCGCTGAGGTAGGCCGCCCCGGCGAACACGCGGGCCGACGTCCCTTCCTGCGTCACACCGACCAGTGCTTTGCGGATCACCGCCACGTTCTCCGGCTTGTAGCCCAGGTTCTGCGCCGGCTCGGGGGCAATGGGCTCGATGGCGCGCGACATGGGGTTTTGCGTGGCGATCACCAGCTGCGGCTTGCGCCGGATGCCATTGTTCGCCAGCGTGGCCGTGGCCTGCGCGAGCTGCAGCATGGTGAATGCGTTATAGCCCTGGCCGATGCCCAGCGAAATCGTTTCGCCGGGATACCATTTCTGCTGGTCGGCCCGCTTGTAGGTCTTGCGCTTCCACTCCTGGCTGGGCAGCACACCGCGCACTTCGCCGTTGATATCGATGCCGGTGATCTGTCCGAAGCCGAGCGGTTTCATGAAGTCATGCATGGCGTCCACGCCAAGGTCATTGGCCAGCGAGTAATAGTAGACATTGCTCGACTTGACAATGCTCTGGTGCATGTCCACCGGACCGAGTCCCGCTCCATGGCTACGGAACTGGTGGCCGCCAAACATCCAGGAACCGGTGTCATTGGTGATGCTGCCGGGCTGGCGCTTGCCGGACTCCAGCGCAGCCAGCGCCATGAAAGGCTTGTAGGTGGAGCCGGGCGGGTAGGTGCCGCGCAGGGCCCGGTTCAGCAGCGGCTTGTCGATGGACTCGTTGAGCGCCTGCCAGCTTTCGCCGTCGATGCCGTCGACGAACAGGTTGGGATCGAAGGTGGGCTTGCTGACAAAGGCCAGCACTTCCCCGGTGTTGGGGTCCAGCGCCACCAGCGCGCCGCGCCGCTCCCCGAACAGGTCTTCCACCAGTTTTTGCAGCTTGATGTCGATCGACAGCATGACGGTGTCGCCAGGGGTGGCCGGGCTGCTCGCCAGCTTGCGAATGGCCCTGCCGCCGGCGGAGGTCTCAACCTGTTCAACACCCGTGTTGCCGTGCAGCTGCGTTTCAAAACTCTGCTCCACGCCCAGCTTGCCGATGTAGTCGGTGCCGCGGTAATTGCCGTCTTCGTCGGTTTCCTCGATACGCTCTTTTTCGGTCTTGTTGATGCGCCCGATATAACCCACCACATGACTGGCCAGCTCGCCATTCGGGTAGCTGCGAAACAGCCGCGCCTTGATGTCGACACCGGGAAAGCGGAAACGCTGGGCCGCAAAACGCGCGACTTCTTCGTCCGTCAGCCGTGTGCGGATGGGCAGCGATTCGAAATTCCTGGACTCTTCGCGCAATTTTTTGAAGCGGCGCTTGTCTCGCGGATGAATCTCCACCAGACGTCCCAGCGCCTCGATGGTCGCCTCGAGGTCCTCCACCCTGGAGGGCGTGATCTCCAGCGTGTAGGCCGAGTAGTTGGTCGCCAGCACGATGCCGTTGCGGTCCAGGATCAACCCGCGATTGGGCACGATGGGAACCACTGCAGTGCGGTTGCTCTCGGCCTGGGCATTGAGGTCGTCATGCCGTACCACCTGCAAATACACCAGCCGTGCAGCCAGCAGTGCAAAAGCCAGCAGAATGATCGCACCGGCCACCAGCACGCGCGCACGGAAGCGGTAAAGATCGGCTTCGACGTTGCGCAGTTCAGTCATGGCCGTGTGACTCTACCGCTGGAGCAAAGCGCCCGCAACACGATTCACTTGTACCCTTCAAGCAGGGGCCGCGGAACCGGCTTGGCCGGGCCGCAGGCGCAGCGGCCCCCGCGGGGGGCAGGGAGCTACGCAAAGCGAGCGACCGTGGGGGTTTCATAACGGCCGGTTCTCATCCGGATTGGGCGCCCGGCGCTGCGGCGCCAGCAGCATCACGCTGACCACCGGCCACAGCAGTGACTCTCCCAGTGGTGCCAGCAACAGCATCCAGCCCGGGAAAACGCCACCGCTGATCATGCGGATGATGATTTCCACGCTGTGTGCCACGGCAAACAGCGGCAGGATTTGCAGCGCCTGTGAGGGCACGGTGAACCACAGCAGGCGGCGATGGATCATGGTCGCGAAAAAGCTCAGGGCGGTGTAGGCCAGCGCATGCTGGCCGAGCAGGGCCGACTGGTGCACATCCATGCCGAGACCGAACATGAAGGCCAGGCCGATGCCCACGCGCTGCGGCTGGTGCACGTTCCAGAACACCAGCACCAGCGCCAGGAAATCCGGCATCCAGGGCACCCGGCCCAGCGGCAGCATGTCCAGCAGCAGCGCCACGATCAGGCTGATCCAGATAAAAAGCGGGTTGGCCGGCAACAGCAGTTGCTGGCCCGAGGGCATGATCATTTTCGGACTCCTTTGCCGGCGGGTGCCGCGGTGGGCGCTGCCGGTGGCACTTGCATCGCCGCGTCGGACACCGGCGTGACCACCATGACATGGAGGGCGGCGTTGACCTGGGCCTGCGGCGTGCAATAAATCCTGGCGAACGCCGATTCGGCGCGGCGCTCTATCCTGTCAACCCTGGCGACCGGCAGGCCCGGCGGGTAAACGCCATCCACACCGCTGGTCGTCAGCAGGTCGCCCTGCTGCACATCCGAATTGCTGCCCATGAAGCGCAGCTCCAGCCCGCCGCCATAGGCCGACGGCTCGCCGAAAGCAACACTCCGCTCGCCGCTGCGGATATTGAGCACGGGGATGGCCAGTTCACGGTCAATCACCAGTGTCACTTCGCTGGCCAGCGGATGGACACGGGTGACCTGGCCCAGTACCCCCGACTCGTCCAGGACCGGCGAACCCAACGCAATGCCCTGGACCATGCCCTTGTCGATGATGACCTTGCGCGTGTAGGGATCGGGCGCGTCGTACAGCACCTGCGCCGCCACCCCCGTGATGGCCGGCTGCTCGCGCAAGCCCAGCAGTTTTCGCAGACGCGAATTTTCCTGGGCGAGTTGCTCCACCTGGCTGGCACGCAGCGACTGGGTGGCCAGTTTTTGGCGGGCACTTTCTTCACCGGCCCGCGCCTGGCTGAGCGCCGTGAAGTAACCGCTGCCATGCTGCACCGCCCGGACCGGCTGCAGCGCCAGCCACTGAACCGGGTAAAGCGCGGTGGCCACGGCTGCCCGGATGGGCTGGGTGATCCGGAAACGCAGGTCTGCCACCATCAAAAACAGGGCCAGCGCGCTGAAAAACATCAGCTTGGACAGCGCCGACGGCCCCTGCTTGAAGAAGGGGGGCGGTGTGCGGTCCAGGGTTCCTAAAGGCATGGTGGGCGGTCAAACGGGCCGTGGGGCCGGGCCTTGTTGTGCAAAACAGTGCTGGCAGTCACGCGCACCCGGCGCCCTGGCTTATTCAGAAGTGAAGATGGAGCCCAGGCGGTCCATGCGCTCCAGCGCGATGCCGCAGCCGCGCACGACACAGGTCAGCGGGTCTTCGGCCACCAGCACCGGCAGGCCGGTTTCTTCGGCCAGCAGCCGGTCCAGGTCGCGCAGCAGCGCGCCACCGCCGGTCAGCATCATGCCGCGGTCAGCAATGTCGGCACCGAGTTCAGGGGGCGTGTGCTCGAGCGCGGTTTTCACGGCGCTGACGATGTTGTTGAGCGGGTCGGTCAGGGCTTCGAGAATCTCGTTGCTGGAGATGGTGAAGCTGCGCGGCACGCCTTCGGACAGGTTGCGGCCCTTGACTTCCATTTCCTTGACTTCGGAGCCGGGGAAGGCGGAACCGATGTTTTTCTTGATGGCTTCGGCCGTCGGCTCACCGATCAGCATGCCGTAGTTGCGGCGGATGTAGCTGATGATGGCCTCGTCGAAACGGTCGCCACCCACGCGCACGCTACCCTTGTAGACCATGCCGCCCAGCGAGATGACGCCCACTTCGGTGGTGCCGCCGCCGATGTCCACCACCATGGAACCGCTGGCTTCCGATACCGGCAGGCCGGCACCGATGGCGGCGGCCATGGGCTCTTCAATCAGGTAGACGTCGCTGGCGCCGGCGCCCAGGGCGCTCTCACGGATCGCCCGGCGCTCGACCTGGGTGGAGCCGCAAGGCACGCAGATGATGATGCGCGGGCTCGGCTTGAAGAAGCTCCGCGGATGCACCATCTTGATGAATTGCTTGAGCATCTGCTCGGTCACGGTGAAGTCGGCGATCACGCCGTCTTTCATCGGACGGATGGCCTCGATGTTGCCGGGAACCTTGCCGAGCATGGCCTTGGCTTCGTGGCCAACGGCCTGGATGGTTTTTTTGCCTTGGGGACCGCCTTCGTGGCGAATGGCAACGACGGAGGGTTCGTCCAGCACAATGCCGCGGTCGCGTACAAAAATCAGGGTGTTGGCGGTACCGAGGTCGATCGCCAGGTCGGTGGAAAAATACCGACGAAATGTTTCAAACATGGTGAGGGAGTCCGGTTTTTGGCATGGAGCAAACTTCGTTGCTCTACCACCTTTTATGATTAATCAAAGAGCGCCGATGGCGAGGAAGTGGGTAACACCTTGATTCCAGCGCCTAAAGCGTGCATCCAACCCTGATTTCGCATCAAAGGCGGGATAATAACGCATCCCCTGCAAATCACCGGGCGGCGACCTGCCCATTATTTCACCTTTACACCCGGTTTCAGCCCGCTTTCATCCATGGCATTGACATCCCAAGACATCGCCCGCGTTGCCAACCTGGCAAGGCTGGAGCTGCGCCCCGACGAAACCGAACACACGCTCCAGCAGCTCAACGGCTTTTTTGCCCTCGTCGAGCAGATGGATGCGGTCAACACCGAAGGCGTCGAGCCGCTGGCTCATCCGGCCGCCGTGTTGGGACAGATCGCCCTGCGCCTGCGCGAAGACATCGTGACGGAGCCGAACCAGCGGGAAGAAAGCCAGAAAAGCGCGCCCGCGGTTGAGCGCGGCTTGTTCCTTGTTCCCCGGGTCATTGAATAATGAGTTTTCCTGACAATCTGCACGACCACAGTGTCGCCCAACTGGCCGCCAGACTTGCGGCCCGCGAAGTCTCCAGCGTTGAAGTGACGCAACACTTTCTCGCGCGCATCCGGCAGCACGACAGCTTGGGCGCCTTCCTGGCCATCGATGCCGAAGTTTCGCTCGCGCAGGCGCGCGCCGCCGATGCCCGGCTGGCCGCCGGTGAGCGCAGCCCGCTGCTCGGCGTGCCGCTGGCGCACAAGGATATTTTTGTCACGCGCGACTTCCCGACCACGGCCGGCTCGAAAATGCTGGCCGATTACCGCAGCCCCTTCGATGCCACGGTGGTCAGCCAGCTCGGTGTGACGCACGGGGCTGGCATGGTGACCCTGGGCAAGCTCAATTGCGACGAGTTCGCCATGGGTTCGGGCAATGACAACAGCGCCTACAAACCCGTGCAGAACCCCTGGGACACGAGCCGCATTCCCGGCGGCTCGTCGGGCGGCTCCGCGGCGGCGGTGGCCGCACGGCTGGTGCCAGCCGCAACCGGTACCGACACCGGCGGTTCGATTCGCCAGCCGGCAGCTCTGACCGGCATCACCGGCATCAAGCCGACCTACGGCCGCTGCTCACGTTACGGCATGGTGGCCTTTGCCTCCAGCCTGGACCAGGCCGGCCCGATGGCACGTTCTGCGCTGGACTGCGCACTGCTGCTCTCGGCCATGGCCGGGCCGGACCCGGACCGCGACTCCACCTCGCTGGATCTGCCAGCCGCCGACTACGCTACAGATTTGATAGCTGCCAACGCACAAAAGACGGGGACTGAGCCCCTGAAAGGCTTGAGGATCGGGCTGCCTGCGCAATTTTTCGGCGCCGGCTGCTCGGCCGATGTGCTCCAGGCCGTCCGCAGTGCGCTGGCCGAGTTCGAAAAGCTGGGCGCCACGCTGGTCGATGTCAGCCTGCCGCTGACCGAGCTGTCCATTCCCGTGTATTACGTGATCGCCCCGGCCGAGGCCAGCAGCAACCTGAGCCGCTTTGACGGTGTGCGCTATGGCCACCGCTCAGCGAATTACACCGACCTCACCGACATGTACAAGAAGTCGCGCAGTGAAGGTTTTGGCGACGAAGTGACACGCCGCATCATGATCGGCACCTACGTGCTGTCGCATGGCTATTACGACGCGTATTACCTGAAGGCGCAGAAAATCCGCCGGCTGATTGCGCAGGATTTCCAGACCGCCTTTGCGCAATGCGACATCATCGCCGGCCCGGTGTCGCCCACCGTCGCCTGGAAAATCGGCGAAAAGTCGGATGACCCGGTGGCCAGCTACCTGGCCGACATCTACACCCTGTCGTCCAGCCTGGCTGGCCTGCCCGGCATGAGTGTGCCGGCCGGTTTTGGCGAGCACCACATGCCCGTCGGCCTGCAGCTGATCGGCAATTACTTCAAAGAGGCGCAGCTGCTGGGTGCGGCCCACCAGTTCCAGCTGGCCACCGACTGGCACATGCGCCAGCCCAAAGGCATTTGAGTGATCCTGACAATGAGCCAGACCCCACCCCCCGTGAACTCCTTCGCCCAGATGCAGGCCGGCCGCCCCACCGGGCCGCTGGTGCAGGGTTATGAAGTCATCATCGGCTTCGAGACCCACACGCAGCTGACCACCCAATCAAAAATTTTCAGCCGCGCCTCCACCGCGTTTGGCGCCGAACCGAACACGCAGGCGTCTGCCGTGGACTTTGCCCTGCCCGGCGCGCTGCCGGTGATGAACAAGGGCGCGGTGCAACGCGCCATCGAGTTCGGCCTGGCCGTGGGCGCGCACATTGCCGAAAGCAGCGTGTTCGCGCGCAAGAATTATTTCTACCCCGACCTGCCCAAGGGCTACCAGATCAGCCAGTTCGAGATCCCGGTGGTGCAGGGCGGCACGGTGGAGTTTTTCCTGGGCGATGAAAAAAAATCTGTGCGCCTGGTGCGCGCTCACCTGGAAGAAGATGCAGGTAAGTCTATTCATGGTTCGGGGATGTACTCCCTTCCGGGGCTAGCCATACCAGGTCTTGCAGTCTCGGGATTTGGTCCGGGAGACAGCAAATATGATCTCGCAACGATGTCCGGCATCGATCTGAACCGCGCCGGCACACCGCTGCTGGAGATCGTCACCGAGCCCGACATGCGCTCGTCGGCGGAAGCCGTGGCTTACGCGAAAGAGCTGCACAAGATCGTGACCTGGATTGGCATCTGCGACGGCAACATGCAGGAAGGCAGCTTTCGCTGCGACGCCAACGTCTCGGTGCGCAAACCCGGCGCCGAACTCGGCACACGCCGCGAGATCAAGAACCTGAACAGCTTCAAGTTCATGCAGCAGGCCATCGACTACGAAGTGCGCTGGCAGATCGAACAACTCGAGGACGGCCATGCGATCCAGCAGGCCACCGTGCTGTTCGACCCCGATACCGGCGAAACGCGTTCCATGCGTACCAAGGAAGACGCGGCGGACTACCGCTATTTCCCAGACCCCGATTTGCCGCCGCTGGTGATTTCGCGCGAGTGGGTGGAGAAGACCCGCGCGGAGATGACGGAGCTGCCGCGCGTCATGGCTGCGCGGTTCGTGGCTGACTACGGGTTGCCGGAATACGACGTCGGCCAGCTGACGCAAAGCAAGGCTGTTGCCGCGTACTTCGAAGCTGTAGCGGCTGCCAGCCAACAAGCCAAGCTCGCCAGTAACTGGGTGATGGGCGAATTGTCCAGGCGCCTGAACAGCGAGGAGAAATCCATCGAGGCCTCGACCGTCAACGCAGCCCAACTCGCCAGCCTGATTGGCCGCATTGCGGATGGCACGATTTCCAACAACGCTGCCAGGCAGGTGTTTGACGCCCTGTGGACCGGCGAAGGCCAGGACGCCGATGCCATCATCGAAGCCAAGAGTCTCAAACAGATGAGCGACACCGGCGAACTCGAAAAAATCATAGCCGACGTGCTGGCCGCCAACGCCAAAAACGTCGAGGAAGTCCGCGCCGGCAATGCCAAAGCCTTCAATGCCCTCGTCGGCCAAGCCATGAAGGCCACCAAAGGCAAGGCGAACCCGGCCCAGGTCAATGCACTTCTGAAACAAAAACTGGGTTAACCCTTGATCCTGAGGGCGCAGAAGTCGCTATCAAAAAAGTAGCTGTTGGCGCACACCCATCAAGGGTAAACACCTCTTTCTGCTTGGAGATTCGCTACTTCCGGACAGCCGCGGCAGCGGGTGCCGCATCGGGCACGCCCCCGGCCATGGTCCAGAGCTGGTTGAGTTTGGCCAGCTCTTCATCAAAGCGCAGGTTGACGCGTTTTTTCTCCGCATCCTGCTCGGCGATAAAGCGTTTCTGCACAGCTACGCTGCTGTCGTTTTCTTCGAGCCGGCGCTTGAGCGATGGCGGTGCCTTGGCCGGATCGGACTTGTAAAACTCCAGATCCGCGTCGATGGCCTTGCGCTGCTGGGCCAACTCGACCGTGCGCTTGCTGGCAGCCTTGATCACCACCTCAATCTGCTCCAGCGCCTCGGTGCGCTCCTTGTCATGCACCGCCCGGCTCGGGTAACGCAGCAGCAGGGCGCGGTCTCGGCGTTTTTCTTCCGCCTCGCGGGCCCGGGCCTCTGCAGCCAGCTTGTCCTTTTCCTCCAGGGCAGCGCGCTCCTGTGCCGTGAGTGAAGGGCCCACCACGCGCTTGACCGTGCCTGAAGGATTGATTTCACGTTGCGGGCGATCGATACATTCGGCAATCGGCCGGTCGGCGGTGATCTTGCGGCCTTTGCCATCGACACAGCTGTAAATACCCTGGGCTTGAATGGCACCGCTCAGGCAGGTCGCCAGGACCACCCACGCCACACCCGCCATCCCCTGAACACGCATTTGCAATAACAACAAAAATACCCTTAGTCGACGCCGTAGCGTTGCCGGTAGGTCAGCACATGCTGGTAATGAACCTGCAGCGAATCGCCGGCCTGCGGCGCGCGATTGGCTTCAGCCAGATACTGCAGCAAGTCGGTCAATCGGGCAATCGCAAAAACGTGCAGGCCCAACTGATTGGTAACATATTGCACGGCGCTGTAGTTCACGTCCTGGCCGTTTTCCATGGCCTTTTCCTGGCGGTCCAGCGCGATGGCAACCGCATGCGGAATGGCACCCGCGGCACGAATGATCGCGATCGATTCACGCGTGGCGGTGCCGGCAGAAATCACGTCGTCGACGATCAGCACCCGCCCCTTGACCGGTGCGCCGACCAGCGTGCCGCCCTCGCCGTGGTCCTTGGCTTCCTTGCGGTTATAGGCAAAAGGCACGTTGCGACCCAGCCGCGCCAGCTCCACGGCCACCGCCGCCGCCAGCGGAATGCCCTTGTAGGCGGGGCCGAAAATCATGTCGAACTGCAGGCCGCCTGTTTTCTCTTCAAGCAGCAGGCCGCGCGCATAAAATTGCGCGAGCCGGCCCAGCTTGGCACCGTCGTCGAACAGCCCCGCATTGAAAAAGTAGGGGCTCAGGCGCCCGGCCTTGGTCTTGAACTCGCCAAAACGCAGCACACCCGACTCGATGGCAAACTGCACGAATTCCTGCGCCAGGTCATGACTTTCAGCGCTTTGGCTGCTGTTGTTCTGTTTTTGCCCTCGCGTGACCGTTGGGGTACTCATTGGAGATGTCCTTGTTTAAATTGACCAGCCTGAATCTCAATGGCATCCGCTCCGCCGCCACCAAAGGACTGCAGGAATGGGTGGGCCAGACCCAACCGGATTGTATTTGTGTGCAGGAACTCAAGGCCCAGGCGGCCGATGTGGCCGGCCGCTTCGAGGAAATCGCCGGACTCAAGGGCCACTTTCACTTCGCCGAGAAAAAGGGTTACTCCGGCGTCGCCATCTACACCCGCCATGAACCCAGCGACGTGATCACCGGCTACGGCTCGCACGAATTCGACGCCGAAGGCCGATATGTGGAGCTGCGCTTTGACAGCCCCGGCCGTAAGCAGATTCCCAGGCTGTCCGTCATCAGCTGCTACTTTCCAAGTGGCTCTTCCGGCGAGGAACGGCAGGCCGCCAAATTCCGCTTTCTCGCAGAGTTCTACCCCTACCTGGCCAAGCTCAAGGAAACACGCGACTTCGTGTTGTGCGGCGACATCAACATTGCGCACCAGGAGATCGACCTGAAAAACTTCAAGGGCAACAAAAAGAACAGCGGCTTTCTGCCCGAGGAGCGCGCCTGGATGACCGAACTGTTGCGCGATGCGGAAGTGGCCGAAGAAGCCCTTGAAGAGATGACCGGCGGCACAGGCCAGCCTGCGGTGAAAGCAGTGCGGGGCGGCGGCATGGTCGATGTGTACCGCAAGCTGCAGCCTACAACCACCGACGAGGCCTACACCTGGTGGAGCAACCGCGGCCAGGCCTATGCCAAAAACGTCGGCTGGCGGCTGGACTACCACCTGGCCACGCCGGCGTTTGCCGCACTGGCACGCAGCGAACACATCTACAGGGAGCAACGCTTTTCGGATCATGCGCCCATCACCGTGGACTACGACTTCCAGATCTGAATCGTTCAAATGAACGATGCTGCACCTGCAGGCCAGGCGTTTCAAAAGCTTCCCGACATGAAGGCGGAGGCGGCATGAGCGCAGACCTTGCCAGCCAGGATCCCGACCTGCTGCGCCGTCTGCTGCGCGCGAAGGACCGCATGGACGCGGCTTCGCAGGAGGAATGGCCTGTGGGGCGACTGGCACAGGTGAGCGGCGTCTCCGAAGCCCACTTCGCGCGGTCGTTCAGGCAGGCCTTCGGCATCCCGCCGCACCGGTACCTGCTCACGCGCCGCATCGAGCGGGCCGTGGCACTGCTCCGTGAAACCGATCTGTCCATCACGGACATTGCTTTTGATACAGGCTGGTCCAGCCTGGGCACCTTCGGGCGTACCTTTCGCGACATTACCGGTGACAGCCCAAGCGCGATCCGGATGCGCACCAGGGCGGCGACGCACGACCTCGCCCGCGTGCCAATCTGCATCGTCAGCGCCGCGCAGCGTCCCGACCTCAAGACAGCAGTTTCGGAGAAGCGACGCCTGGCAACAAAAGGTACAAACGAGTCCGAACAACAGGAGGTTCCATGATCCAAGGCGTTGAAGTAGTTGGTTTGTATGTGCGAGACCAGAACGAAGCCCTCGCGTTTTACGTCGAAAAGCTTGGCTTCCGTGTCCACACAGATGTGGTCAACGGCGACTATCGCTGGCTCACGGTGCAACACCCGGACCAGCCCTCTTTCCAGCTTGGCCTGTTCACACCCGGGCCGCCGGTGCTCGATGAGGCAACAGCGCAGGCTGTGCGCGCGATCGTGGCCAAAGGCGCCATGCCGCCGTTGGTGTTGTCTGTGGACGACTGCCGCGCTGCCCACGCGCGGATGCTGGCCCTGGGGGTGGAATTCACGCAGGCGCCGGTGGACCGCTATGGCACGGTGGATGCCGGCTTTCGTGATCCGTCCGGTAACGGGTGGAAGATGATCCAGGCGCGCCGCTGAGGAGACCCCCATGAACTGGAACCACTGGATTCGACAGTCCCACCGCTGGGTGTCCATCGCCTTCACGCTCACCGTCATCGCCAACTTCGTCGTGCGGATATGGACAGAGCCGCCATTCTGGGTCACCTACTCGCCGCTGGCTCCGCTCTTTGTTCTTCTGCTCAGCGGTCTGTACCTGTTCATGCTGCCGTATGCCGGCAGGCGAGGCAGCGCGGTGGAAAAGCGACGCGAAGCAGGAACCACCTGAAGAAGGTCCCCTAAACGCTGTCGGCAGCTTGTTGCGCAGTGGTTGCAGGCAGGCGCAGGGTGGCACGCAGCCCGCCGCCGCCGGACCGCAATGTGAGTTCACCTCCATACAAGCCGGCGAGGTCCTGCACAATGGCCAGGCCCAGCCCTGTACCGGGAACCGACTCGTCCAGACGCACGCCCCGCGCGCCCACCAAAGCAAGATGTGCGGCGTCAATTCCGGGCCCATCGTCCTCGATATGAACTTGCAACTGAAGGGGCAGGGCGCCGGCCAGAGGTTCGACGGCAATCGTCACGCGCGAACGTGCCCATTTGCAGGCGTTGTCCAGCAGATTGCCCAGCATTTCCTGCAAGTCCTGCTCCTCGCCGGCAAAAAACAGTGGCGCGTCATCGGCTTGCACGGTAATGGCGATACTTCTTTCGGCATGGACCCGCTCCATGACCCGCACCAGACCGGCCAGCACCGGCCCGACCTCAGTGCGCTGGCCGGGCAGGCGCTGGGTGGCGGCTACACGGGCGCGGGCCAGGTGCCAGTCGATGTGGCGGCGCGACAGCCCGACCTGCTCCTTCACCAGTCGGGCCAGCTCGCTGCCCTGCGCCGCCAGGGTCCCGGCCGCGGCCTGGTCCAGCACCGACAGCGGTGTCTTGAGCGCATGCGCCAGGTTGCCCGCCTGTGTGCGCGCGCGCGTCACCACCTCGGTATTGCGGTCGAGCACATCGTTGAAATCATCGATCAGGGGCTGCACTTCGGCGGGAAAACGCCCCTGCAGGCGCTGCGTCCGCCCTTCATGCACATCGGCCAGCGCACGCTGCATGGCGCGCAGGGGCGACAGCCCCACCGCCACCTGCGCCAGCGCCGCCAGTACGAGCAACACCAGCAGCACCACCAGCGAAGCCGCCATCACGCCGTTGAAGCTGTCCACGGCCCCGGCGATTTCCTGCATGTCGGCCGCGACCACGATACGCCAGCGGGCATCCGGCTGTTCGGCGATGCTTACCTTGCGCTCCAGGATCAGCAGCGGGGCGTCCAGCGGGCCCTTGCCCTGGTGCACATGCACCGCGCCATCGGCCAGTTCGTCGGCAAGCAGCGGCAGGCTGGTGTCCCACAGCGAGCGCGAGCGCAGCACGCCCGCACGGGACAGGCCATCGACGGTAGTGCGGTCCAGCTGCCAGTACAGTCCCGAATAGGGCTTTTGCCAGCGCGGGTCGGACAGGGTCTGGGGGTCGATCAGCGGCTGGCCGGCGGCATCGAATTCAAGCCGTGCGGTGACCTGGTCGAGCTGCTGCGTCAGGGCCGCCTCGAACTGCTGCATCACGTGGTCGCGAAACAGCCCGCTGAGCAACACGCCCGCGAGCAGCAGCGCCAGCGCCAGTGCCGCCAGCGTCGCGGCCAGCAGGCGAAAACGCAGCGACGTGGCCCGGCGCCAGAGGCTCATGACGGCGGCACCAGCCGGTAACCCAGCCCGCGCACCGTTTCGATCAATTCGGGCGGAAGCTTGCGGCGCAGGCGGCCCACGAAGACCTCGATGGTGTTGGAGTCGCGCTCGAAATCCTGGGCGTAAATGTGCTCGGTGAGTTCGGTGCGCGACACCACGGCGCCTGGGCGGTGCATCAGGTAATCGAGCACCTTGTACTCATG
>NZ_JBAQYR010000047.1:0-7426 GCF_049790275.1 Polaromonas sp.
GGATCGCCATGGCCCAGCTCGGTGAGCACCCTCGCGCCCGCGAGCTCCTCAAGCGCGCTGCCCGCGGCTTTGGTGCCCATGAAGAACTCGCGCGAGCCCGCTGCGTGGTGGCAGAAGCCGAGGTAGCGCTGGCCATGCGTGACCTTAGCGGCTCACCACGCGCGCTGGCAGCAGCTGCGGCCACGCTTGAGGCCCATGCCGACAGTGCCAACGCGCTGCAGGCATGGCTCATCACGGCGCGCCGGCTGTTGTTGCTGGGCCGCTTGAGCGAGGCAGCGGCGGCGCTGGCACAGCTTGATGCGCGTGGTCTGCCGCCGTCGCTGAGGGCCGTGGCTGAGCTGACCGCAGCCGAACTGGCATTGCGCTCGCTGCGCGTCGGTGAGGCGCGGATGGCGCTGGCGCGTGCGCACGCGGCGGCCGAACGCGCACAGGTTCCTGCGCTCATGGCCGAGGTAGCAGAAGCGCGTGCTGCACTTGACCGTCCCGCTGCGCGGCGCCTCACTGCC
This sequence comes from Polaromonas sp., assembly GCF_049790275.1. GTDB lineage: Bacteria > Pseudomonadota > Gammaproteobacteria > Burkholderiales > Burkholderiaceae_C > Polaromonas. The sequence goes on from NZ_JBAQYR010000047.1 coordinate 507, forward strand.
AATGGCGAACAGGCGTTACGCCTGGACGAGGTTTCAGCGCTCCTGGCTTCGGACGCACTGGTGGTCGATGCCTGCCGCCGGGGGCTGGGTGCCGGCGACCAGTGGCGACCGCTGGCGCGCCGACCCGTGCTGTTCGCACTGGCACGCTTGCTCGCCGAAGCATGGCCCGGCGACGTGAGCCGCGAAGCCTTGATCGAATCCGCGTTCCGCACCAGGCGCCCTGATGAGACGCACAGGGCGCGCCTGAGAGTGGAGATCGGCCGCCTGCGCGCGCTGGTCAAAACGCTCGCCACCATCGACGCGACCGAGCGGGGCTTTATCTTGAGGCCGCTAGTCGGGCGCGACGTCGCCGTGCTGGCTCCGCCCATTGACGGTGACCAGGCCTCGCTGGTGGCGCTGCTCTCCGACGGCGCGGCTTGGTCCACCTCCGCCCTGGCGCTGGCCCTGGAAGCGAGCCAGCGCACCGTGCAGCGGGCACTTGCCGATCTCGAAGCCGACGGGCGGGTGCGCTCCATCGGACGGGCGCGGGCACAGCGCTGGCTGGCGCCGCCGCTGGCGGGATTCACGACGATCTTGTTACTCCCCGCTTCGCTGCCGATTGGATAGAGTTCTCTCCATGGCGCTGATTCACAGCGCGACAAGGAGCAGCAATGACGAACAAGCCCCTCAAGGAAAACCCCCAGGTCAAGGCCTGCCCCGCCGAGATCGTTCGCGAATACAGCTTCCCCGGCGTCAATGACGTCGCCGGCGTCACCCACGACGGCCAGCGTGTCTGGGCCGCCACCGGCGCAACGCTGATTGCCTTCGACCCCGCCAGTGGCGAACAGACGCGCACGCTGGCCTGTGCGGGCGACGCCGGCACCGCATTCGACGGCAAGCACCTCTACCAGATCGCCGAGACGCGCATCGACAAGATCGACCCGGCTACCGGCAAGGTGGTGGCGTCCATCCCGGCGCCCGGCAGCGGAAGCGACTCAGGCCTGACCTGGGCGGAAGGCAGCCTGTGGGTGGGCCAGTACCGCGACCGCAGAATCCACCAGGTCGACCCGAAGACAGGCGCCATCCAGCGCACGATTGAATCCAACCGCTTCGTCACCGGCGTGACCTGGGTGGACGGCGAGCTGTGGCACGGCACCTGGGAGGGCGACGACAGCGAGATCCGCCGGATCGACCCGAAAAGCGGCGCCGTGATCGAGCGGCTGGAAATGCCGCACGGCGTCGGCGTCAGCGGCCTCGAGTCCGACGGCGCGGATCTTTTTTACTGCGGCGGCGGAAAGAGCGGCAAGGTTCGCGCCGTGCGGCGGCCCAGGGCCGCATAGAACGCAGCGCGCAGGGCATAGCGCCCCTGCGCTGACAACCCCATTCGGTCATTGAACCGATAACGAGCGCACCCGGTACCAGCACGGGTCGGGCAGCGCATTGATCCACGCAACGCAAACCATGCAAACGGCTCACCGAGCCAAGGAGAATAACCGTGAAGCTTTACTACAGCCCATCCGCCTGTTCGCTGTCACCGCACATTGTGGCCAATGAGCTCGGCCTGCCCATCGAACTCGTGAAGGTGGACCTGGTCGCCAAACGCACCGAGCACAACGAAGACTTTCTCGCCATCAACCCCAAGGGCCTGGTGCCCGTCCTCCAGCTGGACAATGGCACCCTGCTGACGGAAGGCCCTGCCGTCGTGCAATACCTCGCAGACCTCAAGCCTGACGCGCAGCTGGCAGCCGCCAGCAGCGGCATGGCGCGTTATCGCCTGCAGGAGATGCTGGGGTACATCAATTCAGAGTTGCACCAGGGTTACCTGCCTTTGTTCAACCCAACCTGTAGCGACGAGGTTCGCATCGCACGCACGGCCCATCTGCACAAACACTACCGGCTGATAGACGCCGCGCTTGGTCGCACCCCATTCCTGCTGGGAGACCGTTTCACGGTGACCGACGCCTATCTGTTTGTGGTCACGCGCTGGGCAGATATCGTCAAGGTGGACCTGTCGGCCTTCCCCAAGCTGCTGGCGTTCCAGGAACGCATCGCTGCCCGGCCTGCCGTACAGGCGGCGATGCACCGTGAACAACTGGCTGGCGCCTGAGCGCAAGCAGATCTTCTTCCCCCACCCACTCAACCAGGAGAACACCATGAACAGCACCATGACAGAAACATCCACTGTGAAACACCCCGTCGTGTCCAGAGACAAATGGCTTGCCGAGCGCAAAACGCTGCTGGCACAGGAAAAAGAACTGACGCGCCTGCGTGACCGGATCGCCGGCGAGCGCCGCGCGCTTCCCTGGGTTCGCATCGAGAAAGACTATGTCTTTGACACGCCCGAAGGCAAACGCTCGCTCGCCGATCTCTTCGACGGCCGGCGCCAGCTGATGGTGCAGCACTTCATGTTCGGCCCGGGCTGGGAGCAGGGTTGCCCGAGCTGCTCCTACATGGCCGACCACACCGCCGGCATGAAGATCCATCTGGAGCACCGCGATGTGAGCTTTGTGGCCGTTTCGCGCGCGACGCTGCCCGAGATCGAGCGTTTCCGCCGCCGCATGGGCTGGAATTTCAAATGGGTCTCTTCCAACAGCAGCGACTTCAACTACGACTTCCACGTGAGCTTCAAGCCGGAAGAAAGGGTCAACGGCACCGTCAACTACAACTACGGCATGGTGGAATTCCCGGCCGAGGAAGCACCCGGCATCAGCCTGTTCTACAAGAATGATGCGGGCGAAGTCTTCCACACTTACTCGACCTACGGGCGCGGTGTGGAAGTGATGATGGGCACCTACAACATGCTGGACCTCGCTCCCAAGGGCCGGGATGAGCATGACGGGTTTTACAAAATGGACTGGGTGCGCCACCACGACCGCTACGAAACCGCGTCCGCATTTACGCCAGCACCTGAAGCCGTTTCGTGCTGCAGCGCCGCTGGCCAGTCGGCCTGAGCAGGAGCACACGGCATGGCAAACCTCTGGCCCTGGCTGGTGGTTGCGGGGCTTGGCGCCTTGCACGGGTTGAACCCCGCCGGCGGCTGGCCACTGGCCGCCGCCTGCGGTGTGCGCTCGCGCGATCGTATTCAGGCGCTGCGCGCCTTGCTACCCATCGCTGTGGGGCACCTTGCCTCTGTGGCACTGGTCAGCGCGGCAGTGGTGTGGGGCCTCTCCATGGACCGCGCGGCACTTCAGGCCCTGGCAGGCGGACTGTTTGCCGTCGCCGTGATCATTCACCTGTCGGGCCGCATGCCCAAGGTGGCGCGCGCGCCAGCGGGACACGCCGGGCTGGCGCTCTGGTCCTTCATGATGTCCACCGCGCACGGCGCTGGCCTGATGCTGGTACCCGCACTGGTTCCCCTTTGCGCGGGGGACGCCTCAGTGCCGGTGATCACAGGATCGGGGCCGCTGGCCCTGGCGCTCACAGCGGCAGGTATTCACATGGCAGCGATGCTCGCCGTCACCGGCATTCTCGCCACCGGGGTTTGCCGGGGCTTCGACGTCGGCGCCCGTTTTCTTCGGCCTGATTGCAATGATTAAAGTCCGGCGGAGATTTGATTGCTGCGCAAGAACTGCGGGCAGTCAGAAGTCATTTCCTGACTGATCTGGTCAGGGTGTCTGGCCAAGCCATCGCCGCCTGGACGGCGGTGATGAATGGCTTGATGAGCGGATTGTCCAGGTCTCGACGCCAGCACACGGCCACTTCCATTCCCCCGCCATCGTCTTCCAGGGGACGAAATGAAATGCCAGGGGGACTGCCGATCGCGGCGCATGCCGGGACGATGGAAAAACCCTCTCCGGCCAACACAAGAGCAAGGGCCGAGTGAACGGTCTCCACCCTCTGGATGATATGCATCGTGATGTTGTTCCGCCTGAGAAGCGATCCTATGAAAGAGGTGTCCGCCCCGTTCTCCACCTTCGTGCCGGGCAACCCAACAAGTGTCATTCCCTGCAATTTGGCCATGGGAACCACTTTGTGGCGAGCCAGCGGTGACCGCGCAGGCATAGCCAGGAGCAAGGGCTGCTTTCCGACCGTGACAGTCGCAATCCCGCTGCGCTGCAGCGGCGGCATACAGAGACCTGCCGTCACTTTGAATTCGTTGATCAGCACTTCGTACGTGCTGGCGCTCATCTCGACAAACTGGATGTCAACCCCGGGCAAGGTGCGCCTCAGCTCCGGCACCAACCTGGGGAGCACCGCATAGCCCAGCGCGAACATATAGCCCACGGTCAAGCGACCGCGGCGTCCCGCAGCCACCGCACGCGCGGCTTCGAAGCCGTCCTGCGCGAGCGCAAGCGCTTCCTTCGCGCGTGAATAGAGGGCACCGCCCGCATCGGTGAGCTCCATCCCCCTGGACCCTCGACGAAAGAGAGCAGTTCCAAGCTGCGCCTCGAGGTTCCGGATGTGCACCGACAGCGGTGGCTGTGCCATGTGAAGCTGCATCGCCGCCTTCCCCACGCTACGGGCGTCCGCAACGGCAACGAAATAACGCAGGTGCTTCAGGTCCATCAAGCCATATTAAACACGTATGGGATTGTCGTAAATCGGTATTAGACGAATGCATCGCGAAGTGTAAAGCTGGCACCCTGAAATATCTCAGGAACAGAGCCACAGATGGGTGACGACCTTTGCCAGATGCCTGCAACCGTTCTGCGCCGGAAAATCGCGCAGCGAGAGGTGTCGCCCGTTGAAGTGACGCAAGCGGTCCTCGATCGCGCCCATCGGCTTCAACCGGTGCTCAACTGCTTCATCACCATCTGCGCTGACGAGGCGATGCAGGAAGCGCGCGCCGCCGAGCAGGCGCTCATGCGCAACGAGCCGCTCGGTCTTCTCCACGGAATACCCTATACGTGCAAGGATCTGGTCAACACCCGTGGCGTTCGCACGACGTTCGGCTCGCTCATCTTCCAGGACAATGTTCCGGCGGAAGACGCTGAAGCCGTGGCTCGCTTGCGTCGGCAAGGCGCCATTCTGATCGGAAAAACCACAACCTCCGAGTTCGGCGCCAAGTGCCTGACTGACGCCCCCCTCTTCGGCCGCACCCGCAATGCCTGGCACGCTGATCGCTCCAGCGGAGGTTCCAGCGGCGGCGCGGCGGTGGCAGTCGCAGCAGGGATTGCACCGATGGGCATCGCCACCGACGGAGGCGGGTCAACCCGGATTCCTGCGGCGTGCAACGGTGTCGTAGGCCTCAAGCAAAGCATTGGCGTCGTTCCTCACTCTCAGACCGAAGATGTCTTCGGGAATCTCACGTATGTCACGCCGATGACGCGCACTGTGGCAGACACCGCCTTGATGCTCCAGGCCATGGCCGGGCCCTCATCCGTCGACCCCTGGTCCATTGGCCTGCCTGTACCGGACTATTGCAAGGCGGCTGCGGCAGGCGGTGACCTGCATGGCAAACGCATCATGTTCTGCATGGCCCCCTCGGGCCGGCCAGTTTCAAGCGAGGTCGCACGTGCTTTTGAGAATGCGCTCGCCCACCTGAAATCAATGGGCGCGCAACTGTGCGAAATGCCCGTCACCACCGACTTCGACATCGAGCCCCTCTGGCGCACCATCAACCACACGGTATGGGTGACGCGGTTTGGCGAGTGGGCACGCGAACGCCCGAACGACCTCAGCCCTTCCCTCCTCCAACAGCTTGAGCTGGCCAGGCACGTCACCGGGGTCGAGTATCAGCGGGCGATGTTCGACCGAACCCGCCTGTTCAGGCATGTCCAGGGGCTGCTACAGGAGAACGACTTTCTCGCCACGCCCACGCTGTCACGCACGGCCGTGGCCATCGACCAGGATCTCTTCGGCACGCTGGACATTGACGACCGGAGCTATCCGGAGGTCCGCGCGAACTGGTTTCCCTGGACGATGCCGTTCAACCTCACCGGACATCCCGCCATCACGCTTCCCTGCGGCTTCGATGCGGACGGACTTCCCATCGGCGTGCAACTGGTTGGGCGCTTCAGGGGCGAGGCGGATCTGCTTCACGCTGCATCGCTGCTCGAGGCATCGCAGGAATTATTGTTGCGCCGACCCAATGTGACTTGACTTAACCTGGGGGTAGATCATGAACAGACTGAACCATGGATTTTCCAAGTGGGCCTTTGCCTTCACGATTTTCAGCGGCGCTCTGACTGGCGCTCACGCCCAGTCAAGCTCGCCGGGTGGAGCTTCCACCGAACCCTTGAAGCTGGTTGTCGGTTTCGCGCCGGGAGGCGCTCTCGACACTTTGGCCAGAGCCATGGCCGAACAGCTACGGAAGTCCACCGGACAAACTGTGTTGGTCGACAATCGGCCAGGCGCATCGACCCGTCTGGCCATCGACTACGTCAAGCGAGCGCGTCCGGATGGCAATACGGTGCTTCTTGCATCCTCGGCGCCGTTCGTCATCTTTCCGATGACGTACAAAAAGGTGAACTATGACGTAGAGCGGGACTTCGCTCCGGTGGCGCATCTGGTGGAATTCCCCAGCGTCATTTCCACAAGTACCGCGCAGCCCTACAAAACACTGCCCCAGTATGTCGAATGGCTCCGGCGCCACCCGAAAGATGGATGGGTTGGACTCACGTCCCTGGGGGGTGGCCTGCACTTCTCTGTCCTGGCCATGTCCAAGGAACTCGGTATTCCCCTGGATCCCATTCCGTACAAGGGTGGTTCGCCTCTTGCAACGGACATCATCAGCGGGCAAATCCCCATCGGAACAGATGCGCTGGCCAGCCAACTGGAACTTCATCGAGGTGGCAAGGTGCGCATCCTCGCGGTTTCTGGAACACGACGCAACAGACTGCTGCCCGATGTCCCCACAGTGAAGGAAGCTGGCATCAATGGTTTCGACTATGCTAATTTTTCTTACAGCGCCTATGTGCCCGCGGGAACTCCGCCAGCCGTCATCAAGCGGCTCGAACGCGCACTGGTCGATGCCGTGAAAGAGCGCCGGGTGTATGCAC
>NZ_JBAQYR010000048.1:0-62028 GCF_049790275.1 Polaromonas sp.
CGCCGCCTCCGCCCGAGCCGCCCACCATGCGCTCGACCAGAGCCGCACCGGCCAGATTGCTCAGCGTATCAACCGCCTGCCAGCCGGCCTTGTAGCTGACGCCGGCGGCCCGCGCCGCCTCCGAAATGGAGCCCGCCTCGCCGATGCGGCGCAGGATGTCGATGCGCTTGTCGGCCGCATCGTGGCCAAGCGCGCCGGCGAGCTGGAGTTGGGTTTTCTTCATGCGCGCATTGTCCACCCACACCTTCGTTGAGCGCTATACTTTCGCTATTCCTTTTCAGAATAGCGAGGCATTGCCATGAAATACTCCCGCATGCTGGCCGTACTGGCGGCATGGGCGCTGGGTTCGGCGCACGCCGGCGATGTCACGGTGGCGGTGGCCGCCAATTTCGCCGCACCCTTGCAGGCCATCGCTGCCATTCTGGAAAAAACCACTGGACACAAGGCGAACATCGTCACCGGCGCAACTGGAAAGTTTTACGCACAGATCAAAAACGGCGCGCCCTTCGACGTGTTTCTCGCAGCAGACAATGAAACACCTGAAAAAATTGAGGCGGAAGGGCTCGGGGTGCCGGGCAGTCGCTTCACTTATGCCAAAGGCAAGCTGGTGTTGTGGTCGGCAAACCCTGCGCTGGTCGACGCCCAGGGGCAGGTGCTCAAAACCGGCGAGTTCAGGAAAATCGCCATCGCCCAGCCGAAAGTGGCGCCTTATGGCGCAGCCGCCATGGAAGCCATCACCCGGCTCGACCTCGCCGGCCGGCTGGGGCCACGCCTGGTTCTGGGTGAAAGCATAGGGCAAACCTTCAGCTTCATTTCGACCGGCAACGCAGAGCTGGGTTTCGTTGCCATGTCGCAAGTCCTCGAGGGCGGAAAACTCAAAAACGGGTCGATGTGGGCAGTGCCCGCAGCGCTGTACCAGCCGATCGTGCAGGATGCCATCGTGCTCACACGCGGGAAGGACAAGCCCGCCGCGGCGGCACTGGTCACCCTGCTGAAATCCGACCGCATCAAGGCCCTGCTCCGCTCCTACGGCTATGAGCTGTAATCAAATCAGGCGAGCCGGAGAACCGTTTGATCAGTGACGCAGACCTGGGGGCGATAACACTCACCATCAAGCTGGCGGGGCTGGTCACGCTGATCCTGCTCCTCATCGGCACGCCCCTGGCCTGGTGGCTGGCGCGCACACGGTCATGGCTGAAAGCACCGGTGGGTGCGGTGGTGGCACTGCCGCTCGTGCTCCCGCCATCGGTACTTGGTTTCTACCTGCTGGTGGGTATGGGTCCGAATGGTCCGCTGGGCCAGCTCACGCAGTCACTGGGCTGGGGCGTGCTGCCATTCACGTTCTGGGGATTGCTGGTGGCGTCGGTGTTCTACTCGATGCCCTTCGTGGTGCAGCCGCTGCAGAACGCCTTTGAAGCCATCGGCGACCGGCCCATGGAGGTGGCGGCCACATTGCGCGCCTCGCCGCTCGATACTTTCTTCAGCGTGGTGCTGCCGCTGGCCCGGCCCGGCTACCTGACAGCCATGGTGATGGGTTTTGCGCACACCGTGGGTGAATTCGGCGTGGTCCTGATGGTCGGAGGCAACATACCGGGCCAGACCCGCGTCGTTTCGGTACAGATCTACGACCACGTTGAAGCCCTGGAATACGCCGATGCACACCGTCTGGCCGCCATCATGCTGGCGTTTTCCTTCACCGTGTTGCTGGCACTGTACGCGCTGAACCCGACCGGCCGCCGGAAGAAAGGCCGCTGATGGACCGCATCCTGGCCGACTTCGGAATCAGCTATCCCGGCTTCACGCTCGACGTTCAGTTGGACCTGCCGGGCCGCGGCGTCAGCGCATTGTTCGGCCGTTCGGGCTGCGGCAAGACCACCTGTCTGCGCGCCATGGCCGGGCTGGAACACGCGCGCGGCCGCCTCGATATTGCTGGCGATGTCTGGCAGGACGATGTGCAAAACCGCTTCCTGCCCACGCACCGGCGGCCGCTGGGCTATGTGTTCCAGGAGTCCAGCCTGTTTCCCCATCTCACCGTTCGTGGCAACGTGGAATACGGCATGAAGCGCATCCCTGCACTCCAGCGCCAGGTGTCACTGGACCAGGCCGTCGAGCTTCTGGGCATCGCGCCGCTGATGGATCGGAAACCCGAAACCTTGTCCGGAGGCGAGCGCCAGCGCGTCGCCATCGCACGGGCCCTGGCCAGCAGTCCGCGTTTGCTGCTGCTGGACGAGCCGCTGGCAGCCCTCGATGCGCAGCGCAAAAGCGAAGTGCTGCCCTATCTGGAGCGCCTGCACAGCCAGCTGGATGTTCCGGTGCTGTACGTGAGCCACGCCCTGGACGAAGTGATCCAGCTGGCCGACACGCTGGTGGTGCTTGAGCAGGGCCGCGTCGTGGCCTCCGGCCCGCTGGCACAGACACTGGCGCGCATCGACACGCCTCTCTTGCTGGGTGAAGACACAGGCGCACTGCTGGAGGGCACGGTGGCAGAACGCGACGAGCGCTGGCATCTGGCGAGCATCACCTTTCCTGGCGGCGGCTTGTGGCTGCGCGACAGCGGCCTGGCAACAGGATCCCGCGTTCGCGTGCGCGTCCTGGCACGCGACGTGAGCATTGCCACACAAGAGCCGCAAGCCACGAGCATCCAGAACGTGCTTGCCTGCGTGGTGCAGGCCATCGCTCCCGACAGCCACCCGTCACAGCAGCTGGTGCAACTGTTGTGCGGCGAATCGCTGCTGTTGGCGCGCATCACTGCGCGGGCGTCCGAGGCGCTGGACCTGGTGCCGGGCAAGGCTGTCTGGGCTCAGGTGAAATCGGCCGCGCTGGTCGGCTAGCGCAGGTCAGCTCTTCAAGGCTGGCCGAAACCGTGACGCTGAAAGACAGCCTGCGCAGGCGGCGACAGGATGAACTGTGCGAGCCGCGTTGCGACAACACCTGCATCAGGCCGCCAGGTCAGCCCGTAACTGGCAGCCACCTGAAGCGCGGGCGGCACAGCAATGATCTTCAGGCGCGGCACCTCGCGCTGGGCCAGCACGGCATTGGTGCAATAGGTCAGGAACAGGTCCGCCTTGCCTTCGTCCATCACCCAGGCGTAGGTGCTGCGGCCAGCCGGTGGCTTGGGCGAATCAGCGCCGCCTGTGAGTTGCAGCGCCTTGGCATCAAGCGCGGCATAGCTGCCCGGCCGCACGGCATCGGCGCGGCGAAACAGGGCCCAGGCGTAGTCGCCCGAGGGATCGGCCCTGGGCGTGGAGGTGCCGACGCGCACGGCCGGCCGGAGCATGGTTTCGAGCAGGGTATCGGGCGTCACATCCACTGACGGCGACGCCAGCGCGCACATCAGATTGCGGGCGAAGACGGCTGGCGGCTGCCAGCCACCCGCCTGCGCCAGGCGCTGCGGGTGGTCGGTGTCGGCAGAAGCGAAAACCTGCGCGCCCTCGCCCTTCTCGATGCGCTCACGCAGCAGACCGGAAGCGCCAAAGGTCAGCGCCACCTTCTGACCGGTCTCCGCTTCAAATTGCCTGGCCACTTCGGTGAGCGCCTCGCGCAGGCTGCCCGCCGCATAAAGCCGTACGGGTGCTGCTTCCGGCTGGGCCTGCACGGCCTGGGTCGTCATGAGCAGTGCCGCAAGAACAAGCCAGCCCCCTAGCCGCATCACTTCACCGCGTTCGGGAAGAACAGCTGTTCGCCGCCAATCTTGTAAGACGCAATCACGTTCTGGCCTGTTGGAGAAACAATCCAGTCCACGAACTTCTGGGCGTCGGCGGATTTCAGGTGTGGATGCTTCGCGGGGTTCACCACCATCACACCGTACTGGTTGAACAGCTTGGTGTCGCCTTCAACCAGCACTGCCAGGTCAGCGCGGTTTTTGAAATTCAGCCAGGTACCGCGGTCGGTCAACACATAGGCATTGGACGATGCACCGATGTTCAGCGCCGGGCCCATGCCGCAACCGCATTCCTTGTAACCGCTGCCTTTTTTGTCTGCCATGCCCGCCTGCGTCCAGTAGCGCAACTCGGCCGCGTGCGTGCCACTTTTGTCGCCGCGCGAAATGAAAGGCGCGTTGGCGGCGGAAATTTTCTGCAGCGCCGCGCCAATGTCCTTGCCTCGCGTTCCTGTGGGGTCGCTTTTGGGTCCGACCAGCACGAAGTCGTTGTACATCACCGGAAAGCGCTTGACGGAAAACCCGTCAGCCACGAACTTCTCCTCGGCCACCTGGTCGTGAACGAAGAGCACGTCGGCATCGCCGCGCCGCGCCATGTCGATGGCCTGGCCCGTGCCCACCGCTACCACCTTGACGTCCAGCCCGCTGGCCTTCTTGAACTCAGGCAACAGGTAGCCAAACAGTCCCGACTGCTCGGTTGATGTCGTCGAGGCCATGGTGATGGATTGGGCCCACGTACCAGCCGCTATGAAATTGCTAGCTGCCAGCGCAAGTACCACAAGGGCAAAGTGCCGAAATGACGAGAAAAGTCTCTTGAAATTCATGTTGTTTCTCCTTTAACGAACAAATCAGCCTCGCGCGATGTTTCACCAAGGCGCGGACCGTTGAAAAACTCCTGTGTCGGCAGGTCGGCCAGCACGCGGCCCATTTCGAGGTAGACCACACGCGTCGCCAGGCGCTTGACCTGACCCAGGTTGTGGCTGGCAAACACCAGGGTCATGCCGTTTTCTGCGAACTCGGCCATCAGCGCCTCCACCTCGCGCTTGGCATGCGGGTCCAAGCTGGAGGTGGGCTCGTCGAGCAGCAGCATGTCGGGCCGCAGGCTCCAGGCGCGTGCCAGTGCCAGCCGCTGCTGCTGCCCACCGGAAAGCGCACGCGCATTGCGCAGGGCCACCTCGCCCATGCCGACGCGCCCGAGTGCAAGAAGAGCCTGCTCTTTCGCCAGCCTCCATGGGGTACCGCGAATCCAGAGCCCCAGCGCGACGTTGTTCATGGCGCTGGTGCGCAACACGAAGGGCCGCTGAAACAGCATGGCCTGCCGCATTGCACTGTCGCGCAGCACAGAGCCGCGGCTGGGCGGTATCAGGCCGTGCAACACGCGCAGCAGGGTACTTTTGCCGCTGCCGTTGGCGCCGATCAGCGCCACACGCTCGCCGGCCGCTATGCGCAGCTCAACGCCGCTCAGCGCAGCCACGGCCCCGAAACGCAGGTCCACGGCCTTGAGCTGCAGCAGAGCACTCATACCGCAGCCCCCAACAGCATGGGCTGCCCGTCGCGGCCCACGCGCCAGCGCCGCACCGCTGCAATCATTGCATTGAGAACCAGCACCACACCCAGCAACACCATGCCCAGCGCCAAAGCCAGCGGCAAATCGCCCTTGCTGGTTTCCAGTGCGATGGCCGTGGTCATCACGCGCGTGAAACCGTCGATGTTGCCGCCGACTATCATCACCGCGCCCACTTCAGAGATGGCCCGGCCGAACGACGCGATCACCACGGTGAGCAAGGCATACCGCTCATCCCAGGCCAGCAGCCAGCTACGCAGCAGCGGACCCGCGCCCAGTGACCGCAGCTGCTCGCCATTGGCCTGGTCCGCGTCCTCCACCACCTGGCGCGTCAAGGCAGTGACCACAGGCAGCACCAGGATCGTCTGCGCCAGCACCATGGCCTTGAAGGAAAACAGCCAGCCGAGAAAGCCCAGCGGGCCAGACCGCGACAGTACGAGATAGACAACCAGCCCCACCACCACCGAAGGCAGGGCCAGCATGGTGTTGAGCAAGGTCAACCATGCGCCACGGCCACGGAAGCGCGCCACACCAAGCCACGCGCCCAGCACCAAACCTGCGCCACAGGCCAGCAGACAGGCGCAGGCACTCACGGCCAGCGATCTGATGACGATGCTGCCGAGCAGAGGATCCAGGGAAGTAATCAGCGAAATGGCCGTGCCAATGCTGTCCGAGAAAGTGTTCATTCAGGAAAATGTTGCACTTTATCGTAGAGGCGAAGGCCTTCGGTGGGCATTGGGAATCACGAGCTATGAAGTGAAATGCATAGGTACGATGGCGCCGTGCCGAACACGTCAACCCAGCATGCTGCGGTGCCGGGCCACCACCTGCGCCATGGTCTCGTTCAACTCGCTCGCTCCGGTACTGTCGATGTGCGCAAGGAATTCCTTTCGCATGCGCGGCTCCCAGAAACGCTTGATGTGCTGCGCGGCATCTTCCAGCGCCTGCACGCGGTCCGGCATGGCTTCGAAGAAGTCGCCGATCTGATTGGCCATCTTGATAAGGTGTTCGATATGCATCACACAATCCGTTCGGGATGGGAATAAACCACCAGGTCTTCGCCGCGGACGAAGCCTGCGAGCGTCAGCCCGCTCGCCTGCGCGGTGGCGGTGGCCAGTGAAGTGGCGGCGGAGACCGCAGCCAGCAAGGGGGCACCGGCCAGCACGGCCTTTTGCACCATCTCGAAACTGGCGCGGCTGGTGACGGCGATGAAGCCGTCCGCTGCGGCGATGCCCGCGGCGGCCAGCGCACCGACCAGCTTGTCCAGCGCATTGTGACGGCCCACGTCTTCGCGCAGCAACTGCACCTGGCCGTCGGCGGTGCACCAGGCGGCCGCATGCACAGCACCAGTGGCCTGCTGCAACACCTGCAGGCCACGCAGTTCGTTCATGGCACGCGCCACGGCTTCGCTGCGGAACACCGGGCCGGGTGCCAGCACCGGAAGCGGCCGCGCCACCTGCGCCAGGCTCTCGGTACCGCACAAGCCGCAGCCGGTGCGCCCGGCCAAGGTGCGGCGGCGGCCCTTGAGCCGCGCGAACGCACCGCTGGCCACGTCGAGCCGAAGCGTGATGCCGGCGTCGCTGTCCTGCTGCTCCACGCCATACAGCTCTTGCGGCCCGCTGAGGATTCCTTCGCTGAGCGAAAAGCCCAATGCAAAATCCTCCAGATCCAACGGCGTGGCCAGCATCACGGCATGAGAGATGCCGTTGAATTCCAGCGCCACCGGAACCTCGTCCGCGATCCAGTCCCGTGTCTCGAAAGGCCGGCCCTTGCGCGTGCCGGTGACGCGCAGCGCCTGCGCGCCGCCCCGTGCCAGAAAAGCGTCGTCCGGTTTCATTTGCTCACCAGTTCGCTCTGCGGGGTGCGCGCCTCGAGCAGGCCCTCCTGGATGCGGTTGAAGCGGCTGTATTCCTGCTGCCAGCTGGAGGGCTGCATCACCTTCATCAGCTGCACGGCCGTCACCTTGAACTCGGGGCAGTTGGTGGCCCAGTCGGAGTTGTCGGTGGTGATCACGTTGGCGCCGGATTCGGGGAAGTGGAAGGTGGTGTAGACCACGCCCGGCTGCACCTTCTCGGTGATGACGGCGCGCAGCACGGTTTCTCCGGCGCGGCTCTTGATACCGACCCAATCGTCCTGCCTGATGCCGCGCTCCTCGGCGTCATGCGGATGGATCTCGATCCGGTCTTCGCTGTGCCACTGGTTGTTCTCGGTGCGGCGCGTCTGCGCGCCCACGTTGTACTGCGAGAGGATGCGCCCGGTGGTCAGGATCAGCGGGAACATGCGTGTCACCTTCTCGTGCGTGGGCACGTACTTGGTGATGATGAACTTGCCCTTGCCGCGCACGAAGGTGTCGATGTGCATGGTGGGCGTGCCCTCGGGCGCGTCGTCGTTGCAAGGCCACTGGATGCTGCCCAGTTCGTCGAGTTTCCTGTAGCTCACACCGCTGAAGGTAGGCGTCAGGGCCGCGATCTCGGCCATGATTTCTTCCGGGTGCTTGTAGTTCATCGGATAGCCCAGCGCATTGGCCAGCTTCTGCGTCACTTCCCAGTCGGCCAGGCCGGGCTTGGGCGGCATCACCTTGCGCACGCGGGAAATGCGGCGCTCGGCGTTGGTGAAGGTGCCGTCCTTCTCCAGAAACGAGGTGCCCGGCAGGAACACATGGGCGTACTTGGCGGTTTCGTTGAGGAACAGGTCCTGCACCACGATGCACTCCATCGCCATCATGGCTTCGGCCACGTGCTGGGTGTTCGGGTCCGACTGGACGACGTCCTCGCCTTCGCAGTACAGGCCCTTGAAGCTGCCGGTGATGGCGGCATCGAACATGTTCGGGATACGCAGGCCTGGCTCGGGATTGAGCGTCACGCCCCAGACATCCTCGAACGCGTTGCGCGCGACCGTGTCGGACACATGGCGGTAGCCCGGCAGCTCGTGCGGGAAGGAGCCCATGTCGCAGGAACCCTGCACGTTGTTCTGGCCACGCAGCGGGTTCACGCCCACGCCTTCGCGCCCGACGTTGGCGGTGGCCATGGCCAGGTTGGCAATACCCATCACCATGGTCGAACCCTGGCTGTGCTCGGTAACGCCCAGGCCGTAATAGATGGCGCCATTCTTGCGGCCGTCGAAGCCGGTGGCGAACAGACGGGCCGCGCCGCGCAGCTCGGCAGCCGGTACGCCGGTCACTTCCGCCATGGCTTCCGGCGAGTTTTCGGGGCGCGAGACAAATTCGCGCCACTCGTTGAATGACTTCATGTCGCAGCGCTCGGTGACGAAGGCTTCGTCGATCAGGCCCTCCGTGGCGACAACGTGCGCCATGGCGGTGATCACGGCTACGTTGGTGCCGGGCTTGAGTTTGAGGTGGTAGTCGGCGCGGATGTGCGGCGACTTCACCAGGTCGATGCCGCGCGGATCAACCACGATCAGCCTGGCGCCGGCGCGCAGGCGCTTCTTCATGCGCGAGGCGAACACCGGGTGGCCGTCGGTCGGGTTGGCGCCTATCACCATGATGATGTCGGACTTGTCCACCGACTTGAAGGTCTGCGTGCCGGCCGATTCGCCCAGCGTCTGCTTCAGGCCGTAGCCGGTGGGCGAGTGGCACACCCGTGCGCAGGTGTCGACATTGTTGTTGCCGAAGGCGGTGCGCACCAGCTTCTGCACCAGGTAGCCTTCTTCGTTGGTGCAGCGCGAGGACACCAGGCCGCCGATGGAATCCGCGCCGTACTTCGCCTGGATGCGGCGGAATTCGCTGGCGGCGTAGTTGACGGCCTCATCCCAGCTGACTTCCTGCCACGGATCGCTGATGTTCTTGCGGATCATGGGCTTGAGCACGCGGTCCTTGTGGGTGGTGTAGCCCCAGGCGAAGCGGCCTTTGACGCAGGAGTGGCCCTCATTGGCCTTGCCGTCCTTCCATGGCACCATGCGCACGACCTCGTTGCCCTTCATCTCGGCCTTGAAGCCGCAGCCCACGCCGCAGTAAGCGCAGGTGGTGATGACGCTGTGCTCGGCCTGACCCAGCCAGATCACCGATTTTTCCTGCAAGGTGGCCGTGGGGCAGGCCTGCACACAGGCGCCGCAGCTCACGCATTCGGATTCCATGAACGGTTCGTCCTGGCCCGCGGACACGCGCGACCCGAAGCCCCTGCCTTGAATCGTCAGTGCAAAGGTCCCCTGCGTCTCCTCGCAGGCGCGCACGCAGCGGTTGCAGACGATGCATTTGCTGGGGTCGTAGGTGAAGTACGGGTTGGACTCGTCCTTCTTGTCCTTGAGGTGGTTGACGCCGTCGTAGCCATAACGCACATTGCGCAGGCCGGTGACACCGGCCATGTCCTGCAGTTCGCAGTCGCCGTTGGCGGCGCAGGTCAGGCAATCCAGCGGGTGGTCGGAGATATACAGCTCCATCACGCCCTTGCGCAGCTCCTGCAGCCTTGGGCTTTGCGTACGCACTTTCATGCCGGCCTCGGCGGGCGTTGTGCATGACGCCGGGTAGCCGCGGCGGCCGTCGATCTCCACCATGCACAGACGGCACGAGCCGAAAGGCTCCAGGCTGTCGGTGGCGCACAGCTTGGGCACCTGCACGCCGGCATCGATGGCGGCGCGCATCAGCGACGTGCCCTTGGGCACGGTCACCTGCATGCCGTCAATGTCCAGCGTCACTTCTTCAGCGCTCTCGCGCCGCGGCGTGCCGTAATCGATCTCGTGGGTGTGAGCTAGCATGGTGTGTTCCTTCAGGCCGCTTGTTTGTCAGGCTGTGCAAGACCGAAGTCCTGCGGGTAATGGTTCAGGGCTGACAGCACCGGGTACGGCGTCATGCCGCCCATGGCGCAGAGCGAACCGTTGAGCATGGTGTCGCACAGGTCGCGCAGCAGGATCACCTGCTCGTGCCGGCTTTTGTTGGCACTGATCTTGTCGATGACTTCCACGCCGCGCGTGGAGCCGATGCGACAGGGTGTGCACTTGCCGCACGATTCGATGGCGCAGAATTCCATGGCGTAACGCGCCAGTTTCGACATGTCGGCCGTGTCGTCGTGCACCACGATGCCGCCATGGCCCACCACCGCACCAACCGCGGCGTAGGCCTCATAGTCCAGCGGGATGTCCCATTGCGACTCGGGCAGGTAGGCGCCAAGCGGCCCGCCGACCTGCACGGTCTTGATCGGCCGGCCTGTTGCCGAGCCGCCGCCAAAGTCGTACAGCAGTTCGCGCAAGGTCAGGCCGAAAGCCTTTTCGACCAGGCCGCCCTGCCGGATGTTGCCCGCGATCTGGAACGGCAGCGTGCCGCGCGAGCGGCCCAGCCCAAAGTTCTTGTAAAAATCCGCGCCGCGCGCCAGGATGATGGGCACGGTGGCCAGGGTGATCACGTTGTTGACCACCGTCGGCTTGCCGAACAGGCCGCAGGTGGCTGGCACGGGCGGCTTGGCGCGCACGATGCCGCGCTTGCCTTCCAGGCTTTCAAGCAAGGCGGTTTCTTCTCCGCACACATAGGAGCCGGCAGCCTTGCGCACTTCGAGCGTGAAGCTTAAGCCCGAGCCGAGGATGTCCGCACCCAGGAAGCCGGCCACCCCGGCAAGCCCGATCGCTTCGTTGAGCACGGCGATGGCATGCGGATACTCCGAACGCACATAAATGTAGCCCATGGTCGCGCCGGTGGCAATGCCGGCGATCACCATGCCCTCGATCAGCATGAAGGGGTCGCCCTCCATCGTCATGCGGTCGGAGAAAGTGCCCGAATCGCCTTCGTCGGCGTTGCAGACGATGTATTTTTGGGAAGCCGGTGTGGCGGCCACGGTCTTCCACTTGATGGCAGCGGGAAAGGCTGCGCCGCCGCGCCCGCGCAAGCCCGCGTCCATCACCTGCTGCACGATCTCGGCGGGCGCCAGCGTCAAGGCTTTGCGCAGGCCCGCGAAGCCCTCGTGCGCCTCGTAGTCGGCCAGCGACAGCGGGTCGGTGATGCCCATGCGCGCGAAGGTCAGGCGCTCCTGCTTCTTCAGATAGGGAATTTCTTCGGTCAGACCAAGGTACAGCGCGTGGGCGCCGCCCTCCAGGAAACCGGCATCGAACAGATCGGCCACGTCGCCGGTGGCCACCGGGCCGTAAGCGACGCGTCCCTGCGGTGTCGCCACCTCCACCAGTGTCTCCAGCCAGAACATGCCGCGCGAGCCGTTGCGCACCAGATTGATTTCGATATCCCGCACCTCCGCCTGCTGCGCAATCAACCGCGCCGCACGGTCGGCGCCAACAGCCAGAGACGCGGAATCGCGGGGGACGTAAATGGTCACTGCGGTGCTCATGCTGAACACCTAACCTCGGCCATCAGCTCGTCGAACACGGCGGGTGTCACGCGCGCATGCAGTTCCTCGCCGATCTGGATCGCCGGCGACGAGGCGCACAAGCCCAGACAATAGGCTGCCTCCAGCGTGAATTCGCTGTCTTTCGAATGGCCGTGCAGTTCGCAGCCCAGTTGCCTGCGCGCATGCGCCACCAGCGCATCCGCGCCCATCGACTGGCAGGCCTCGGCCCGGCAGATGTGAATGACGTGGCGCGCGGGCGGCGTGGCGCGAAAGTGGTGGTAATAAGTGATGACGCCGTGCACCTCGGCGCGCGACAGGTTGAATTCGCCTGCAATTGCAGGCACCGCAGCCGCCGGGATATGACCCAGCGCATCCTGGATGCCATGCAGCGCCGGCAGCAGGCCACCGGGCCTGTCCTTGTGGGCAAAGGCTATGCCGCGAGCGGTTTCAATCATGGTATTCATCCTTAAATAGGCTTTCAAAGGCATAAACTATGCGATCGCATTGCGGGCCAGTTTATTTGTCGATATGATTCGCCGCAATATGATCCAGCCGGCCTTCTTAATAGGCTTTCAATAACTTATATCCATGCATGAAGTCACCATCAGGCCGCAATGGACCATCCGGCAGGCCGGCGGCGCCGTCCTGGCACCGCGTGTCATAGAACTTCTGGTGCAGGTTCATGCGCAAGGCAGCCTGGCGAGCGCCTGCAAAGTCCTGGGCGTTTCCTATCGCCACGCCTGGGAGCTGGTTCGCCAGGGCGAAACCCTGTTCGGCGAGTCCCTGGTGTTGATGGAACGGGGCAAAGGCTCCACGCTAACGGCCCTGGGCGAAAAGCTGGTCTGGGCTGACCGTCGGATTTCCGCGCGCCTGTCGCCCATGCTCGACTCACTGGCCTCCGAGCTCGGCGCGGAGATCGAAAAAGTGCTGTCATCGGCATCCGCCCTGTTGCGGGTGCATGCAAGCCACGGCTTTGCGATCGAGGCCCTGCGCCGCTTTCTGGTGGCGGAGGGCGTGCCCAACGACCTCAAGTACTGCGGCAGCGTGGAGGCGCTCGCATCGCTGCACAACGCGGGCTGCGACGTGGCGGGCTTTCACGTGCCGGTGGGCGAGTTCGAAGCGCAGGCGGTCGCCTACTACCTCCCCTGGCTGGACCTGCGTTCGCAAAAAATCATCAACGTCGCCTCGCGGCACCAGGGTCTGATGGTGGCGCAAGGCAATCCCAAAAAAATCTACTCCTTGAAAGACTTGCAACGGCGGGATGTGCGCTTCATCAACCGCCAGGCGGGCTCGGGCACGCGCTTTCTGCTGGACATGCTGCTGCAAAAGGAAGGGATCGAGCCCACGCAGATCAGGGGTTACGAGCAATGCGAATACACCCATGCCGCCGTCGCCGCATTCGTGGCCAGCGGCATGGCCGATGCGGGTTATGGCGTGGAGACACCGGCGCGGCAGTTCAATCTTGAGTTCATCCCGAGCCAGACCGAGCGCTACTTTCTGCTGTGCGACGAACGCTCGCTGGGCACGCCCTTTGTGCAGCAGATGCTGGACATACTGCGCAGCGAAGCGTTCAGACATGCCGTGGACCAGTTGCCGGGTTACCAGGCCGACGATTGCGGCCGCGTCGCAGAGCTGGACGAAATTTTCCCGTCACTGCGCGTCCGGCCAACCGGCCGGGCCAAACACTGAACCACGACCTTCTCCTTACGTTCTCCATGCACAAAGTCGAACTCTCCTACCTGCTGTCGCCCGAGCGCGGCACGGACACGTTGATCCGCAATCCGCTGATGGACCTGTTGCATGCCGTGCGAGAGCAAGGATCGATCTCGAAAGCCGCGCGCGCGCTGGATCTTTCCTACCGTCATGTGTGGGGTGCACTGAAAAAATGGGAACAAACCTTGGGCCGCCCGCTGATCGTCTGGGACAAAGGCCAGCGCGCACAGCTCACAGAGTTCGGCGAAAAACTGCTGTGGGCCGAGCGCCAGGCCCAGGCCCGGCTGGCACCGCAGATCGAGGCGCTGCGCGGCGACATCGAACGGGCTTTTTCCACCGCCTTCGACGACACGGCGCATGTGCTCACGCTGTATGCCAGCCACGATGCCGCACTCAGTGCCTTGCGCGAGCAGACCGGTGCGCGCGGCCTGCACCTGGATATCCGTTTCATGGGCAGCGTGGACGCGATTGCGGCCCTCAACGCCGGGCGCTGCATGATGGCCGGCTTTCATACGCTGGACCAGCCCGGCAGCAAGTCGGTGGCCGCGCGAACCTACCGCAGCCTGCTCAAACCCGGGCAGCACAAGCTGATTGGTTTTGCGCACCGCCAGCAGGGCCTGATGGTGGCAAAAAACAACCCGCTGGCCATTACCGGCCTCGCCGACCTGAAACGGCCCGGCCTGCGTTATGTCAACCGCGCGGAAGGCACGGGCACACGTGTATTGCTCGACGAGCTGCTGGCGCAGGGCGACCTGGATGCCGCCGGCATCGAAGGTTATGCCACGCAGGAACCGTCGCACGGTGCGGTAGCGCAGGCCATTGCCAGCGGGGCGGCCGACGCGGGCCTGGGCATTGAAGCGGCGGCGCGCGACAAGGGCCTGGACTTTGTACCGCTGGTCCGTGAGCGCTACCACCTGGTGTGCCTGAAGTCTGCCCTGCAGGAAGCGCCGGTGCAGGCACTGATGGCCGAGCTGCGAAGCAAGGACTGGCAGGTCCTGCTGGCCCGCCTGACCGGCTACAGCGGAGGTTCGGCACAAAGTGGGCAGGTGCTGTCGCTGCGGGCCATGTTGCCGTGGTGGAATTACCGGAAAGCCAAGACTTCCCTCTCCTGACAGTGGTCTTTTCGGTCTCCAGCCCTTATCCGGCGGGCGCCACCAGCTATCAGGAAGATAGCGCCTACAAAGCGCAGGAGCGAAACCCGCAAAAGATGTCGTCCCGATCCGGCTGGTAGAAGTTCCGGTACTTCGGATGTTTCATGCGCGCGCGCGTCGCGAAAGATGCGCCGCGCAGCACCTTGTGCGTGCCAAACCAGGGCTGCGAATAATCGGCATAGGGCCCCGGCATGAAACCCGGGTAAGGCCGGAAAGTGCTGCCCGTCCACTCCCATACATCGCCCCAACGAAAGCCTCGCCGCGCCGCCGTATGCGCCGCCACCTCCCACTCGACCTCCGCCGGCAGGCGGCGCCCGGCCCAGCGGCACCACGCGTCGGCTTCCCACCAGCTCATGTGCATGGCCGGCTGGTTGCCCAGCATGCGCATGGCCTTACCGAACCGGGTCTGCATCACCGCACCGCTGGCCACACCGATCTGCTCGACATAACGCGGGCCGCGCCGACCTTCGCTTTTCGCCGCAGCCTGCAGCCAGTCCCAACCTGCGGGTTGCCAGAACTCGGGCTGGTCATAGCCGCCGTCGTCAACAAACTCCACAAACTGCGCCCAGCTCACCGGTTGCGCGTCGATCTCGAACTCTGGCACGCTGACGTCATGCTGTGCCTGCTCGTTGTCGAACACAAAACCAACCGCCTGCGAGGAATCGGGGCTGCCGAGTTTCCAGACCGTGGCCGGCACCAGCAAAGGCTCGCGCAACGCCATGGTCGGGGGATGGAAGGCCCGCAGCAAACCCTTGTCCAGGCTCAGGCCCAGCGTCTGCGCGGTGTAGCTCAGGGCTTCGGCATGCATGTCTTCGTGAAACAGGCAGAGGCGGTAGAAATAAAGCGCATCGTCATCGTCCCCGGCTTTTTCCAGCAGCTCAAGCGTACTTTCCAGCGTGTCGAGCAGGTAGGCGCGGCAACTGGCCACCCCCGGCAGGTCCAGCGTCCAGCGCTGGCCATGCGGCACATGGCCGGAGTCCCACCAGCGGTCGGCGTTGGGCTCGATCGACGCCAGCCGCGCATGAGACGGGTCACAGCCCGGCCCGCGCGCACGCTGCATGTTGCGCGCTATCCACCACTCCTGAAACCAGCCGACATGGCCCAGTTCCCACAACGGTGGGTTGAGGACAGGCAGCTCGGGCACCACAAAATGAACGGCCTCCAGCGCCTGCTGGTACTGGCCGAGCAGATGCAGCGTATGGTTGCGCGCATCCATCAGGGCCAGTGACAGGACATCCCGGCCCGCGCTGCGCATCAGGGGTGAGTCCATCAGCCCGGCCCCCGTGACGGAGGAAGAAGATTGAGGGGATGAATCGGGCAAAGCGTCTGAAGCCAAAACCGTGGTCCTGATAAATCCGGCCCTGCCGGATGTGCCACCCATGGCAACTGGCGCGCCGCAAACTGTCGGATCCAGAATAGCAGACGAAAGGCTGATCGTTGCACCCATCGTGCGACTTTCGGCTCCTGTGCAAAAAAACAGGTACGCTGACGAACAACCAGTCATGCGGCTTTCACGACCGGTTGTCACCCCGTTCCCGTGTCGGGTTCCGAAGCAACAAGGCCGAGGATAGACTTCTGCAGGCTGCCCGCGCCGCAGAGCGGCTGGACGCCTCATCTTTCTTTTCGATTGTGAACCCCCGATCCATCTACCGGCCTGCCATTCATGCAATCCATTCCCCCGAATTCATCACCCGCTGAACTCGAACTGACGGTTATCGATCTGGGCCCGCTGGCCTGGGTCCTGGACGAACTTCGAAAATCGCTGGATACATCGACCAAGGCCGTGAAACGTTTTGTGCGGGAGGCCGAAGTGG
The DNA here is from genome assembly GCF_049790275.1 of Polaromonas sp. Classification (GTDB taxonomy): domain Bacteria; phylum Pseudomonadota; class Gammaproteobacteria; order Burkholderiales; family Burkholderiaceae_C; genus Polaromonas. Next base: position 16,185 of record NZ_JBAQYR010000048.1, read on the forward strand.
CAACCGGCTCCGAACTGGCGGCCCTGGACGCCACCCAGCTGCGCCTGGCCCGCCAGCAGTTGCACCAGGCAGTGGGTGCGCTGGAGATGGTCGGCATGAGCGCAGCCGCGCTGATGCTGCGGGCCATGGAAGCAGCGGTGCAGAAATTCGTCCAACAACCGGCGCAATGCACCCAGGATGCGTCCGCCAAGCTGGAACTGGCCAGTTTTTCCCTGACCGCCTACCTCGAGGATGTGCTGGCAGGCAAACCGGTATCGGCCGTGTCACTGTTTCCCCAATACCGCGACATCCAGGGCCTGATCGGCGCGGATCGCATCCACCCGGCGGATCTCTGGGCCTTCGAATGGCGCTGGATAGAGCCGCCGCTGAACCTGACCCTGGGCCCCAGGGAGTACGGGGACGCGTCACGCCAGATGCTGGACCGGTTGATGCTGACCCTGATTCGAACCGGTGACCAGGAAACAGCGCAAAGCCTCAGCGATGTGTGCCTGGGTTTCGCGGAGGGACAGGCTGAGGATGAGCCCCGTACTTTCTGGAAAATTGCCGCAGGCTTTTTTGAAGCACTCGCGCAAGGTTTGCTGAAAGTCGATCTTTATGTCAAGCGGGCCACCTTGCGCGTCCTGTTGCAGTACGTCACCCTGGCGCGGGGCGGCACCGAGGCATCGACCCGGCTCGCGCAGGATCTGCTGTTCCTGTGCTCGCAGGTCAAGCCCCACCGCCCCGGTGAAGCACCCGTGCTGGCGGCCGTTCGCAAGAGTTACGGGCTGGCCCGGTTCAAGCCGGTGGATTACGAGGCGGTGCAGTTCGGTCGCTTCGCTCCGGCATTGATCGCGCAGGCCCGCAAACGGATCAGCTCGGCCAAGGAAACCTGGTCCCTGGTGACGGCCGGTGACCTGGGCAGGCTCAAGACCGTGGCCGACCAGTTCAGCCTGGTGACCGATTCGCTGGTGAAACTGCATCCGCCCAGCGAACCGCTGGCCCGCGTGCTGACACGGGTGATCGAGGCCACCGCACGCGCCGGCCAGGCGCCGCGCCCCGAGCTGGCCCTGGAAGTGGCCACCGCCGTTCTGTACCTGGAAGCCATGTTCGACGATTTCGATCCCAACGACCCCAAGCTCTGGACCCGGACGGCCAGGCTGGCGGAGCGGCTCGAGGGCGTGCGCACCGGTGGACAGGCGCAGCCGCTGGAGTCCTGGATGGAAGAGCTGTACCAGCGTGTCAACGACAGGCAAACCATGGGGACCGTGGTGGCAGAGCTGCGCGTTTCGCTGGGCGAGCTGGAAAAGTCGCTGGACAGTTTTTTCCGGGCACCGAAGGACAAGACCGTCCTGGCCGCCGTTCCCGCACAGTTGGCGCAGATGCAGGGTGTGCTGGCTGTGCTGGAACTGGATCAGGCCGCGCTCGCGGTGATGCACATGCGCGAGCTCGTCGAAGACCTGCTCAAGAAGGATGTGAGCGAACAGCAGGCCCGTGCTGCCGGCACGTTCGACCGACTGGGCAACAACCTGGGGGCCCTGAGCTTCCTCATCGACATGCTCAACTACCAGCCAGCGCTGGCCAACAAGCTGTTCAGTTACGACGCACTGAAGGGTGAACTCAAGGCGGACGCCTTCAATGACGACGTCCAGGGCGTCACCTGAGCTGTTAACCTCGTTCCGGGGCTTTTTTTGGCCCGTGAATCGGGGTGATGAATTTGCGTAACGCGTCCGAAGCCAAAACCGTTGTCCTGGTCAGCCCGGCCCTCCAGGAAGCCAACAACGGCAACTGGCACACTGCAAGGCGGTGGGCACAATGCCTGAGTGGTCATGCACGCACCACACTGCTGCTGCAGTGGCCTCCATCGCCGCATCCGGCTGGCGCCGACGCCCTGGTCGCGTTGCACGCACGCCGATCGGCGCCCTCCATTGAAAACTGGGCGCGGCAATATCCCGGCAAACCTTTGATCGTGGTCCTGACGGGCACCGACCTGTACCGCGACATCCATGAGGACGCCAGCGCCCGGCAGTCGCTGGCGCTGGCAACCCACCTGGTGGTGCTGCAGGAGGACGGCCTGCAGGCGCTGCCTGCCGCCCTGCGAAACAAAGCCCGTGTGATCTACCAGTCGGCCCGGCCCCTGAAGCCCGCGGTCAAGCCGGTGCGGCACCTGCGTGCCGTGATGGTCGGCCACCTGCGCGAGGAGAAAGACCCGTTGACCTTTCTGCGGGCCGCGGCACGGCTGGCTGCGGGAGCCGCAGCCCGGGGGACCCGCATCCTGCTTGACCATATCGGCGACGCACTCGCCCCCGAATTCGCGCTGGCCGCACGTGCGGCGGAAAAAGCCTCGCCCGGTTATCGCTGGCTCGGAGGATTGCCGCAAGCGCGGACGCGCCAGCACATCAGGCATGCGCATGTGCTAGTCAACAGTTCCCGCATGGAAGGCGGTGCCCAGGTCATTGGGCAAGCCATCCAGTCCGGCACGCCGGTGCTGGCATCGCGGATCGGCGGCAACATTGGCATGCTGGGTGCCGATTACGCGGGCTATTTCCCGGTGGGTGACGATGCCGCCCTGGCGCTGCTGCTGCAGCGCTGCGCCGCCGAGCCGCGTTTTCTGGCGCTGCTCGAACACCAGTGCCGCCAGCGCGCCCATCTGCTCGATCCCGCAGAAGAAGAGCGCCTTGTCTTAAACTTGGTGCTCAGTGCACTCCACCCGGCACAGCCTTGAAAGTCCGCCCATGAACGCCCCTGACAAACTCACACCCGCCGTCCCGCCGCGATTGAGCAGCCTTTCGCACGGTGGCGGCTGCGGCTGCAAGATCGCGCCCGGCGTACTCAGTGAAATCCTCAAGAATTCCAGCAACCTCCCGATTCCGCCACAGTTGCTGGTCGGCATCGAAACTGCCGATGACGCGGCGGTGTACCTTCTCAACGACGAGCAGGCGCTGATCGCCACGACAGACTTCTTCATGCCCATCGTCGATGACCCGTACGACTTCGGCCGCATCGCCGCCACCAATGCCATCAGCGACGTCTACGCCATGGGGGGTACACCCATCATGGCGCTGGGCCTGGTCGGCATGCCCATCAACGTGCTGCCGCTGGAGACCATAGGCGCCATCCTGCGCGGCGGGCAGGACGTCTGCCGCGATGCAGGCATTCCCATCGCCGGCGGCCACACCATCGATTCGGTCGAGCCAATCTACGGCCTGGTGGTGCTCGGGCTGGTCCATCCTTCCCGCGTCAAGAAAAATTCGGGCGCCCGGGCGGGCGATGTGCTGATCTTGGGCAAACCACTGGGTGTCGGCATCCTGTCGGCAGCGTTGAAAAAGGACGCACTTGATGCAGAGGGTTACGCACGCATGATCGCCGTAACCACCCAGCTGAACAAGCCGGGCATCGCGCTGGCACAAATGGAAGGTGTGCATGCACTGACCGACATCACCGGCTTCGGCCTGCTGGGCCACGGCCTGGAGCTGGCGCGCGGCGCCAGACTGAAGATGGAGCTGCAGCTTGACCAGATCCCGCTGCTGCCGGGTGTGCTCGAACTGGCAGCCCGGGGCATGGTCACCGGCGCCTCGGGCCGCAACTGGGCCAGCTATGGCAGCGAAGTGGGCTTGCCGGCAGGCATCAGCCCGGCCCAGCAAGCCTTGCTGTCCGATCCACAGACCAGCGGCGGGTTGCTGGTGTCCTGCGCCCCGGAAATCGCTGACCAGGTCCTGGCATGCTTTCACAGCCAGGGTTTCGCCGATGCCCGCATCATCGGCTGCATGCTGGAAGGCAACGGCGTTCAGGTCATCTAGTGCGGTGCTGCACGCTGTCTGCAGCGCGATCGCCTGTAAAAGGAGCCACGCCGGCGTGCCTGCCATCGGCCGCGCTACGGGATAACACCGTCACGAAGCTGTCAGCTTGCCTTCTATAGTCCTCTATAGAATCCCATCCGCGCAGACCTGCATCCGGCCCCCTCCTCGCGAGGATCTGCCGGATGATTGTTAATGCGCGGACTCTTTTTTCTGGAGACAACAATGCGCGCCTTATTGAAATTTTCCAACGCCGTGGACTGGCTTAACGCCCTGATCGGCAAATACGTGATCTGGCTGATTCTTGCCTCCACCGTGATCAGCGCCGTCAACGCCGTGATCCGCAAAGTTTTCAACATGAGTTCGAACGCCTACCTGGAAGTGCAGTGGTACCTGTTTGCGGCAGCCTTCCTGCTGGCCGCGGGTTACACCCTGCTCCATGGTGAGCACGTCAAGATTGACGTGCTTTCCAGCAGGCTGTCCAAACGCGGACAGATCTGGATAGACATCATCGGCTTCGCCATCTTCCTCACACCGGTTTGCCTGACCATCCTTTATTACGGGATTCCGTTTTTCCTGCAGGGTTACCGCTCTGGCGAGGTCTCCGCCAACGCCGGCGGCCTGATCCGCTGGCCCGTCTACGCCATGATTCCCCTCGGCTTCACCTTGCTGATGGTGCAGGGCTGGTCGGAGCTGATCAAGCGCGTGGCCTTTCTCAAAGGCCTGATCGAGGACCCGACGACCAGGAAGGTTGAAAAGACGGCTGAAGAAGAGCTGGCCGAGGCGATACGCCGCCTCGCCGAGTCCAGAACTGCCGGCTGAACAGGAACACCATCATGGAATTTTTCATTGCCAATCTCGCCCCCATCATGTTCATGGGGCTGATCGTTTTCCTGCTGATGGGTTTTCCGGTGGCGTTCAGCCTCGGCGCCTGCGGCCTGTTTTTCGGTTTTATCGGCGTCGAGCTCGGTGTGTTGCCCGAAGCACTGCTTCAGGCCCTGCCCCTGCGCCTGTTCGGCATCATGCAGAACGATACCTTGCTGGCCATCCCCTTCTTCACGCTGATGGGCCTGGTGCTTGAACGCAGCGGCATGGCCGAGGACCTGCTGGACACCATTGGCCAGCTCTTCGGCCCGCTGCGCGGCGGCCTGGCCATTGCGGTCATCCTGGTCGGCGCGCTGCTGGCAGCCACCACCGGCGTGGTCGCGGCCTCGGTGATCTCCATGGGCCTGATTTCCCTGCCCATCATGCTGCGTTACGGTTATGACCGGCGCATCGCCTCGGGCGTGATTGCGGCCTCGGGCACTCTGGCACAAATCATCCCGCCGTCACTGGTTCTCATCATCCTGGCTGACCAGCTGGGCCGCAGCGTGGGCGACATGTACAAAGGCGCTTTCGTTCCCGGTTTCATCCTGACTGGCATGTATGTCGGCTATGTCTTCGTGCTCGCCTTCATCAAACCGCAATGGGTGCCTGCGCTGCCCGCTGAAGCGCGCACCATCCGCGAGGACAACGGCAAGGCCGGCCTGCTGTCGCTGCTGCTGCTGACGATTGCCTCGGCGGGCAGCGCCGTTTACTTTGCAAAGCACTATGCCGAGGTGCAGACCTGGTGGAAAGGCGAAGCAGTCACAACCGTGGCCCTCGATGAAACCATCGTGGTGTCCATGTGCCTGGGCGTGATTCTGGCCTTTGTCATTGCCGTGATCAACAAGGCTACCCGCCTTGGCCTGCTCTCCCGCATGGCCGAACGCGTCACCTTTGTGCTGATCCCCCCGCTGCTGCTGATTTTCCTGGTGCTGGGCACGATTTTCCTTGGCATTGCCACACCGACAGAAGGCGGCGCCATGGGTGCGCTGGGTGCCTTGATCATGGCTTTTGCGCGCCGTCGCCTGAGTTTTTCGCTGCTCAAGCAGGCCCTGAACACCACCACCAAGCTGTCGTGTTTTGTGGTTTTCATTCTGATCGGATCAACGATTTTCAGCCTGGTGTTCCAGGGTGTGGACGGACCGAAATGGGTGGAACATCTGCTCAGCGGCCTGCCCGGCGGCCAGACCGGCTTCCTGATCGTGGTCAACGCGCTGATCTTCTTCCTGGCCTTCTTCCTGGACTTCTTCGAGTTGTCCTTTATCGTGGTACCGCTGCTGGCGCCTGTGGCTGAAAAGCTGGGCATCGACCTGATCTGGTTCGGCGTGCTGCTGGCGGTGAACATGCAGACGTCCTTCATGCATCCGCCCTTCGGTTTTGCGCTGTTCTATCTTCGCAGCGTCGCACCGATCAAGGAATACACCGACAAGGTCACCAAAAAGCTGATCCAGCCCGTGACCACCATGCAGATCTACTGGGGTGCCGTTCCCTTTGTGCTGATCCAGATCGTCATGGTCGGCCTGATCATTGCCTTCCCGGGCATTGTGTCCAGTGGCCTCGACAAGGTTGAGAAACTCGACCTCGACAAGGTGATCCTGGAAGTCCAGCAGGAGCCTGTTGAAGCACCTGCAGCCCCGGGCAGCGCCGAAGAAGCCGCCGCTGAGAAAAAGCTGGCCGATGATGACCCAATGAAGGCCATGGAGGACTCCATGGCCAAGGACAAGGGAAAGAAGTAACGGCCTCTTGCGGCTTCTGCTTCGAAACCCCAAAAGCCCCGGCATACCGGGGCTTTTTTTTGCGCGTTTGCAGGCCGTTGAATATCTGCTTGACCCGCTGTCGACCAGGCTCCAAAGACTTCAGCTGCCTCCGAGGAGCGTCACGCAGCCGCGCGGCGACTGCTCACTACACGCGCCCTCTGCCGCACGCTGCCCCAGAGGCAGTCAGGGCTTGGATAACGCTATTTGTGCAAATGTGTCCCTTCGGGTTGCGATCAAAAAGTCCATGAGCAAGGCGTAAAACGCCGTCGGGGTGCTAGCGCGGCGTCCATGCGCGAAGCTTTACAGCGGAGCAGCACCATCAGCGGCTCTTCTCCGGGCCTCTTCGTGGCCCGGATGGCTACGGGCCATCCCCCGACAAGACTTTGCAACACCGCGAAGACTCCCGGGTCATGGGTGACGACAAGCATCCATAAAAAAAGCCCCGCAGAGCGGGGCTTTGATCAGCATGGCTGAAACTGCTGATTACAGCTTCTGGGCCTGCATGAAGCTGTCGAAACGTGCTTCGGTAAAACGGAACCAGAGATTCTGGTCCTTGCGGAAGCCGGCGTAATCTTCGTAAACCTTCTTCCAGCTCGGATTCCGTGCGCTGATCTCCGAATAGAGGGCCATGGCTTCCTTGAAAGCGAGGTCCAGCACGTCCTTGGGGAAAGGCAGCACCTTGGTCTTGCTGCCGACCAGCTGCTTCAGCGCCGTCGGATTCTTGGCATCGTACTTGGCCTGCATTTCGACGTGGGCATACGCCGCAGCCGCTTCGACGATGGCTTTGTTCTCTGCAGACAGGCCCTCATAGGCCTTGTTGTTGACGAACACGTCCAGCTCGGGGCCGCCTTCCCACCAGCCAGGGTAGTAGTAAAACGGGGCGACCTTGTTGAAGCCCAGTTTCTGGTCATCGTAAGGACCAACCCATTCAGCGGCGTCAATCGTGCCTTTTTCCAGTGCCTGGTAAATCTCGCCGCCAGGGATGTTCTGTGGCACCGAGCCCATACGCTCCAGCACCTTGCCGCCGAAGCCGCCGATGCGCATCTTCAGGCCTTTCATGTCCTTGACCGATTTGATTTCCTTGCGATACCAGCCACCCATCTGGCAGCCCGTATTGCCGGCCGGGAAATTGATGATGTTGTACTTGGCGTAGAACTCGCGCATCAGCTTCATGCCGTTGCCTTCGTACATCCAGGCCGTCATCTGGCGGCTGTTGAGGCCGAAAGGAATGGCGCAACCGAGCGCAAAAGTCTCGTCCTTGCCGAAAAAGTAGTAAGGCGCGGTATGGCAGCATTCGACCGTGCCGTTCTGCACACCATCCACCACACCGAAAGCGGGCATCAATTCGCCGGCTGCGTGAGTGCTGATGGTGAATTTGCCACCGCTCATTTCACTCACTTTTTTGGCAAAGGTCTCAGCGCCGCCAAAAATGGTGTCCAGCGATTTCGGGAAGCTCGACGCGAGGCGCCAGCGAATAGCGGCGCCCTGGGCATGGACAGCTGGGGCTACGCCAGCAGCCAGTACACCGGCAATGCCGGCATTCTTGATAAGGGAACGACGATCCATGAGCTAACTCCTCAGTTATAAAAATTAAACAAGGTACAACCAGCCGCGAGTTTAGGAGCCACCCAATCCATAGACATTGGGAGTTACCCACTCAGGGCTTAACCTCATTGACGGAAACTGCAAGCACAACGGCCTTGAGGGGCACATTGCTGCGCGAATTGTAGGAGTGTGCCGATGTTCACTTTCGCGGGTTTTCCCTTGAAAACGGATCTGCAGAATCAGGCCTTCAGTGTTCTGTCAGCAAGCCAGGCCGGAACGGGGAAAACGGATCGCGCGTCGCTCACACATACGCAGCCGCTTCTTGTTGTGGCCGGTCCATCCGAAAGAATCGCGCTGCCGCCCGGTAGCCGCGCAGGGGCAGCTTTCGGTTTCATGCATGCGTCAAGCCACGGATTTCAGCGAGCGCTTGGCCGGTTTTGCCGGAACGGGCAAGGTGCCGAAACGGGCAACGATGGCCTGCTCGATGCCCACGGCATCCAGCCCCTGCAAGGCCAGCAGCCGGGCCGGGTCGCCATGCTCGGTGAACTCATCGCGCAGGCCCAGGTGCAGCATCTGCCGGCTTACGCCGGCCGCCGACAGTGCCTCAGCCACCGCGCTGCCTGCGCCGCCCATGACGGTGCCCTCCTCCACGGTGACCAGGGCATCATGGCTGGCTGCGACCTGGAGCAGCAATTCAGTGTCAAGGGGCTTGGCCCAGCGCATGTTGACCACGGTGGCACCCAGTTTTTCGGCTGCCTGCAGCGCTGGGTAAAGCAAGGTGCCAAAAACCAGAATGGCCACTCCCGCACCCTCGCGGCGCAGCTCGCCCTTGCCAAAGGGCAAGGCGTCCAGATGCGTCTGCGTGGCCACTCCGGCACCTGCGCCGCGCGGATAACGCACAGCCACCGGATGATTCTGCTCAAACGCGCTGCTCAGCAGCATGCGGCATTCGTTCTCGTCGGCCGGGCAGGCCACACTCATGTTGGGAATGCAGCGCAGGTAGGCAATGTCGTAGGCACCGGCGTGTGTGGCACCGTCGGCACCGACCAGGCCGGCACGGTCCAGAGCAAACACCACCGGCAGGTTTTGCAGCGCCACATCGTGGATCAGCTGGTCATAGCCCCGCTGCAAGAAGGTCGAGTAAATGGCCACCACCGGCTTGAGGCCTTCACAGGCCATGCCTGCGGCAAAGGTCACCGCGTGCTGCTCGGCGATGCCGACGTCGTAATAACGATCGGGGAACCGCTGGTGGAACTCCACCATGCCCGAGCCTTCACGCATGGCCGGCGTGATGCCGACCAGCCGGCTGTCCTTTTCAGCCATGTCGCAGAGCCAGTGGCCAAAGACCTGGGTGAAGGTCTGTTTGGCCGGCGCGGTGGACTTCTGCAGCCCCATCGCCGGGTCGAACTTGCCCGGTCCGTGGTAGGCCACGGGGTCGGCTTCGGCCAGCTTGTAGCCCTGGCCTTTTTTGGTCACCACATGCAGGAACTGCGGACCGGACAGGTGCTTGATGTTTTCCAGCGTGGGAATCAGCGACTCGAGGTCATGACCGTCAATCGGCCCGATGTAGTTGAAGCCGAAGTTCTCGAACAGTGTGGCAGGCACCACCATGCCCTTGGCATGCGTCTCCAGCCGCTTGGCCAGCTCGAACAGCGGTGGTGCCACCTTGAGCACATGTTTGCCGACGTTTTTGGCGGAGGCGTAGAACTGCCCGCTCATGAGCTGCGCGAGGTAACGGTTCAGCGCACCTACCGGCGGGCTGATGCTCATGTCGTTGTCGTTGAGTATCACCAGCAGCTTGCAGTCGCAGACACCGGCATTGTTCAGCGCCTCGAAGGCCATGCCCGCACTCATGGCGCCGTCGCCGATGATGGCCACCGCATGGCGGTCTTCACCCTTTTGTTTGGCCGCCATGGCCATGCCGAGCGCGGCGGAAATCGAGGTCGACGAATGCGCGGTGCCAAACGTGTCGTATTCGCTTTCATCGCGCCGCGGAAAGCCGCTGAGGCCGCCGAACTGGCGCAGGCTGGCCATGCGTTCGCGCCGGCCGGTCAGGATCTTGTGCGGATAAGTCTGGTGGCCCACGTCCCAGACCAGCCGGTCGTCCGGCGTGTTGAACACATAGTGCAGCGCCACCGTGAGTTCGACCGTGCCCAGGTTGGAGCTCAGGTGTCCGCCGGTCTGCGACACGCTGTGCAGCACATAAGCGCGTAGCTCGTCAGCCAGCGTCTTGAGTTGCGCGCGCGGCAACTGGCGCAGGTCGGCAGGGCTGTTGATGGTTTCAAGCAAGGGGTACATCGTGGTGTCTTGTTTCTGGTGGCTTTTTTCTTTGGGAGGCGCTGGCTGCTCTTCCTTCATGTCGTGCGGTTGACCAGCATGTCGGCCAGTGCGCTGAGCGCAGCCGTGTGCCCGAGTTCACTGGCTTTCAGGCTGTGATGCGCCTGGGACAGCAGCTCCTGCGCATAGTTGCGGGAAGCGGGCAAGCCCATCAGCGAGACAAAAGTCGGCTTGTCCTGGGCGGCGTCCTTGCCTGCGGTTTTACCCAGCGTGGCCGAGTCGGCCGTGACATCCAGGATGTCGTCGACCACCTGGAACGCCAGCCCCACGGCTGCGCCATAGTCGCGCAACGCATTTTTTGCCGCGGCCGACGGCTTGCCGCAGGCGGCACCCATCATCACGCTGGCCTGCAGCAGCGCGCCGGTTTTCAGCCGGTGCATGTCATGCAGTTCATTGGACGACAGCGTTTTTCCGATGCTGGCCAGATCGATGGCCTGGCCGCCGGCCATGCCCTGGTAACCCGCGGCCTGCGCCAGCATGCGGCACAGGGCCGCCTGGGTTGCGGCATCGATGGAGTCGTCTTCCGGTGTCAGAAGTTCGAAAGCCAGCGCCTGCAACGCATCACCGGCCAACAGCGCCTGCGCCTGGCCGAATTTCACATGCACCGTGGGTTTGCCGCGCCGCAGCACATCGTTGTCCATGCAGGGCATGTCGTCATGCACCAGCGAGTACGCGTGAATCAGCTCGACCGCACAGGCCACACGCAGGGCCGCGCGGGGATGGCCGTCCACCGCCTCGCAGGCGGCCATGACCAGCAAGGGGCGCAACCGCTTGCCGCCGTCGAGCACTGCGTAGCGCATCGCATCACCGAGCCCGGCGGGTGCCGGAACCGGTTCGAGGGGCGCAACCCAGCGCGTCAGGGCTTGCTCTACAGCGGCAAGCTGCCGGGCGCTCCAGGCGTCCAGCGCAAAAGGTTTGTGCTCAGTCAATGTCTTACTCTTGGTTCCAGGGCTTGAGTTCACTGCTCTCCAGCACCTTGATCTGGTTTTCCACAGCTTCCAGCTTGTCGTGGCAGAACTTGAGCAATTCGGCACCGCGCTGGTAGCCGGTCAGCAACTGGTCCAGCGGCAGTTGGCCGGACTCGAGACGGGCCACCAGGGTTTCAAGTTCTTCCAGCGCAGCTTCATAGCTGGCCGGTGCGGTGGGTGCGGAGGTGGAGGAGGTTTTGGCCATGGTATTTGGTTGGAGCCTGATTTTAGGCCGTTGTGGCCCTGCTTTGAGACGGACCCGCCGTTCCCAGGCCTGGTCCCGTGTTTGTGGGGTGCGAGCTGCCCACCCCGGGAAGGGTGCTTGTACGGAAAGAGCAGGAGGGCGCGCAAAGGGGCACACGTTACAATTGAAAGTAATTTTCATCCTGCCGCTCCTGGCCCGCCGTGGCAAGGTTGCCCCTCCGCCTCCTGAGTACTCACCCGAAATCACCCGTTTCGGAATCTGCATGTCTGATCTAAGCCTTCGTCTCCTGCAGGCCACCAGCCAGCTCCCCGTCTCCAGCTATTTCGATGCCGGCCTGTACCAGCGGGAGCAGCAGAAACTGTTTGCGCGCGGTCCGCGTTATGTGGGTCACGAGTTGTCGGTGCCGAACCTGGGCGACTACTACGCCCTGCCGCAGGAGCTCGGCGGCCGCGCACTGGTGCGCAACGCGGGCGGCGTGGAGCTGATCTCCAACGTCTGCCGGCACCGCCAGTCCACCATGCTGCAGGGCCGCGGCAACACCGGCAGCAACATCGTCTGCCCGCTGCACCGCTGGACCTACAACACCAACGGCGAGCTGATAGGCGCACCGCACTTTGAAGTCGATCCCTGCCTGAACCTGAACCGCTACAAGACCAGCAGCTGGAATGGCCTGGTGTTTGAAGACAACGGCCGGGACATCGCCGCCGAAATGGCACCGCTGGGCGCCATGCCCGACCTCGATTTTTCGGGCTACCAGCTCGACAAGACCCACCTGCACGAGTGCAACTACAACTGGAAAACCTTCATCGAGGTCTACCTGGAGGACTACCACGTCGGCCCCTACCACCCCGGCCTGGGCGCCTTCGTGACCACGGACGACCTGCGCTGGGAGCTGGCGCCGAGTTATTCGGTGCAGACCGTCGGTGTGTCCGACAAGCTCGGCAAGCCCGGCACCGACGTCTACAAGAAATGGCACGATGTGGTGCTGCAGTACCGCAAGGGCGTGCCGCCCAAGTACGGCGCGATCTGGCTGACTTACTACCCCAACGTGATGGTCGAGTGGTACCCGCACGCCCTGGTGGTCAGCACCCTGCACCCGCAGGGGCCGGACAAGACGCTCAACGTGGTGGAGTTTTTCTATCCCGAGGAAATCTGCGCCTTCGAGCGCGAGTTCATGGATGCGCAGCAGGCCGCCTACATGGAGACCTGTGTCGAAGACGACGAGATTGCTCTGAGCATGGACGCCGGCCGCAAGGCCCTGATGCAGCGCGGCGACAACGAGTTCGGCCCCTACCAGAGCCCGATGGAAGACGGCATGCAGCACTTTCACGAGTGGTATCGCCGCGAAATGGGTGCCAGCAAGACCACGCAAATGCTCTGAGGCCGGCGCTGCACGGGCAGTTCACTATCTTTTTCATAGCTGCCTGCGCCCGCCCCCAAAGGGCAAAAGCCACTTTTCACCCCCAATCCCACCCAGGCCGACACATGCAAGCCCTCTGGATGTTAGCTGCCGCCTTCTTCTTCGCAACCATGGCGGTCTGCGTCAAGTTCGCGTCGGAATACTTCAACAGTGCCGAACTGGTTTTCTATCGCGGCCTGCTCGGCATGTTCTTCATGTGGGCGCTGGCCCGCACACGCGGCGTGACGCTGTCCACCCGTTTTCCCGGCATGCACATGTGGCGCAGCCTGGTGGGTGTGATCTCGCTGGGTGCCTGGTTTTACGCCATCGCCCACCTGCCTCTGGCCACGGCCATGACGCTGAATTACATGAGCAGTGTCTGGATCGCAGCTTTCCTGGTCGGGGGTGCGCTGCTCATGGGCTTGCTGCCCGCACGCGGCCAGGCAACGACCGCGAGCGTCGCCTCCCAAGGTCCGCTCGTCCTCACGGTGATCACCGGTTTCGCCGGGGTGGTGATGATGCTGCGACCAACGATCGAGCAGAACCAGGCCTTCGCCGGCCTGATCGGCCTGATGTCCGGCCTGCTCGCTGCTTTTGCCTACATGCAGGTGATGGCGCTGGCACGCGTCGGTGAACCCGAGACCCGCACGGTGTTTTACTTCGCGGTCGGCTCGGCCGTGGCCGGCGGCGCAGGCATGCTGGTGACCGGCGTGTCGGAATGGCACTGGAAACCGGCGCTGTGGCTGATCCCGCTGGGTGTGCTGGCCTCGCTGGGCCAGCTCTGCATGACGCGCGCCTACAGCCTGGCCAAAACCCGCAGCGCCACGCTGGTCGTGGCAAATCTACAATACTCCGGCATCGTGTTCGGCGCCGTCTACAGCCTGATCCTGTTTGGTGACCGGATTCCGCTGATCGGCTGGGCGGGCATGGCGCTGATCGTGGCCAGCGGCATCGCGGCCACGGTGCTGCGCGCGCGGGCCGCGCCGGGCTCACCTGCCGAGGAGCATTGAGCCAGGCCCTTGCAGGGATTCATTTTTCAACCGGGAGCCGCTCATGTACACCACCCTGATTTCCGCCGCGCAATTGCAGGCCCTGATCGACAGCCGCCAGCCGTGCCGGGTATTTGACTGCAGCTTTGACCTCTTCCAGCCGCAGGCCGGCAAACAGCAGTACCTGGAGGCCCACATCCCGGGTGCCGTCTATGCCAACCTCGATACCGACCTGAGCGCCAAACACGGCGTGCCCGGCGCCCACGGCGTGCTGACCGCCAGCGGCGGCGCCGACCAGCCCGCCTCCGGGGGGCGGCATCCGCTGCCGAACCGCGAGAAATTTGCGATCTGGCTGTCCAGCGTGGGTTTTACCAATGACATGCAGGCCGTTGTTTATGACCGGAACAGCGCCAATTACTGCGGCCGCCTGTGGTGGATGCTCAAGTGGGCCGGCCACGAGGCCGTCGCTGTGCTCGACGGGGGACTGCAGGCCTGGCAGGCAGCCGGCGGTGCCGTCGCCAGCGGCGAGGAGCCTTCGCACTTCCAGTCCAACTTTTTCCCCGGGCCTGAAAAAGCCGCGCTGGTCACTGCCCAAACCGTCGCCAGCCAGCTCGGCCGGCCCGGCCAGACGCTGGTGGACGCGCGTGCGCCCGCGCGCTTTCGCGGCGAGGTCGAACCGCTGGACCCGGTGGCCGGCCATATCCCCGGTGCCCTGAATCGCCCTTTCAGCGAGAACATCGGCCCGGACGGCAAGTTCAAGCCCGCGGCCCAGCTCAGGAGCGAATTTGAAACACTGCTGGCCGGGCACGACCCGGCCAGCGTGGTGCACCACTGCGGCAGCGGCGTCAGCGCGGTGCCCAACCTGCTGGCCATGGAAATCGCCGGCCTGGGCCGCACCGGCCTGTTCGCCGGCAGCTGGAGCGAGTGGTGCAGCGATCCCGGCCGGCCAGTGGCAAAGGGTTAGCCCGCGCGATCTGACGGCAAAAACACATTCATCCGCTGCAAGCTCCATGCATTACCATCAGCTGCAGCCCTATTGCCATGTCCAACCCTTCCTTTCCTGACTCAGCCTACCTGCTTGCGGAAGAGTTGATCGACAAGCGCTACGTCTCGGGGCTGCGGTCCCTGCTGCTGGTACTCATGGCGGGCCTGCCGCTGGTGCTGGTGCTATCCATTGCGCAGAACAGCGGTGGCATGCAGATCGCGACGGTGGTCTTATCCCTGGTTCTGATCGCCGTGTCTTACGAGTTGCTGCGCCGCGGCCACTACCAGTGGGCCAGCCACTTGTTGGTGCTTTCCCTGCTCGGCTGCACTACGGCCGGCATCCTGGTTTACGGCTCCGTACGCGGTGCCGTGGTAGTAGGTTTTGCCGCCGCGGTGATTGCTGCCGGCATGCTGCTGGAGAAAAAGGCCTTGATCGCGACCGTGCTGTTCAGCGCGACAGCCTTGGGCGTGCTGACCTGGGCCGAGGCAACCGGCTTGCTGGTCCGGCCCGACTTCTCGGTGGGCTCCAGGTTCTGGCTGCTCCACGTGCTGGTGCTGACCGGCATTGCCATCAGCGTCTACACCAGCCGCCAGGTGATCCTGGGCGCCTTGCGCAGCCAGCACACCGACCTGCGACGCCGCGAACATGCCGAGAACGAACTGCGCCTGAGCGAAGACCGCTTCAGCCGCATCTTTCGCAGCAGCCCCGCCGCCATCATCGTGCAGTCGCTCGCAGACATGACCGTGCTGGACGTCAACCCGGCCTTCGAACGGCTGTATGGCTACTCACGCGAAGAATTCCTGGGAGGCACCGACGCAGTCTTGTGGGACAAGCCGCAGGCCCGCAAGGACTTCCATCGCCAGATGGCGACCACCGGACGCGTGATCAATCTCCCGCTGGAAGCGCGCACCAGGGACGGCCGGCTGATCCACATCCTGCTTTCCACCGAGATCGAGGGCAAAGGCCAGGGGCGCATTGTGGTGTCCACCATCACCGACGCCACCGCCGAAACCCTGGCCCGGCAGGAAGCCCGGCAATCGGAAGAGCTGTTTTCCAAGGCCTTCGATTTCAGCCCCATCAACATGACCATCAGCCGGGTGTCCGACGGCACCTTCCTGGCCGCCAATGCCTCCGAAGACCGGATCCATGGCTACGAGCCGCATGAGCTGGTGGGGCGCACTGCAGTGGATGTCGGGGTCTGGCGCAATGACGCCGAGCGCCAGCAGTTCGTTGAGGAATTGCAGGCGCATGGGCGGGCCCTGAGCCGCGAAATCCAGATGCGCCATAAAAACGGCAGCATGGTCGATTGCCGCGTGTGGTCGGTGATTGTCGACATTGCCGGCGAGCCCTGCATGCTCACTTCGACCATCAACATCAGCGATCAGAAGCGGCGAGAGGCCCTGCTGATCGACGTTGCCAGGGGCCTGTCGACCGGCACCGGCGAAGCCTTCTTCCGCTCCGTGGTGCAGCACCTGGCAAATGCCATAGGCGCCGACCTGGTGATGGTCGGAGAAACGGCGCCGGACCAAAGCGTCACGTCGCTGGCCATGGTGCGGGGCGGCGTGCTGCAGCCCAATATCCGCTACCTGCTGGCGGGCACGCCCTGCGACATGACCCTCAGCCGCGGCGATCTGTGCGTCTATGGCGAGGGCGTGCAGCAGCTGTTCCCGGCAGACCCCTTTCTGCAGGAAGGCGGCTACCACGCCTACACCGGTGCGGCGCTGCGCGACGCGGACGGCAGTACCATCGGCATCGTCAACGCCTTCTGGCAGCAGCCCCAGCAGCTGTCACCGGACCGCAACGCACTGGTGCAGATCTTTGCCAGCCGCATCACGGCGGAACTGGTGCGCCTGCGCCGCGACCGGGAAATCTCGCGTCTGCATGAAACACTGGAGCAGCGCGTCAATGAACGGACCGAGCAGCTCAAGGCCACCAATGCGGAGCTCGAATCCTTCGGCTACTCGGTCTCGCATGACCTGCAGTCACCGCTGCGCAGCATCGAGGGCTTCAGTGTCCTGCTGGCACGGCGCCTCAAGGGGCGTCTCAGTGATGAGGAAGAGCGGCTGTTCGAGCGCGTCCGGCTCAATGTCGTGCGCATGCATGAACTGATCAACGACCTGCTGGCGCTGGCCCGTGTCAGCAAGGGCAAGCTGAGCCTCGAGGAGGTTGACCTCAGTGCCATGGCGCGGCAGGTGGTGGCGCAGGAAAAGCAGCGCGACCCCGGGCGCCAGGTGCAAATCACCATCCAGCCGGGCATCAGCGACCGCTGCGACAGCAAGCTCGCACGCATCCTGCTGGAGAACCTGATCGGCAATGCCTGGAAATACTCGCGCCACCGCGCCGATGCAACGATAGAGTTCGGCGTTCTGCCGACCCGCGAGGACGGCCGCAAGATGCTGTTTGTCCGGGACAACGGCGCCGGATTCAACATGGCCTACGCCGACAGCCTGTTCAAGCCTTTTCACCGGCTGCACCATGAAACCGAATTCGAAGGCAGCGGCATCGGGCTGGCCACGGTGCACCGCATTCTCGAGAGGCACGGCGGCGTGATACGTGCCGAATCCGCCGAGGGTGCCGGGGCCTGCTTTTATTTTTCCCTGGACCCCCGCTTCGGAACAGGGGCACTCTGAAGCTGCTGTGTGTCCTTGCAAGCTGGCCCCGCAACGGGGCCAGACGGGCCAGGAGGTTTTCCTACAAGCGGACACTTCATCGTCCGACTCCCCGGGTAGCCGCACCTCGCCTACATTGGGTTCATGCCTCCGGAGAGGTGCAGAAGCACAAACCGGATGCCTCGAACTCCGCTTGAGGAACCCATCCTCCCCCTTGTCCCACGTGCTTGACGGTCCGTGGGATTTTTTTTGCCGCGCCGTGGAACGCGGGGCTCCCCCCCGCTCCACGGACAGCACATCAGGCCGAAACTTCGTAATTGGCCATCAATTCCTCCTTGAGGGTCTTGAGTTCTTCGACCATGCCCTTGAGGTCCAGGTCGCTCCTGCGCGCTTTCACAAAAATTTCGTTGCGCTCTTCTTCGACATGGTGAACGATGTACTCGCCGAGCACAATGACCTTGGCGTCGAACAGCTCTTCCCCGGCGCCCATCGCGGAAATCTGGCTGATCAATTCCTTCGCGCTGGCATGTTCGACCTCGGCTTCATTGAGCAGTTCCTCATCGTTGATGGCTGCGCGCACGGCGGGATAAAAAATCTGCTCTTCAATCTCGGCATGCACGGTCAGTTCCATGCAGATCCTGTCGGCCAGTGCCTTTCTTTCTTCCTCAGGCGCGCCGGCCTCGCTCAGTTTCCTGAATTCGGTAAACAATTTTTTAACGGCAACGTGATCTGCGTCCAGCAGGTCAACAGCGTCGTTCTTTTTTGCAGGTGCCTTGCTCATGGTGGGACCTCATTCAAAGGGTTATGAAAGGATTGACAGCGAGACGCTGTGTGCGCGGCAAAACGCCACAACACAAAGGCCACTCTAAGAAGCCGGCCAAGGGCTCCTTGTGGGATGGGCGCAATCTTGCTGTAGGACAAATCCCGCCCGGACCCGGCGTGGGTTTGTCCTGCAGAAAAGCATCGGGGGTGTTGACAGAGCACCCCCTGCGGCGCGCTGCTTCGACGAGGTTTTACTCAGGAGAAATGCCATGCCGCAGGGAGATAACTCCGCCTGCACCGACAGGCTAAAGCGTCAACCCGAACCTATCGAGAAGGGATATGAAAAGAAAGGCCTTGCCAGCCCGGAAGCCGAGTCGCACGCCTGGGCCACTGTCAACAAGACCAGTGGATCGTGTGGTCAATGAAGCCAAGGTGGTCTTCCAGCACAGACAGCTGGAATGGGTTGCTTTCAGGAGAAATCCGTAGAAAGTTGGCTAAAACTGAATTTGTTTTTCAATACCCCGACGCCCCTCAACGGACGGCACGAAGGGCAGGCCTGGTCCGATTCAGGTGCGGATCGATTCCGGCGGTGGGCAGCTGGTACGCCCGGTCATCGAACAGGTCCACGCCACACATGAGGTTCTCGATCCAGTCGAAGAATCGGCCGATCGCCTTCCCCTCGAGCCGGGCACCGTGCTGCGGGACAATCATTGCGATCGGCAGTTGCCTGGCCATGTTCACCCATCGTCGCAGGATTTTGTTCGACACCATGTAGCGGCGATGGAAGCCTTCCATCTTGTCGACGTGGCTCGCGAAGTCGGTCACCGGCTTGGCGGCATCGCTTCCGTTCATCATGGAGACGCCCAGGTCGCCCGTGAACAGGATGCGGCTGACGGGGTCCCAGAAATGAAAGTTACCCTCCGAGTGCATGAAGTGGGCGGGGAGCAGCCACAACTCGCTTTGGCCGAGCGGCAGCAAGCCGCCAGTGTCCGGCACGCCGATCACCCTTCCTTGCGTCTTGCCGGCTTTGGTGAAATGCGGCGCGAAGCGCTCCCAGATGCACGAGATAACGAGCTTGGCCCGTGTGGATGTCATCCAGCGGTCGAGTGACGCGATGATGTCCGGGTCCGCGTGCGAAGCGATCAGGTAGTTCAGGTCCTGCGGCGGGAAGAAGTGGGAGAGCGTCAGGAACAGGTCGTTGAACGCAAGGTTTCCGCCCGGGTCGATGATCGCGCCCGCACCGTGGTCGACGATCAGGAACTGGTTGCTCTGCACCGCCTGCCCGTCCTCCTCGATCAGGTCGGTGAACATCAGGCAGGCATGGTTGTCGTTGTGGAAAAGTTCAATGGACATGGGTTACCTCATGGCAAGCAAATCGGGAATGGACAGCGGCCCGCTGTTGGCTGCCTCGCGCCAGCAGGCCAGCAAGGGGTGCACGGCCGCCCACACACCCGCGCAGTCGTGAGGGTGCGCCTGGGCGTCGAGATAGATAAGGCCCAGGTGATGTGCCAGGGCGAAGGGCCGCGAGTGCGCCGCGCGATGCTGCGCCACGCCGACCAGCACCGGTGGTGACGCCAGCCCGGCGCATGCGGCGGCCACTTTGTCGAGCAGCGGCAGGTCGCGCTCGGGCTCGCCGGAGAGCAGCAGCACGATGTGCGAGTAGTCAGGCACGAAAGCGCGCGTGAGAGGAACAGCCAGCCCCTTGCGCGACATGGCGATGACGCGCAGTACGCGGTCGCCGTCGGTGAAATCCACATAGTCGGTGCCGACATCCAACCCCTCATCACCCGCAAAGCGCCGGTGCACCAGCGGCTGCCTGTGCCGTGCGGCAAGCCATCGCGCGAACTCGAACGAGGGGGAAGCCGCCGCCGCGCACACCAGGATGCGCTGGAACGCATCAGGGTTGGTTTGCTGCGCCGCACCGGGGTGGTCCAGGGGCGTGGAGAGCTGGCGCCAGACGGCCGGCGGCGAGTACTGCACCCCGTTTTCCATGCTCTCGTGCAGGCGCGCCACGCGCCGGGCCATGGATTCGGGTTCTTCGTTCGTTTGCACGATGGCCATGGACCACGGGCCGCTCAGCAGCCGTGGACCGCAGCTGGAATGGACGATACGAAGGGAGTGATGACGCGGGTCTGACGCGAGTCGGTCTGTCAGCCGCAGCAGCGCGTGGCCAGCCCCTTCTTTCCACTGCACGAACCAACCCGATTGGTACAACAGCGCGGTGTGGATGCCGACGGGCACGTTGTGGCGCACCGCGCTGGCGCGGATGCGCTCCATCTCGGCATACACGCCGACGCCGATACAGGCTTCGCTCGCGTAGACGATGCGTGCAACGCTCTCCTGCGGCTCTACGCATGCCTTGCTGTTAAGTCGCATGACATGAGTTTGCCTTGGTACCCAGCGGTTCCAATTGCTCCAGATCAACCGGACAAACATCTCCGGATACCGCAAGAAATATCACCCGGGCCGTGTCGCACCGGCTTCCGCATTTCCACAAGTCAAATCGGGCCTTGGCCCAACAGGGGCGTGGGCAAACAGCTATGAATAACAGAGCAGCTCCGGGGTGCTAGGATTTCCGCACCCTGCACTGCCCGAAAACATTCCATGACAACCACCCTGGACGCCGTCGCTTTCGGCGAAGCCATGATGCTGCTGGTGGCCGACCGCCCCGGGCCACTCGAGGACGCCACCTCTTTTTACAAACGCACCGCCGGCGCTGAAACCAATGTGGCCATCGGCTTGGCGCGCCTGGGCCTGAAAGTCGGCTGGGCCAGCCGGCTGGGCACCGACATGATGGGCCGCTACCTGATCAAGGCGCTGTCGGGCGAAGGCATTGACTGTTCACATGTCACCCTGGCCGGCGGACAGTCCACCGGCTTCATGATCAAGGGCAGCGTGCTGGACGGCAGCGACCCGCCGGTCGAATACCACCGCCAGGGCTCGGCCGCCAGCCGCATGAATGCCAGCGACATCGACGAAGCCTGGCTGCTGTCGGCGCGGCACCTGCATGCCACCGGCGTGTTTCCCGCCCTCTCGGCCAACACCCTGGATGTGGCGCGCCAAAGCATGGACCTGATGCAGGCCGCCGGACGCACCGTGTCCTTCGACCCCAACCTGCGTCCCACGCTGTGGGCCACGCCCGAATTGATGCGCACGTCCATCAACGACCTGGCCACCCGGGCCGACTGGGTGCTGCCGGGCCTGGAGGAAGGCCGCTTCCTCACCGGTGAAACAACTGCCGAAGGGATTGCCCGCTTTTACCTGGAGCGCGGCGCCCAGCTGGTGGTCGTGAAGCTCGGCAGCGAAGGCGCTTACTTCGACGGCGAGGGCGGCAGCGGATACGTCCCGGGTTTTCCGGTGCAGAAGGTGGTGGACACGGTCGGAGCCGGGGACGGTTTTGCCGTCGGCGTGATCAGCGCCCTGCTGGCCGGCCAGAGCGTGGCATCAGCGGTCAGGCGCGGCGCCTGGATCGGCGCCCGCGCGGTCCAGGTACTCGGCGACACCGAAGGCCTGCCCACAGCGGACGAAGTGCGGGAAGCCGAACTCTGACGCGGCAAGTGCAACGCTGTGACTACACCGGGACCTACGTCCAAGCCGCCAGCTACATCGGCTGCGGTGTGGGCTGTACCTGGCCCGGATTGGGTGGCGAGCTTATCGGCTGAACCGGCTCAGGCGGCGGAACGTTGGGATCGGTAGCCACCACCTCATTCCCTTTCCGGCCGCTCGGACGGGGGTTCTTCCGGTTTTTCCACTTCACGGATCATCCCCTCGCCTTCGGGATCGCGGCCATCAGAGGGAATATCGCGCTCGTTACCGATCTCGGGCTCTTCTTTCTTTTCCTTCTTCACTGCCGCATCCCCTGGGGCCGCCGTATCGACGGCGGGATTTCTGGCAGGCGCGCCCGGGGGATCGACCGGCAGCGGAGGCGTCGGATCGTCGTTGCTGTCATCGCCCGGTGTCACGGCTTGTTCTTCTTCCTCCGGAATGGTCACAGGTTCTGCATGCATGTCAGAACCCTCCCACCATGCCGGTGGCCACGGCCGCGGCAGCGACCATGCTGGCACACACGGTGGTGACGTAGGCGGTGTAAGCCGCCCATGGACGGCGCACCCGGCGGGGCCGGGACGGCCCGGGAGTGAAAGTGGGAAGTTTCATGGCAGCATCCTTGAAGAATGACTCCATGGTCGCGGCCCGCAGGCCCGGACCCTATAGGCTGCCATGCCCTTTGCCTGTCAGTGTCTGGCTGACACGTGCAACACCGAGAGGAAGCGGCTCAACGCGAATGCGCCAGCCCGCTGACCACCGTCACCAGGCCTATGCCCACCGCAAGCCAGGCGATCTGCGAAAACGTCTCGCGAGCGCTCAGGCGTTTTTGCAGCTGCGGGATCAAGTCGGCCAGCGCCACATACACAAAGCTGCTGGAGGCCACGACCAGGAAATACGGCAGCCAGTCGTGCAGCATGTCCACCAGCGCGTAGCCGACCAGGCCGCCAAGGGCCGTCACTGCACCGGCCAGCGACACCTTGACCAGGGCCGCGCGCTGGTTGCTCGACGTCTGGCGCAGCACCACCAGGTCTCCCATGTGATGCGGGATTTCATGCGCGAGCACGGCCAGCGCGGTGATGACGCCCAGCCGCATGTCCGCCACAAAGGCGGAGGCGATCAGGATGCCGTCGCCAAAGGCATGCACACTGTCGCCCGTCAGGACAGCCCAGCTGCCGGATTTGGCTTCGCCATGATGATGGTGATGGTGGTGCCCATGGCCATGCTCCAGCGCACCCGGCGAGGTTTCCACCCGCTCGGCGCGCTGGGAGTTGCCGGTGCGCACGGGGGCCAGCATGTAGCCCAGATCTTCTTTTCCCCCTTGCGGGTCATGGTGCTCGTGGCCATGGTGGTAAAGCTCGGCCTTGTCGAGCAGGAAGAAAAACACCAGGCCCACCAGCAGCGTGGCAAACAGCTCCTGCGCGCCGGCTTGGCTCTCGAAGGCTTCGGGCAGCAGGTGCATGAAGGCCGTTGCCAGCAGCGCACCAGCGGCCAGGCTGAGCATGTGCGAGGTGTAGCGTGCCAGCACGCCAAAACTCAGCAATGCCGCCAGCCACACGCTGCCGATGCCGGCAGCCAGTGTGCCCACCAAAATTGCTATCAATGTCATAGCTGCTCACGCCCGATCTATAAGGGCTTAAACCCTAAAAGGTTAATAAAACAATGCCGGATGGCGCACCTGTCAAAAAGCCGCCGCACATTGCTGTGGGGCGGCCTGGGCAACACGGGCGCTGGGATTTAAGCGACGCCGTTGGCCTTGAACCACGCCAGAGCGCGTTTCCAGCCGTCCTCGGCCGGCTCCTTGCGGAAGCTCGGGCGGTAATCGGCGTGGAAAGCGTGCGGGGCATCAGGGTACACCACAAATTGCGAAGCCTTCGCCGCCGGGCTGCCGGCAGCAAGGGCTGTCTTCATCTTATCCACCGTGTCAAGGGGGATGCCGCCGTCCTGTCCTCCATAGAGGCCGAGTACCGGGCCGTTCAGGATGGGGGCAATGTCGATCGGGTGTTTCGGCGTGAGCTCGGTGCTGGCGCCGACCAGCCGGCCATACCAGGCCACGCCGGCCTTGACGTTGGGGCTGTGCGCGGCATACAGCCAGGTGATGCGGCCACCCCAGCAAAAACCGGTGATGCCCACCTTCGCCGTGTTGCCGCCATTGGCGCCCGCCCATTTCACGGCGCCGTCGAGGTCGGCCATGACCTGCGCATCCGGCACCTTGGAAACCACTTCGGCCATCAGCTTGGCCATCTCGCCGTACTGCGTGGGATCGCCCTGGCGCGCATAAAGCTCGGGCGCAATCGCCAGGTAACCGGCCCTGGCAAAACGGCGCGCGGTGTCGGCGATGTATTCGTGCACGCCGAAAATTTCCTGAATAACGAGGATCACCGGGAGGTTGGTCTTGCCGGCGGGTGCGGCGTAATACGCGGGCACTTTGAACCCGTTGACTTCAAACGTGGTTTCGCCGGCCTTCAGGCCGTCAGACGGCGTCTTGATGGCGGTCTGCGCCATGATCGGCAAAGCCGTCGCTGCATAACCGACCCCGAGCGCAGCCTTCAGCGCCGTGCGGCGGGTGGCGCCGTTTTCCGTGCTTTGCCCGGGCAAAAGGGAATCAAACTCGTTTTTCTGATTGCTATTGAGCATGGTGGTTTCCTCTGGGGTGGTTGAATCAACCCCCGGAGTCTAAGCAGCTGCAGAAATTCTTGCCGGCGCAGGGAATACAGGCGTAGCCCTGCGCCGTGCCTGCCCTGTACGGCGGCTCAGACGATTTTGATGCTGAGCTCGGGCAGGCCGTCGATATGGCATTCGATCACGTCGCCCTTGACCACCGGCCCGACATTTTCCGGCGTGCCCGAATAGATGATGTCGCCCGGAAACAGCTCGAACGCTTCAGACAGCTTCGAGATCTGCTCGGCCACCGACCAGATCATGTGATTCAGCGTGGCCTGCTGCTTGGTCTGTCCATTGACCTTGAGCCAGATGGCGCCCTTGGTGTAGTGGCCGGTCTGCGCCACCTTGTGGATGGGTCCGATGGGCGCCGACCGGTCGAAGCTCTTGCCGATTTCCCAGGGCTTTTTCTGGTCGCCCATGCCGCGCTGCAGGTCGCGGCGTGTCATGTCCAGGCCCACGGCGTAACCATAAACACACTCCAGTGCCTGGCTCATGGGAATGTTGCGCCCGCCCCTGGACAGCGCCGCCACCAGTTCGACCTCGTAGTGATAGTTTTTGGTCAATGTCGGGTAGGGATGGTCGGCCACCTGCCCCGGTGGCACGGTCTGGATGGCATCGGTGGGTTTCTGGAAAAAGAAAGGCGGCTCGCGCGTGGGATCCGAGCCCATTTCGATCGCATGCGCGGCATAGTTGCGCCCTATGCAATAAATCCGGCGCACCGGAAACATTTCGCTGCTGCCGGCAATCGGCACGTAGGTGTCGGCTACCGAAAAAGGCGTGGCCGGTGCATTGGCCGCCGTGCCGGGTGCCGCGCAGCCGGCGATGGCGCCTGCCGTCATCAATGCGCCCGATTGCAGAAGTCCGCGTTTGTTCATGTCGGTCATGGTTGTCTCCTTGGAGTGGTCGTGAAATGTCGAGCAGCCAGCTTAAGCCGCATGTCCACCACGCGGGCAGACGCATTTACGCATTCACCGGACGATTCAAAGAAGCCCCGGCGGCACCCGTGCGGACGCCGCACTTCCCTCAGGCGGCGCCTGAAATTTTTGCCCGCACGCTGTCGCGGTAGGCCTTCGGGCTCATGCCGAAACGCTGGCGGAAGCGGCGCGCGAAATAAGCTTCATCGGCAAATCCCGACGCATGAGCCACACTGGCGATCAGCTGGGTGCTGTGCGCCAGCTGTTCCTGCGCAAACTCGAGCCTGCGCTCCGTCACCAGGTCGGTGAAGGTCTTGCCTATTTCCTTCTTCAACAGATGCGCCAGATAATTGGGAGACAGAAAGGCCGCGGCGGCGGCATCGGCCAGGGTGATTTCGCCCGCCAGGTTGTCGCGGATGTAGCGCACCGCGCGCTGCAGGCTGGCGCGCCGGCTGCTCTGCTGCGCCTGGCTGGCAGAAAAACGCAGCAGGTCGGCTTCGAACTTGCGGCACACCAGCGCAATCAGCTGCAGCATCAGGCCGCGGATCATCTCGATGGAGCCGAAGCGGCGATGGGCATTCTCAAAGGCCAGCTTGTCAAGCAGGGCTTCGACTTCAGGGAACTCTTCTTCAGTGAACCAGAAATCGGCATATTCCTGAAACAGGAAAGGGGCCAGCTCAGGCGCGCGGCTCAGCGGCACGTCTTCCAGGTCCAGCGGGTCCACATCCAGGCCGGGACGCAGGAATTGCTGCGACATGTTGATGATGACGTAGCGCGAGCCTTCGGGATGCGGAATCACATGCACGCGGTAAGGCAGAATGAAACTGAGGTAGCCGCGCCGGAACGGCCGCACCGTACCGGCCACGTTCTGCTTCGTGTCGCCCTGCAGGCTCACCTGAATCTGGAAATATTCGTGCCGGTGCGGGCGCGCCAGCGGCGGCCGAACCAGCTGGGAGCGGATGTCGAAGTCAAGGTGGTCGGCCCGCTCGGACATCCCGTAGGTCTTGATGTCTGTCATGCGTCGGCGGCGGCACCCGCGCTCAATGCGCTTTTTCCCAGTTGGCCCCGATGCCAATCTCGGCCAGCAGCGGCACCTTGAGCTCTGCGACCCCGGCCATCAGGCGCGGTATTTCAGTGCGCACCCACTCGACTTCGGCCTCGGGTACCTCAAACACCAGTTCATCGTGCACCTGCATGATCATCTTGGTGGCACGTTTTTCAGCATCGAGCACGTCCTGCACCTTGACCATGCTGAGCTTGATCAGATCGGCTGCCGTGCCCTGCATGGGCGCGTTGATGGCCTGCCTTTCGGCTGCCTTTTTTCTGGGGCCGTTGCCGCCGTTGATCTCCGACAGGTACAGGCGTCGGCCGAACACGGTCTCGACAAAGTGGTTCTCGCGGGCAAACACCACGGTCTGCTCCATGTAGTTCTTCACGCCCGGGTAACGCTGGAAATATTTGTCGATGTAGGCCGCGGCGGCCTTGGTCTCGATGCCCAGATTGCGCGCCAGGCCGAAACTGCTCATGCCATAGATCAGACCGAAGTTGATGACCTTGGCATAACGGCGCTGCTCGCTGCTGACCTGCTCCAGGGCCACGCCGAACACCTCGGCAGCGGTGGCGCGGTGCACGTCCAGGCCCTGGGCAAAAGCGGACAGCAGCGCTTCGTCGCCGCTGAGGTGCGCCATGATGCGCAGCTCTATCTGCGAATAGTCGGCACTGGCGATCACGCTGCCTGCGGGTGCCACGAAGGCTTCCCGCACACGCCGGCCCTCCAGGGTCTTCACCGGAATGTTCTGCAGGTTGGGGTCATTGCTCGACAGCCGGCCAGTGATGGCCACCGCCTGCGCATAGTGGGTGTGCACCCTGCCGGTCCTTGGGTGGGCCAGCTGTGCCAGCTTGTCGGTGTAGGTGCCCTTGAGTTTGGACAGGCCGCGGTGCTCCAGGATCTTGGCCGGCAGCGGGTAGTCCTCGGCCAGTTTTTCAAGGACCTCCTCGTCGGTGGACGGCGCGCCGCTGGGGGTTTTCTTGACGACCGGCAGGCCCAGCTTGGTGAAGAAAATTTCGCCGATCTGCTTGGGGCTTCCGAGGTTGAAAGGCTGGCCCGCCAGCTGGTGCGCTTCGGCCTCGAGCTGAAGGATGCGTACACCGAGCTCGCCGCTTTGTCTGGCCAGCATGGGCGCGTCGATCAGCACGCCGTTGCGCTCGATGCGGTACAGGGCTTCGCTGCTTTTGATTTCCAGCTCATAGATGAAACGCAGCCTGTCATTGGCCTGCAGCCGCGGCCAGAGCACGCGGTGCACGTCCAGGGTCTGATCGGAGTCTTCGCAGGAGTATTCGGCGGCCTTGGCGATGTCCACCTGGTTGAACTTGATCTGGTGCGCGCCTTTGCCGCACAGGTCTTCGTAGTTGATGCCGCTGCGTCCGACATGGCGCTCGGCCAGGCTCGCCAGGCCATGCGGCTTGTTCACTTCGAGCACATAACTCTGCAGCATCGTGTCGTGCGCGTAACCTTGCACCTCGATGCCGTGGTTGGCAAACACATGACGGTCGTACTTGACGTGTTGTCCCAGCTTGGCTTTGGCCGGGTTTTCCAGCCAGGGTTTGAGCCGCGCCAGCACCTCGCCCTGCGGCAGCTGCGCCGGCGCATCAGGGTAGTCGTGCGTTAGCGGGATGTAGGCGGCCTCGCCCGGTTTGACGCTGAAACTCAGGCCAACAATCTGCGCAAGCATTTCGTCGAGCGACGTGGTTTCGGTATCCAGCGCGACCAATTCGGCCGCCTCGATCCTCGCCAGCCAGCCGTCAAAGGCTTCCCAGGTGAGCACCGTGTCGTAGTTCAGGTTGCTGGCACGCCCGGCCGACGGCGTGTCGACGAGGGGCACCTCGTCAAAAAGTCCCGGCGAGTCCGCCCTGCCGCCCGCACCGCCCGGAGGCGGTGGCTTGTGCCGCCCCTCGGGTCCGCCGATCAGCTCCGGCGGCGTGCTTTCGATATCGATCTGCCGGACCAACCCCTTGAAACCGTACTTCTCGTAAAAAGCCTTCAAACCCTCCGTATGCTGGGCGCCAATTGCTATCGATTCAAGAGCAGGCAAGCCGGCGATGTAATCCACCAGGTCGCAGTCCTTCTTGATGGTCAGCAACTCCCGCCCCTTGGGCAGCCATTCCAGCGACTGGCGCAGGTTCTCCCCGACCACACCCTTGATCTCGCCGGCACGCTCCACCAGCGCATCCAGCGAACCGTATTCGAGCAGCCATTTCACCGCCGTCTTGGGGCCCACCTTGGGCACGCCGGGCACGTTATCGACCGCATCACCGACCAGTGCCTGGTAATCCACCATCAGCCGCGGCGGCACGCCAAATTCAGCCTCGACCCCGGCCAGGTCGCGCCGGCGATCGTTCATGGTGTCGATGACGGTGATGTGTTCGTCCACCAGCTGGCTCAGGTCCTTGTCGCCGCTGGAGATGATGACCTCGATGCCCTGCTGCGACGCCATGCAGGCCAGGGTGCCGATCACGTCATCAGCCTCCACGCCGGGCACGTCCAGCACCTTCCAACCGAGCAGGCGCACCACTTCATGGATGGGCTCGACCTGGCTGCGCAAATCGTCGGGCATGGGCGAACGCTGAGCCTTGTATTCCGGGTAGAGCGCATCGCGGAAAGTCGGACCCTTGGCATCGAACACGCAGGCCGCGTAGTCCGCCCGGACATCCTTGCGCAGCTTCTGCATCATGTTGACCATGCCGCGGATGGCGCCTGTGGCAGGACTGGCAGGGTCGCCCGGATCGGCGCGCAGATCAGGCATGGCGTGAAAGGCGCGGTACAGATAGCTGGAGCCGTCCACCAGCAGAAGTGTTTTTTTGTCGGTGCTCATGGCGCCAATTGTCACCGTTTTGCAGGCTCTATCCACCGCGGTTCCGGCCCCCTACAATGCAGGCATGCAACACCCCTTTTGCTCCCTTTTGCTCGCCACTGCCGCCTCTGTGCTGGCCTGCGTCCCGGCCCTGGCCCAGACAGCTGCACCCGCTGCGGCCCCGGCACCGGCCCCTGTCGCCGTGGAGCCCGGCACCAACCCGGCCAGCCGCCGGCCGGATGCCGCCATCCAGCGCATCCGCACCGAAGACGCCGGTTCACGGATCGACGAAGTACGCGTCGGGGGTGAAACGCAAAGCATCACGGTACAGCCCAAGACCAATGTGCCGGCCTATGAAGTGCTGCCGTCGGATTCCACCAAGGGCGGCGGTACGGCTCCGTCCAAATCAGGCGCCGGTGCCACCGGCAGCCGTGTCTGGAACGTTCTCAAGTTCTAGTTTTTTCGTTCAGTTCCAGTTTCAGCCCCAGGCATGGCCGTTTACACCGAAGTCTCGTTCGACGAGGCCGCCCCTCTTTTGCACTCGCTCGGACTGGGCAAGCTGCAAACCCTGGACGCCTGTTCGGGCGGCATTGAAAACACCAACTATTTCGCCGACACCGACCAGGGCCGTTACGTCCTGACCCTGTTTGAGCGCCTGGGGTTTGAGCAGTTGCCGTTTTACCTGCACCTGATGAAACACCTCGCGCAGCGCGGCATTCCAGTGCCCGAACCGCACGCCGCCGTGACGGCAGACGCGGGCAGCCAGCCCGGCGACATCCTGCACAGGCTCAAGGGCAAACCCGCCGCCGTCGTGGATCGTTTGCGCGGCAGCAGCGAACTAGCTCCCACGCCTGCCCACTGCGCTGCCGTGGGCGGCATGCTGGCGCGCATGCACCTGGCGGGGCAAGATTTCCCGCGCCAGCAAGCCAACCTGCGCGGCCTGCCCTGGTGGAACGAGACAGTGCCGGTGGTGCTGCCTTACCTCAGTGCCGGACAGGCCAGCCTGATCCTGTCCGAACTGGCCTACCAGAACCATGTGGCGGCATCCTCGGCCTGGCAGGCCTTGCCGCGCGGGCCGGTCCATGCCGACCTGTTCCGCGACAACGTGATGTTCGACGCTGACGGCGGCGATTTGCATCTCACAGGTTTTTTTGATTTTTACTTCGCCGGCTGGGACGCCCTGCTGTTCGACATCGGCGTCAGCCTCAACGACTGGTGCGTGGACCTGGCCACCGGTGAACGCGACGCAGCTCGGACCAGCGCCTTCCTGACAGCCTACCAGGCCGTGCGACCGCTTACCGCGCAGGAGCGCAGCCTGCTGCCGGCCATGCAGCGTGCGGGCGCCCTGCGTTTCTGGATTTCGCGGCTGTGGGACTTTTACCTGCCGCGCGAGGCAGCCCTGCTGCAGGCGCATGACCCCGGTCATTTCGAGCGGGTGCTGCGCCAGCGGGTAGCCCATCCCTGCGGCCTGGCCTCCTGAATCCGTGGACGAGCTACCGGGCGCAGAAAACCGGCAAGTCGCCGTTTTTGAAGCAAACTGCCCTGCCGGCGTTAAATTGTTCACCGAGTCAGCCTTTTTTAGCCTTTTTGACCGAGCCTGAACAGGCTTGAACCCCCAACATGCAACTCACGCAATGAAACTAAACATCGTTCCCGCACGTACTGGCGTCACATGGGTCAAGCTCGGCATTCAAACCTTCTTCAAGCAGCCGCTGGCGCTGGCCGGCCTGTTTTTCATGTACATGGCGGCGGCCACGCTGGCGTCGCTGATTCCCTTCGTTGGCGTGGTTCTGGCGCTGGCCATCGTGCCGGCCGCCACACTGGGACTGATGGCGGCCACGCTGGAAGCCACCAAGGGTCGCTTCCCCATGCCCGCCATCCTGGTCAGCGCCTTCCGCGCGGGCCAGCAGCGCAGCCGTGCCATGATGGTTCTGGGCTTCCTGTACGCGGCGGCCTGCCTGCTGATTGTTTCCGTGGTGCCGCTTTTTTTCGAGGTGCCGGTCAGCCGGGAAAGTGCCCTCGCCCCCGAGATGCAGGGTGCGATGCTGATGATCATGGCCCTGTACCTGCCGGTCTCGGTGCTGTTCTGGCACGCGCCCGCCCTGGTGCACTGGCATGGCGTGACACCGGTCAAGAGCCTGTTTTTCAGTGCCGTCGTCTGTTTCAGGAATGCCGGCGCCTACGTGGTGTTCGGCCTCACCTGGATGGCGGTGCTCATGGTCATCGGCCTGGCCGTGAGCCTGCTTGCCGGCCTGCTGGCCAGCCCCGAGGCGGCGGCCGCACTGTTCATGCCGGCCGCACTGCTGATGGCCGCCATGTTTTCGACCTCGCTTTATTTCACCTTCCGCGACAGTTTTGATGCTTCCCCGACCGACGATCCTGACAACACCGACAACAACCCCACCCCAGGAGAAACGCCATGACACAGCACCTGCTGCAAGGCCGGCAAGAAAAAGAAATTTTGTGGTTCCAGAGGCGTGACGCGCTCAAGGCCGCGGCGGCCTGGGTGGCCATGGGCGGATTGCCGGCCGCCCTCGCGCAGCAGCGCAGCAATATCGTGCAATTGAACGGCGATGCAACCATCAACGGCAACCGCCTGAGCCCGCAACAAGCGATCCAGACCGGCGACGAGATCCAGACCGGACCGGGCGCCAGCCTGGTGTTCGTGATCGGCAATTCGGCCTTCCAGGTACGCCAGAACTCGCGCCTGTCGGTGGAACGCGGTGCCACGCTCAATGCGGTCAGCCTGCTGCGCCTGCTGACGGGCGCCGTGGCCAGCGTCTGGGGCAAGGGTGTGAACCGCTCCATTGTCATGCCGACACTGACTGCAGGCATACGCGGCACCGGCGTGTATGCCGAGATTTTTGCGGACCGGGGCAACCGCAACTATTTCTGCAACTGTTATGGCACGGTGGATTTGGGCGCGAGCGGTCAAAAACAGCTGTCCCAGGCGCAATACCACCAGTCGTTCTGGGCCGATGCCGAGCCCAGGGACGGCCTCTACCTGTCCCCGGCCCAGGCCCTGAACCACACCGACGAAGAGCTGGAATTCCTGGCCCGGCTGGTGGACCAGCGCACGGCCTGGCAGATCGCAGGCCGAAAAGGCACCAAGGACGGCAGCGGCAGGATGACGTATTGAGCCAGGCCGCGCCTTGAGAATGCCAGCCCGGCAAGCGGCCTTCCAGCGCCGCATGCGGGTCTGTCCACCTCGGGCTCAGTTCTTCGCCTTGTACTCCATGATCGCCTTGGCGAGGTCTGCGTATTCTTCGCAGGTTTTGTTGCCGCAGATTTTTTCCAGCTCGGCCAGATGTTTCTCCGCTTCCAGCGGGCGCTTTTCCATCAAATAGGCTTGTCCGATGTACTCATGTGCCCCTTTGTGCCGGGGGTCGAGTTTGAGCGCCGTGTAGTAGTGCTCGAACGCCTTCGTAATGTCGGGCGTGGCGCGCTTGCGGTAGCTGTAACCCAGCAGGTTGTGAACGTCGGCGTTGCGCGGCTCTTCGCGTGCGGCGGTGGTCAATTCGGACATGGCCCGGTTCCAGTCCCGCGCTTCAATGGCCGTGCGGGCGTTGCCCAGGCGGTCGCTCACTGACGTGCGCGGCGCGCTGGGGTTGCTGCCAGGGGTGTCGGCGGCGTGGACCACAGCAGTGCAGGCCGTCAGGGCAAGAAACAAAAGCTTGATGTTCATCGCAAGTCTCCCAAAAAAGGCGTTGGTGCCGACTGATAAACGCCGGGAAACGCCAACTGGACGCGGCATCATGTCACGATTTTCGAGAATCAGAAGGCACCTGGCGGCGCTGACCATGACGTAGCAGGCGCAGGCATGGGCCCTGCTCTAAAACGTTTCGCCAGAGGCGTTTTGCAGCCGCCTAACCAGCGCCACGAGTTGCGGCCGCACCTCTGCCATCAGGAATTGCGGCGAAAGATTAAACCCTGGACCGCCGCAGTTCACCACCATGACGGAGCGTCCACCTGCAGGCCGAAATGCAGCAGCAATGGCGTTAACGTCCTTCTGCCAATCACCAAAAGACGCGCAGCAGCCGTGATCGCGGTAATGTGTCAGCGCCAGCTCCAGCACTTCGCGGGTTTTAGGCCACGCCTTCTCGTCCTGGACGCGAATACGCTCGAGCAGGGCCTCACGCTCGTTGTCCGAGCAGCCGCACAGGTAGGCGCGGCCCATCGCTGTACTGGCCAGCGGGATGCGTGAACCGACATCCAGGCTGAGCGTGAGTGCGGATTCGCTGCGGCAGTTTTCAACGTAAATCATGCTCAGGCGGTCGCGAATGCCCAGCGACACCATGGCTTGCGAGCTGTCAGCGAGGTCCTGCATCAGCGGCCTGGCGAGCTGCCGCATGTCCATGCGCGCCAGCATGGCGCTGCCCAGCGCGAGTACCGCGCTGCCCAGGCGATAACCGGCATGGCCATTGGCATCCTGCGCATGCTCCAGATAACCGTGTTTGGTCAGCGTGTAGGTCAAACGCGAAATCGTTGACTTGGGCAGGCCGCAACGGCGTGCCAGTTCCTGGTTGCCCAAGGTCCGGTCGCGGGAGCGAAAAGCACTGAGCACATCTAGTCCGCGTGCCAATGCTGTCACAAAGTGGCGATCTTCCTTCGCATGAACGAGGCTGGCCGTTCGGACGACGGGTCTGCTGGAAACAAGAGGTTGAGACATTATCAGTTCTGCATTGCGGAATAAAAAGTCCAACAATTGTGGCACCAGATAGTCTGTTTAACCCCACAACACGGGAAATCCATAAGTGCAAATGTGTCTGATTGTTTCAGAATCGCGATAGTTGAATAAATAGATAGTTCTGCAATGCAGAACAGTAAGTAATGTTAATTAACTAGGAAAACTAATGGAAAACAAGACGATTCATCTCATGGCCAGGGCCTTGGGTTTTGCCACTCTGCTGTCGTTTGCCCTGTCCGGGCACGCGGCGCCGGGGCGCGAGGATCTGGTGATCGGGCAGGTGGCGCCGCTGACCGGCGTGATTGCCGGAACCGGCAACGAATACGTGGCGGGCGGCGCAGCGTATTTCGCCTATGTCAATGACAACGGCGGCATTTACGGCCGCAAGATCCGCGTTGCCCTCAAGGATGACGCCTACAAACCCGACCAGACCCTGGCCCTGACGCGCCAGTTGCTTGCCGAAGACAAGCCGCTGGCCCTGTTCGGTTTTGTCGGCACCGGCAATGTGCTGGCCCTGAACAAGAACAAGGTGCTCGAGGAAGCGGGTATCGCCCTGCTGGCACCCTATACCGGCGCCAAGGATTTGCGCGAACCGATGAACCCGCAGATTTTCCACATCCGGGCCAGCTACACCGACGAGACCGCGCGCATGGTGGAACACCTGTACACCATCGGCCTGCGCCGCTTCGCCGTGATGTACCAGGACGATGCCTTTGGCAAAAGTGGCCTGGTGGGCGCCGAAAGCGCGATGCAAAAACTCGGGATGAAAGCCGTAGCCACGGGCGCTTATGATCGCACCAAACCAGAAGAAGTTGATGCAGCGGTGGCCGCCATTGCCCCGGCCAATCCGGACGCCATCATCATGGTGTCGGTCAACCGGGCCTCAGCGGCCTTTATCAAGAAAATGCGGGCCCAAGGCAGCAAGGCACGGCTGTTCAGCATCTCGGTGGTGAACTTCAAGGAGCTGCTGAAAAACGCCGGCGAGGACAACGCCCGCGGCATTGGCATTTCACAAGTCATGCCCTACCCGTATTCCACGCTGGCGCCGGTGGCCCGCGAGTTCCAGACCCTGATGGCCAAATACCAGCCGGACAAGGTGGTTTCCTACGCCAGCATGGAGTCCTTCATCGCAGCCAAGATTCTTGTGGAAGCCATACGCCGCAGCGGCGCCGATCCAACGCGCGCCAAGATCATCAGCCAGCTCGAAAAAATGAACAGCTATGACGTGGGAGGTTTCAAGGTGAGTTTCTCGCCGGAAAACCACGTCGGCTCGAAATTTGTCGAAGTGACCGTGATCGGCCGCGACGGCAGGTTGCTCAGGTAGCGCGACGTACTTCCAGGATTTCGTACGCGATCGCTTCGCGGTAGGTCCTGGCATCATGCAGCGCCAGGTGCAGCAGGATCCTGGCGGCATGCGCCTTGATGACGCGGGGCAGCAAGGCGCCAGTGAGCACCAGCGGCAACCCCCACCACACATGGCCCGACAGGGCCAGTGCCGCACCCATGCCCAGAAGCGGCAGCGAGATGCCAATCACAAACAGCCGGTGCTTGATATATTTCTGCGCGCGCTCGGGGTTCACGATCAGTCGGAAACGGCCCATGGGCAGGCCGGTCTTGAAGTCCTGGTGGCTGACCTCGACGGTGGCTTCGTCCGCTGCCTGGCTTGTCTCTGTCTCGTTCATGGTTGTCGTCTCGGAGCGGTTGATCGGGTTTGCGCCATCTTAACTGCGGGGACCTTCTGCATAACTCGCGCCGAGCGCGGCGAGGCTTTTGCGGGATGAGTCGCAAGGCGCAAAACCCAAGGCAAGGCTGCACGCCTTGCCTGGTTGTGTAACGAAGCGGATCGCCCGCAAAACCACGCCCCTTCGGGTTCGGACCAAAACGGGCGCTTTCCTCACCAAATCCCTTGCGTGTGCTTCAGCACACGCTGCATGGTGTTGGCGAGCAAATCATCCCGTTGTGGACCCGAACGCGCATGGCGAAAGTTATGCAGAAGGTCCCTAAACCACCGTGAGCTTGGCCACGCTCAGGGCCAGCCATTTCACACCATGCCGCGTGAAATTGATTTGTGCCCGGGCGTCGTCGCCGCTGCCCTCGAGCATCATCACCCGGCCTTCGCCGAACTTGGCGTGAAACACGTTCATGCCGGTCTTCAGCCCGTGCGCCGGTGCGTCGCGCTGCACCGGCACCGCCGGGTTGGGAAACCGGTCACCCCCCTGACTCCTTGAAGCAAAAGCGGCCTTAGCCCAATCACCACGGGCGCTGCCAGCTCCTGAATTCGTAGCATTCCAGGCACCTCCTTGGCCGCCATAGGCCTGCACGAAGCCCTGGTTTCTCGGTGTAATCCATTTGAGTGCCGCCTCCGGCAACTCGTCGAAGAAGCGGCTTTTGAGGTTGTAGCGGGTCTGGCCGTGCAGCATGCGTGTCTGCGAATGGCTGAGGTACAGGCGCTGGCGCGCGCGCGTGATGGCCACATACATCAGCCGGCGCTCTTCCTCGATGCCGCCCGCATCACTCAGGGAGTTTTCATGCGGGAAGATGCCGTCTTCCAGTCCGGAGATGAACACGCAGTCAAACTCCAGCCCCTTGGACGAATGCACCGTCATCAGTTGCACCGCGTCCTGGCCCGCCTGGGCCTGGTTGTCACCGGATTCGAGCGCGGCGTGCGTCAGGAAGGCGGCCAGCGGCGACAGGGTTTCACCGGTTTCCTGGTCGGGCGCCAGCAGTTCTGGCAGCGGCTCGTCCCCCAGTGGCGCGGATGGGTCCAGCCCCTGGCTGGCCGGCGACTGCGACAGCGCCGCACCGAGTTCATCGACAGGCAGGGCCACCGCGTCGCGGCCGAAACCTTCCATGCTGACGAAGGACTCGGCGGCATTGACCAGCTCACCCAGATTCTCAAGCCGGTCCTGGCCTTCCTTCTCGAGTTTGTAATGTTCCTCGAGGCCGCTGTGCTGCAGCACCAGCTCAATGATTTCGCGCAGGCTCAGACCCGGCGTCTGCTCGCGCAGCACGTCCAGCTTGGCGACAAAGGCGCCGAGGTTGGCACCGGCCTTGCCGGGCACGGCGCTGACGGCGTCGTGCAGCGAACAGCCGGAAGCGCGCGCCACATCCTGCAGCTGCTCGATGCTGCGCAGCCCGATGCCACGCGGCGGGAAGTTGACGACACGCATGAAACTGGTGTCGTCATGCGGGTTGTCCAGCAAGCGCAGGTAGGCCAGCGCATGCTTGATTTCGGCGCGCTCGAAAAAGCGCAAGCCGCCATACACGCGGTAGGGGATGCCGTTGTTGAACAGCGCGGTCTCCATGACCCGGCTTTGCGCATTGCTGCGGTAGAGCAGCGCAATTTCCTTGCGCTCCGTGCCGTCGCGCACCAGTTGCCGCACTTCATCGACAAACCATTGCGCTTCGGCAAAGTCGGACGTGGCCTCGAAGACGCGCACCGGTTCGCCCGGGCCGGCCTCGGTACGCAGGTTTTTCCCGAGGCGCTTGCTGTTGTGACTGATCAGCTCGTTGGCTGAATCCAGGATGTTGCCGAAGCTGCGGTAATTACGTTCCAGCTTGATCTGGTGCTGGACGTGGAACTCGCGCACAAAATCAGCCATGTTGCCGACACGCGCGCCGCGGAAAGCGTAAATGCTCTGGTCGTCGTCGCCCACGGCAATCACCGAACCACCCGGCATGGCGCCCACACCTGACACGGCATCATCGCCCTGCCCGGCCAGCATTTTGATCCAGGCGTACTGCAGCTTGTTGGTGTCCTGGAACTCGTCGATCAGGATATGGCGAAACCGCCGCTGGTAATGTTCGCGCACCGGCGCATTGTCGCGCAGCAACTCATAGCTGCGCAGCATCAGCTCGCCGAAATCGACCACACCCTCGCGCTGGCACTGCTCTTCGTAGAGCGCATAGATTTCGGCCTTCTTGCGCGTCTCCTCGTCGCGCACCACGACATCTTTCGCACGCTGGCCGTCTTCCTTGCAGCCGGCGATGAACCACATCAGCTGCTTGGGCGGGAAACGTTCGTCGTCGATGTTGAACTGCTTGCACAGGCGCTTGATCGCCGAAAGCTGGTCCTGCGTGTCAAGAATCTGGAAGGTGGAAGGCAGGTTGGCGAGCTTGTAGTGCGCGCGCAAAAAACGGTTGCACAGGCCGTGGAAGGTGCCAATCCACATGCCGCGCACATTGACCGGCAGCATGGCCGACAGGCGCGTCAGCATCTCCTTGGCGGCCTTGTTGGTGAAGGTCACTGCCAGGATGCCGCCGGGCGACACGTAGCCGTTTTGCAGCAGCCAGGCGATGCGGGTGGTCAGGACACGCGTCTTGCCGGAGCCGGCGCCGGCCAGGATCAGGACATGCGTGCTGGGCAGCGTGACCGCTGCGAGTTGCTCCGGATTGAGGTTTTGCAGGAGAGGGGAGCTGGGGACTTCTGGGGACATCCCCCATTGTAGAAAGAACACCAGCCCCGGCGCCGCGCGCCGGCATCAGCCCTGACGCGCCTAGCTGCCGTCCGTCTTCAGGATGGTCTCGCCCTTGAGCGCGCCCACATCGCGGATGGCCATGCGATGGCGCTTCCAGCCTGCCCAGGTGCGGCGGAAATTCGCCAGTGAAATGCCGTAATAAATCGCCTTGAACACCCGCAGCCGACCCCAGAACGGCGTCTTGCCAAAAATGTCTCCGGCCAGCAGCGACAGCAGTGCTTCCTTGACGCGCAAGGGGTTGGCAGGATGCATGAACATCTCGCGAATGGTCGGGTTGGTCACGCGGTAGATGAACCACGAATACTCGTTCGGCCCCTTGCGCATCATGGCCTCAAAGCTTTTGCGCACCGCAGGCAGGTCGGCCGGCTGGTCAAGCGCGGTCGCCACCAGTTCGGCACCATCGAAGGCACTGTGCATTGCAAGGTACACGCCCGACGAGAACATCGGGTCGATGAAGGTGTATGCATCACCCAGCATCAGGTAGCGGTCGCCGGTGGCGTGGGTGCTGCTGTAGGAAAAATTGCCGGTGGCGTGCACTGCGTCATCGACCAGCGTGGCCTTGGCAAGGCGGCGTTTCAGCTCCGGTGCCATCGCGATGGTGTCCATGAAAAATTCGCGCAGCGGCTTCTCGCGCGACTTCAGGTAATACGGCCAGCACACCGCACCGACGCTGGTCGTGCCGTCGGCCAACGGAATGAACCAGAACCAGCCGTGCGGGAACCAGCAGATGCTGATGTTGCCTTCGCGTTTTCCTTCCAGCCGCTCGACGTTGGTGAAATGGCCAAACAGCGCCGTGCTGTTGTGTTCGCGGCTCTTGGCTTTGCTGCGCAGCTTGTTCGCCAGCAGCGTATCGCGGCCGGAAGCGTCCACCACGAAGCGGGCTCGCCAGCTGCGTTTCGCACCATCGTCCATCTCGGCCTGGACCGTGGCGCCCTCTGCGTCAAAACTCACATCGCGCACGGTGCAGCCTTCCAGCGTTTTGGCCCCGCGCGTCGCCGCATTGCGAAAAAGCAACTCGTCCAGCTCGGAACGCCGCACCTGCCAGGCCGAGGGCATCGACTTGTCCCAGGCATCGGCGAATTCGATGTAGCTGCAATGCGCATGTTCGGGCGACACAAACTCGATACCCCATTTGGGCATGCCGATACGGTCCACCTGATCGCGCACTCCCAGGCGCTCAAAAAGCTCCACATTGGCCGGAAGCAGCGATTCGCCGATGTGAAACCGGGGATGGTGCGTTTTTTCAAGCAGCACCACGTCACGCCCCTGGGAGGCAAGCAGGGCCGCAACGGTGGAGCCGGCGGGGCCGCCACCCACAACAAGCACGTCACAGGAGGGAATCGGGGTTTCGTTCATGAAAAAAGCCGGTTGGATACAGACACATGCGCAGCTCACGCCCGCAACGACAAGAGGACCCGCAGGGTACCACCACGCCGATGAGGGCACAAACTTTCGCAGCCGCGCAAGCGAAACCGCTCATTTATATACATCAGCGATTGCTCGAACCTTTGCCGTGGCCCCAACAGTTGTATTTTTGTGCAGACATATAGGGGCATGCACCGCAATTGCACAGCCCGGCGTTTCCATTCTGCGCACCGTCCGGTTTTTGCACCTTTATAGCTACCGGAAGACGCGGAAAGGCCTGTTTCGGCTGGCATGGCTTTTGCTCAGCATAACTTGTCATAACAAGTTGGTGCCCCCATGAACCCCAGGCTTCGCAACACCCCTCTGCACGCGGTCCCGGAAAGCCAGCAACGTCCGGCTGAAGCGGTCATGCAGCCCGAGTCGCCCACGCCTCTGTATGCACAGATCAAGGACATCCTGCGGGCGCGCATTCTCGACGGCAGTTACCAGCCGCATCAGCAGATGCCCTCGGAAAGCGAAATGATGGCGCTCTTCAACGTGAGCCGCATCACGGTGCGCCAGGCACTGAACGACCTGCAGAACGAAGGCCTGATCTTCCGCATGCACGGCAAGGGCACCTTTGTCTCCAAGCCCAAGGCCTTCCAGGACCTGGGCCGGTTGCAGGGCTTTGGCGAAGCGATGCGCCAGATGGGTTACGAGACCTTCGCACGCGTTGTTTCGATTCGCAACGTCACGCCCTCCGCTCAGGTACAGGAGCGGCTCCAGCTGCCGAAAAGAGCACGCGTCACAGAACTGCAGCGGCTGCGCTTCCTGAACCGCGAGCCGATTTCTCTGGACGTCACCTACCTGCCGACCGCTCTGGGCAACCGGCTTGCCAGGGAAGACCTCGCCACACGCGATGTGTTTGTGATTCTCGAAAACGACTATGGGCTGTCGCTCGGCCACGCTGATCTGCAGATCGGCTCCACTCTGGCGGATGACAACCTGGCCACTCAGCTTCGCGTGGAAGAAGGCTCACCCGTTCTGGTCATCGAGCGCACCACCCACACCAGCGATGGCACACCGGTGGACTACGAACACCTCTATTACCGCGGCGACGCCTTCCAGTACCGGGTTCGCGTCGATCGCGTTCCTGTCCAGCACGTTTGAACCGAAAGGCACACATGAAAACGATTGAACTCGAATACGACATCGTGGTGGTCGGAGGAGGCACCGGCGGTCCGATGGCGGCTGTCAAAGCCAAGGAAAAGAACCCGAAACTGCGTGTCCTCCTGGTGGACAAGGCCAACGTCAAGCGCAGTGGCGCCATTTCCATGGGCATGGACGGACTGAACAACGCCGTCATTCCCGGCCATGCGACACCCGAGCAATACACCAAGGAAATCACCGTCGCCAACGACGGTGTGGTGGACCAGAAAGGTGTGTACGCCTATGCCACCAACAGCTTCGCCATGATCGAGGAGCTCGACAAGTGGGGCATCAAGTTCGAGAAAGACGAAACCGGCGATTACGCGGTACGCAAGGTGCACCACCTGGGCAGCTATGTGTTACCCATGCCCGAAGGCCATCACATGAAACGCGTGCTGTACCGGCAGCTCAAGCGGGCGCGTGTCGAGATCACCAACCGCGTGGTGATCACCCGACTGCTCACCGGCCCGTCCGGGGAAGTCGCCGGGGTCATGGGTTTCGACTGCCGCACTGCGGACTTCTATGTCATCAAGGCCAAGTCGGTCGTGATCAGCACCGGTGCTGCCGGCCGGCTGGGCCTGCCGGCTTCGGGCTACCTGTTCGGCACCTATGAGAACCCCACCAACAGCGGCGAAGGCCATGTCATGGCCTACCACGCGGGCGCCGAGCTGACCAACCTGGAATGTTTCCAGATCAACCCGCTGATCAAGGACTACAACGGACCGGCCTGCGCCTACGTGACAGGTCCGTTCGGCGGCTACACGTCCAACAATGCGGGGGAGCGTTTCATCGAGTGCGACTACTGGAGCGGCCAGATGATGATGGAGTTCTTCAATGAACTCGAGGGCGGCAAGGGCCCAGTGTTTCTCAAGCTCGACCACCTGGCGGAAGAAACCATTTCGGAGATCGAGCACATCCTGCATACCAACGAGCGGCCCAGCCGCGGACGCTTCCATGAAGGACGAGGCACGGACTACCGCAAGAGCATGATTGAGATGCACATCTCCGAGATCGGCTTTTGCAGCGGCCACAGCGCCTCCGGTATCTGGACCAACGAAAAAGGCGAGTGTTCGATCCCCGGGCTGTACGCCGCAGGCGACTGCGCCAGCATTCCGCACAACTACATGCTGGGCGCTTTTGTCTATGGCAAGTTCTGCGGGGAAAACGCTGCCGACTATGTGTCGGGTATCGACCAACCGCGCTTCGAGCAGGACAAGGTACAGGTCGAACGCGAGCGCGTGCTGGCGCCCCTGTCGCGCAGCGAGGGCCTCACGCCCTTCCAGGTGGAATACAAGACCCGCCGCATCGTCAACGACTACCTGCAGCCGCCCAAGGTCACGCGCAAGATGGAAATCGGCCTGCAGCGCTTCGACGAGATCCGCGAAGACCTCGACTCCATGATTGCCGCCGACCCGCACGAACTGATGCGCGCCATGGAAGCCCACACCATCCGCGACTGTGCCGAACTGGCGGCCCGTGCGTCCCTGTTCCGCACCGAAAGCCGCTGGGGCCTGTACCACCTGTGTGTGGACCATCCGGAAAAAGACGACGAAAACTGGTTTTGCCACACCAATGTCACCAGTGACGCAAAAGGCAACGCCGTGTTCCGCAAGCGTGCCATCGAGCCCTACGTGGTCGAACTCAACGAGCAGGAAAAGTCCGCCTACCAGCGCCTGCGCGTCGCTCGTCCCGCCCAGGCCGCCTGAACCCAACCACCAGGAGAAACACCCATGACCATCGCCATCACCCGCACCCAGGCCCCCGTTGTTGTTGACGAAGACAAATGCATTGCCGACAAGGGCTGCACGGTCTGTGTCGATGTCTGCCCGCTGGACGTCCTGGCCATCGATCTGGTGAAGAACAAGGCTTTCATGAAGTTCGACGAATGCTGGTACTGCATGCCCTGCGAAAAGGACTGCCCCACCGGCGCGGTACACGTCAACATTCCCTACCTGGTGCGCTGAGGTGCCGACCATGAATGCCATGACCACCCCCGCCAGCATCCATGAACGACTGCGCAGCCCTGATGCGGGCGTGCGCCGGATCGCCGTGATCGATCTGCCTTATACCGACGAGGAAGACGACGTTGCCCCCTTGCTTACCGTGGCCCTTGCCGATACGGATGCGCAAGTCCGGCTGGAAGCCGCGAAAGCCCTGGAGGGTTTCGAGGAAACCGAAGTGCTGGCGCAACTGGTGCCCCTGCTCAAGGACAGCTCCGCCGAAGTGCGCGAGGCCGTCGCCTACACCCTGGCCGAATTGAAACAACCGGCGTCGGCCACCCCGCTGCTGCCCTATCTCGTGGACACCGATCCTGGCGTGCGCGCCGCCGCGCTGCACGCCGTACGCGCCTTGCGCGTCAGCCAGGCTTTCGAACCGGCCCTGCACTCGCTGCAACATGAAGACGCCGTGGTCAGGCGCGCTGCCGTAGGCGTGCTGGGTTACCTGAAAAATCCGCAGGCCATAGGCGCCCTGACCCAGGGCGCCGTCCACGATCCGGATCCGGAAGTCCGCCGCGTGGCCGTGGGCGCACTGGGTTATGCCGGCGAGTCGGCCGAGATCAGCGTCCAACCGGCACTGAGTCGCGCCCTCACCGACCTGGCCTGGCAGGTGCGCGAGGAGGCAGCCACCACTTTTGCCAAGCTCGGTTCTGCACTGGGTGTCCCGGACCTGGTGCGCGCCATGGACGATGAGTACTGGCAGGTCCGCGTGAAGGCGGCGCGCAGCCTGGGCAAACTCAAGGCCAGGGGCGGTGTCGAAGTGCTCTGCCAGGCCCTCCAGCATGCGGTCAGCAACCTTCGCAAGGAGGCGGTGATTGCGCTCGGCGAAGTCGGTGATCCGCGGGCCATCACGCACCTGGAGCGTGCACTTCACGACAGCGACCCCGATGTACGCAAGCTCGCCAAGCTGGCCCTGACCAGCATCCAGATGAGCGGAGCCATTGCAACGGGAGACCTGCCATGACCCATGTTGTCACCGAAGCCTGCATACGCTGCAAATACACCGACTGCGTGGCCGTCTGCCCTGTGGAGTGTTTTCACGAAGGACCGAACTTCCTGGTGATTGACCCGCAGGTCTGCATCGATTGCGGCGTCTGCATTCCGGAGTGCCCGGTCGAGGCCATCGTCGAGGAAAAAGACCTGCCCGCCGGGCAACTGGAATACCTGGCACTGAACACGGAACTGGCCGCGAAGTGGCCCCCGATCACCCAGCCGCGCGAGCCGCTGCCCGATGCCGACGACTGGGCGAGCCGACATGACAAAAGAGCGCTGCTGACCGAGAGCGCCTGATTCGCCGAAGGAGACAGACGTGGTACCGAACTTGCGATACCAAACCCGAGGACTTGTGAAACCAGCCTGGAGATCATGATGACTTCTTACCTTCCTGCCCTTTCGTCCCTACATGCCAAGCTTGCGCTGCCGCGCTG
Organism: Polaromonas sp.; assembly: GCF_049790275.1. Taxonomy (GTDB): domain Bacteria; phylum Pseudomonadota; class Gammaproteobacteria; order Burkholderiales; family Burkholderiaceae_C; genus Polaromonas. The sequence continues at coordinate 60,492 of NZ_JBAQYR010000048.1, forward strand.
GCGACCCGCCCTGCTGCTGGCCCTTGCACTGCTACCCGGCCTGGCCGCGGCCCAGGCCAAACAGGTGGTGACCATCGGCATCGGCACCCAGAACACTACCACCAACACCGTCACCGGTGGTGTGGTGCTAAAGGAAATGAAGCTGATCGAAAAGTACCTGCCCAAGACCGGCAAGTACAAGGACATCGAATTCAAGCTCGACTGGCAGAACGCCACGTCGGGCCCGCCAATCATCAACGGCATGATGGCCAAGAAACTGCAGATTGGCATGATGGGTGACTACCCGTTGCTGGTGGCGGGCGCCACCGGCCAGTCGCAGCCGGGCAACGAAACCCAGCTCATCGCCACCATCGCCTACAACGCCTTCGGTTCGGGCAACGGCATCGTGGTGCACAAGGATTCGCCCTACTACGAGTTCGCCGACCTCAAGGGCAAGGTCGTCTCGGTGCCTTTCGGCTCCGCGGCGCACGGCATGGTGCTGCAGGCGCTGCAGTCACGCAACCTGCCGCCCGACTTCTTCAGCCTCGTGAGCCAAAGCCCAGAAGTGGGCACCACCAACCTGCAGGAAAAGAAGATCGACGCGCATGCCGACTTCGTACCCTTCGCCGACCTGCTGCCCTACCGCGGCTTCGCCCGCAAGATCTTCGACGGCGTGCAAACCAATGTACCCACCTTCCACGGCGTGATCGTGCGCAAGGATTTTTCCGAACAATACCCCGAGGTGGTGGTGGCCTACATCCGCGCGCTGATGGAAGCCAATGCCTGGCTCAAGGCAGACCCGGTGCGCGCCGCGACCAAGGTGGAAGAATGGACCAAGATCGAGAAGGAAGTGGCCTACCTCTACCTCGGCCCGGGTGGCATCCATACGCTCGACCCGACGATCAAGCCGCGCTGGCTCGACACCATCAAGATCGGCCACGGCGTGCTCACCGAGCTCAAACGCGTCAAACCGCTCGACATCAACGCCTGGGTCAACGAAACCTACGTGCGCGAGGCATTCAAGCAGGTCAAGCTCGACTATGACGCGCAAAAGCAGTCGATGGCGGCGTTCGACATCACCGGCACCGACAAGCTGTGCAAGACCTCCGTCGCGCGGCCCAAGGAAGCTGGCGAAGTATGGATCGACGGCGCGGGTGTGGAGCCGCACGCCTCGCCGCTGTGCACGCTGGGCGCCATCGCCAAGCTTGAAGGTTCAGGCAAGAAGATCCGTGTGGCCTACCTCATCGACCACGCCCTGGGTATCAAGGTGTTTGCCGACAAGGCCTTCTACGCCATCAATGCTAGCGACGCCAAAAAACCGGTGATCGTGCCTTTCCTGTTGAAGAAAGACGCCGAGAGTCATGCAGCCAAGATAGGCGGCAAGCTAGCCAACTACAGCGAAGCCCTGACGATCGCGTCAGCCCCCTTCTGAGCGGTTTGCCGGAGCCCACCATGTCCAGTGCCCCACTGCGCAGCGTCAAGGACGCAGAAACCTTTGCCACCCGGGTCGCGGCCGAGCCGGCCGTGGCCCAGAATCATCTGGCCGAGGTTGTCAAAC
>NZ_JBAQYR010000049.1:0-2086 GCF_049790275.1 Polaromonas sp.
GCCAGGGGTCGTGCTGGGCGCGGTCCCACAGGGTCCAGGCGGCACCGGCTAGGCTGACCAGCACAACCACCCCGATCAGGACATAGGCCAGGTCTTCCCAGCTCGGTGACTCAAAACCAATGTCCCTGAGCAGCTCCAGCTGCTTGCCCTGGGTGTAGTTGAGGACCCACTGGTTCCAGCGGTTGTTGACCGCCTCCCAGGTGGCGCGCAGTTGTGCCGCCAGGGTCGGGTTGAAGTTGCCCAATGCCTGGCCGACCAGGCCCTGCGGCGCCGCCAGCCGCTGGAAAGCCCCGGTGCGCCCGGGGGACACGGCCGAGGTCGGGTCCACGCGCACCCAGCCCTGGCCGGCCTGCCAGACCTCGGTCCAGGCATGGGCATCGCTCTGGCGCAGCACCCAGAAGCCATCGACGGAATTGAGCTCCCCGCCCTGGTAGCCGGTGACGATGCGGGCCGGCACATCCATGGCGCGCATCAGCACCACAAAAGCCGAGGCAATGTGTTCGCAAAAGCCTTCCTTGCGGTCGAACCAGAACTCATCGGCGGTGTTGACACCGTACACGCCCGGTTCCAGCGTGTAGGTGTAGCCGCCGGTGCGCAGCTTGTCCATGGCGGCCTGCACCAGTGCCTGGGTGCCACCCTGTGCATGACGCGGGTCGCTGCGCAGCTCGGCCGCCAGTGCCAGCGTGCGCGGGTTGAAGCCGGAGGGCAGTTCGACAAACTCCTGCAGGCCGACCTCCCGCTTGTCCGGTCCGTGCCGGAACACCGGATGGCTCTGCGCCTTGTAGCGTGCCAGGTCGGTGATGGGGCGGTCGGTGAGCCATTGCAGGTCGTTGCTCATGCGCGTCCGGTAGCCGCGCAGCTCGGGGCTTTGGCCGGTGGCTTCCATCACAAACAGCCAGGGGCGGCTGGTAGGCTCGAGCGTGACCTCGTAACGAACGGCTTCGCCCAGGACGACCAGGTTGTCGGTCAGCTTGTAACGCGATGGAAAAGCCGAGCGGGACGAAGAGACCCACTCGCGCCCATCGAAGCTGGAGAGCACCGGGCCGCGAAAGTACAGGTCGCGCTGCGGGGGAGGCCGACCTTCGAACGCAATCCGCATGGCAATGCTGTCGTCAAGTGCCAGCTTGGCAATGGTGCCGACCTGCATGGTGGCGCTCAGGCCGCTGCGACCCGTCATCGCATCGGACGGAACCCCCCACAGCGGCGCCAGGCGAGGGAAGAGCACAAACAGCAGCACCATCACGGGCGCGCCCAGTAAAGCCATCCAACTGGCGGTTTTAGCGGCCTGCAACAGCGGCGGCTTGCCGACCGGCATGTGGGCATTGACCAGGGCCGTCAGCAGGCCCAGCAAGGCCAGCAGCATGCTGGAGGCTGTCAGCAGAGACTGGGAGTAGAAAAAGTTGGTGAGCATCGTGAAAAAGCCCAGGAAAAATACGACAAAGGCGTCACGTTTGGCACGCAGCTCCAGCGTCTTGAGCGCCAACAGAATCACGATCAGCGTGACGCCGGCATCACGCCCGAGCAGGGTACGGTGCGTCAGCAGCGTGGCGACGATGGAGATGACCAGGAGTCCCAGCAGCCACCAGCGGCCCGGCAGTGCCCTGGCGCTGAAAGCCAGCCGGCCACGCCAAAGCAGCATGCCGGCCGCCAGCGCGCTGCACCACCAGGGCAGTTCGCTGACTTGCGGCAGCAGCACCCAGGCGATGACCAGCAGCAGGAACAGGGTGTCGCGGGCTTCGCGAGGGAGGGTTGTGAGGCGGGCTAACATTTGCCGCCTGTGGATGGATAGGTTGATGCTGCTAGAGGGATCAGAGGCTGATGGTCTGCCTGCTGGCCGGGGGGTGCCCGGCGGCAACTCACTTTCTTTTGTCGCGCCAAAAGAAAGTAAGCAAAGAAAAGGCGACCCGATGGTCTGGGTCCCCTGCGCTGCGCTTCGGGGCAACCTCCGGTGCTCGGTCCAGCCGGGGTCGAGCTCGAACTCGCCTTCGGCTCAGACAATCGCTCGCCCTGATCCGTCTGGCCCTCCGCTCCTCGGCGCATACAGAAGGGGGGTGGGGTCAGGAGCGGGTTCGGAGTTGGGTACGCC
>NZ_JBAQYR010000050.1:0-23981 GCF_049790275.1 Polaromonas sp.
GCAAAACACCGCGTCCGCGCCTTCACCGATCAGCGCCGCCGCGCTGGCCGCGGCGTCGGCCCCGGCCTTGGCGGCAGCCCAGGTACCGGCCGACAGCGGCGAGCCGTTGTCCATGGAATAAAGCCCCAGGCGTGCGGTGAAGTTGGCGGGCTCCACATCGCTGCGCAGGGTGCGCACCGGCCAGACCGAAGGAAAAGGCTGGCGTGTCGCATTGGCGGCGTCCTGTGCCAGCCAGTCGCCCCAGGCGTTTTCCAGAAAGGCCAGGTAGCGCGCGCTGTGCACCTGACCCAGCAGCGCGCGGCTGTCTGCATGCGGCTCGCGCAGTTCGTGTCCGCCCTGCAGCAGGCGCTCCTTGACAAACGCGGCGCGCGCCGGCGTTTCAAAACAGGGCACGCGCTCCCCGCGGAAAAACTCAAACGCGGGCGCGTGCAGCGCGTGGCGCTCGCTGAAAAGGGTGATCATCGCCGGGATTATCCGTGAGCCCCGCCAAGCATCAGGACTGGAGTTTGCGCGGGTCGGTTTGCAGCAGCAGCTGCACCAGTGACTGCAGGCTGGCTTTCAGGGGCACAGCCCCCTCGTGCATTTCCAGCGTCTGCTCGTCCATGTAGAGCTTGCGGTTGACCTCGACCTGGATGCTGTGGCGCTGCTGCAGCGGCTCGCCATAACGGCGCACCAGCTCCACGCCCTTGTAGGGGTGGTTCAGCGAAACGCTGTAGCCCCGGTTTTCGAGGTGCGCGCATACCAGCCGGGCCAGCGGCCCGCTGGAGGTGGAGCCGTCGCGGTTGCCGATCACGAAGTCGGCATGCACCTCACCCGGAAATTCGGTGGCGTGGCTGGACGCAACCGCCGGCATGGAATGGCAATTGAGGTGGATGCTGTAGCCGTGCCGCTGGTGCGCGCTGTCAATCGCCTGCGCCACGGCCGCGTGGTAGGGCTCCCAGCAGCGTGCAATACGCGCCTGCACTTCGGCCACACCGAGCTTGCGCTGGTAGATCGGCACGCCGTCGTCGGTGGTGCGCCAGACCAGCCCTTTGCCGAGCCGCACCTTGCCCATCACCCTGGCATCGGTGGCCACGGCTTTGGGCCAGGGTTCGTCAAACAGGCTGACGTCGATCTCCGTGGTGTCGCGGTTGGCGTCGAGGTAGCTACGCGGGAAAAAAGCCTCGACCCAGCCCGCGCCCAGCGCGGGCGCGAAGTCGTACAGCTTTTCGACATGCGTGTCTTCGGCGCGGCGCAGGATCTGCAGTTCGCAGGCATGGCCAAAGTCGTCGGGGTAGGCGGTCCCGCTGTGGGGGGAATCGAGCACCAGGGGCGTGGTGCCGGGCAGATAGCGGAGAAATGGGGTCATGGCTTCGATTGTGATCGGGTCGGCACCCCGCGTCGGCCATCGCGGCCAAGGCCATGTTGCGGCCGGGGTGCATGAAGGTTGGTTGCAACCTTCAGATGCTATCAAATAAGTAGCTGCCTGCGCCCGCCACCAAAGGGCTGGATCCGCATTTAACTTATGAACTGCGCTCCGGCAGCAATTCGCTGGTGTGCGCCACTTCAAATCGCCCGGCGTCACCCGCCGCACGGTAATCCCAGCGCTCGAGCAGGCATAACCCCGGTCCGGCGGCGGGATCATGCAGCAGCAGGTTGACCGAATTGGGCGCCTCGCGCCGCACACGTGAGGACAGCGCCGTTCCCGCCTGCACACACCACAGCCGCCGCGCCAACCCCGGGACCAGGGACGCCAGCTCGCAGACATAAGGCAGGTGAATGTGGCCGCCCATGACAATGTCCGCACCGGCAGCCGCCCACGCGCGCACGGCCGGCTCCCAGCCGCGCAGGCGGTTGTGCTCGTCCCCGGCGCGCAGCACATACACAGGCTGGTGCACCACCACCACGCGCAGTTGCCCGGCCGCCGCCTGCCGCAGACGCATCGCCACGCGGTCAACCTGGCGCGCCGACACCTCGCCATTTTTATGGCGCCAATGGCGCGTGGTGTTCACCCCCGTCAGCTGCAGCCAAGGCGTCTGCAGCACCGGTTCCAGTTCCGGCCCGAAGGCCTGCAGGTAACGCGCATAAGGCTGGACAAAACGTTGCCACGGGTTGAACAGCGAAATATCGTGGTTGCCCGGCAGGGCCAGCATCTGCGGAATGCCCAGGCGCCCGCAAAAAGCTTTTGCTTCGCTAAATTGCGCCACCGTCGCGCGTTGCGTGATGTCGCCCGAGAGCACCAGCACATCGGGGCGCTGTTCGCGCACCAGCACTTCCAGCGCCTGCAGCACCGGGGGCTGCACCGTGCCGAAATGCGGATCGGAAATCTGCAGCAGCTTGTTCATGGCAGGCTCATGCCACCTCGGCGCGATCGGCCGCCGCCGGAACGAGCAGCAACAGGACCTCGGAGGCCAGCTCAAACACCAGCGGTGTTTCCATCCAGTGGATTTCCCCGTCGGTGGCGACCTTGACGCGGCGCCGGCCCCGAGGCGTCACCGTCAGGCGGCGAAACGAAAAGCTGTGGACGTTCTCCGCCTCACCCAGCCGCCCCAGCAAACCGCGCAGCAGCAGGCCCAACAGCGCCAGCGTGCCGATGGGTCGCACCACAATCGCCGCCAGCTGGCCATGCGCCACCGCGTTGGCATCTTTCTCCGCAATGCCGACCCGCGTGAGCTGCAGATGGTTGTTGCCGACAAACAGCGTGGGCGTGCGCAGGGCCGCCATTTGCCCGGCCGATTCGATCTGCAGCTGCAGTTGCCGGTGCGTCTGCAGCAAGGTCGCGATGCCCGAGGCCAGGGCCACGATACGGCTGCGCCCGAACTGCTGCTTCCAGGCTTCGCGGTCCTCCAGCAACTGCGGGTACAGGCCGACACTGGCATTCACCAGAAACAGCCGTTCATTGACTTTGCCGACCTGGACCGACGAAATGCTGGCCCCCAGCAATGCCCTGGCAGCAGCTTCAGTGTCCTGCGGGATCGCATGGACACGGCCAAAATAATTGAAGGTTCCCTGAGGCAGGACACCGAAGGGGCAGCCGCTGCCCAGCACAGCGCTGGCCACGGCATTGATGGTGCCGTCACCGCCGGCTGCAACCACCACGCCGCCGCGCGCCTTGGCTTGGCGTACGGCGCTGCGCGCCAGCGTGTGGATTTGCCCGGGTTCCTCGATCTGCAGGAACTCGAATTCGCGCCCTGCCTCGCTGAACACGCCGGCCATGATTTCCTGCTCGGCCGCGGCATCATGCCGGCCGGACCCGGCATTGATCACCACAAACAAGGGCCCGCGGTGCGCGGCGTCCTGCGCCGAAACATGAAAATTCATGCCTGAAGCTTAGGCGCCGGCATCCGCCCCGTCTGTCAGGCAAACACCTTTTTCAGGCTTACTTCATCTGCACCGAACCCGACACATTGACCAGCACCGTGCTCTTGCCGGCTTCCACCGGAATGGAGGCATCCGACATCGCGGACTTGGCTTCCATCGCCATCATGCGTGGCCGGATCGGACCCTGGTCGTTGGCGTTGATGGACACTTCGCGCAGCGTGTAGCTGGAAAAACCGAAGCCCCGCGAAATCTCCGAAGCCTTGGCCTTGAAACGCTCGATGGCCTGCGCCTGTGCATCACCCTCGACCAGCGCACGCTGCTCGCGGCTCAGCGCAAAACCGACATTGCCCATGGTCAGCGTCTGGATCCTGCCGGCCGCAGCCGTGATGCGCGGAAAATCCTTGCCCTCCAGCACCAGCTCCGTGCTGCCCTGCCAGCCATTGATCTTGCCGTCCTTGCCATGGCGCGGGTACAGGCTGAAATTGCCGGTACGCACGTCCATCAGGCCGGGCTGCGCGGTTTTTTTGGCCTCCGCCAGCGCGGTTTCGAGTGCCTGCCTGAGCTGGTTCTGCACTGCGGCAGCATCGGTGCCGTCGCGCGTGGTGCTCATCGCAATCGACAGCAGGTCCTGTTGCACCTCAACTGCCGCGCTGGCTGACAGTTGCGCAACGTTTTGCAGCGGTGCGTAGGGCATGGGCATCAAATTCTGGGCGAACAGGCCCGCACTGCCGGCCAGCAGCGCACAGGCAGCGATGAGTTGGATGGATTTTTTCAAGGAGTGGCTTTCGGTTGATAAAGGAGAAAAGGGGGAGGCTGTTACGGGACGCACCGCACAGCAGGCGACACGATAGGCGGTTTTTCCAGTACGCCGTGTCAGCATTGGTCGCCAATTGTTGTCATCCGCCAAGCCGAGCATGGCATTGGCACGCATCTGGTTGTTATCCCGCTTGCCCCGGGCTGCAACTTCTGTAACAGTATGTCAAAGTAACCAAAAAAACTGGATTCTGCATTTTTAGCCCTCAAAATCGGCTCTGTTACAAATTACGATGGCCTTATGACACAAGCTAGCAATTCAACCCGAGCTGACAAGATTCTGATTCTGGACGATGACGCCCGCATTCGCGACCTGCTGCGCCGCTACCTCACGCAGGAAGGTTTCGAGGTCATCCTCGCCGAAGACAGCAAGGCGCTGAACCGCATCATGATGCGCGATGCAGTGGACCTGATCGTGCTGGACCTGATGATGCCCGGCGAAGATGGCCTGTCCATCTGCCGCCGCCTGCGTGCCGCCAACGACCGCACTCCCATCATCATGCTGACCGCCAAGGGCGAGGACGTGGACCGCATCGTCGGCCTGGAAGTCGGCGCCGACGACTACCTGGCCAAACCCTTCAACCCGCGCGAACTGCTGGCCCGCATCCACGCGGTCTTGCGCCGCCGGCCCGCGGTGGAGGTGCCGGGCGCGCCCTCAAGCGAGCAGGAAGTGGTCAACTTCGGCCCCTTCAGCTTCGACATGGGCCTGCGCACCCTGCAGAAAAACGGCGAGGAACTGCCGCTGACCACCGGCGAATTCGCCATGCTCAAGACGCTGGTGCGGCATCCGCGCCAGCCGCTGTCGCGCGAAAAGCTGGCCCAGCTGGCGCGCGGCCGCGAGTTCGAGCCCTTCGACCGCAGCCTGGACGTGCAGGTCTCGCGCCTGCGCAAGCTCATTGAGGTGGACGCTGCCGCACCGCGCTACATCCAGACCGTCTGGGGCATAGGCTACGTCTTCGTGCCGGACGGAACAAGCTGAAGCGCCACTTGCTGCCGGACGCCAGAATCCCTTCAGGCTGACCGGGCCGACCCACCTTTCCCGTCCCCCCGAGTCCCCGAATGCAAGGCACACGCGCCGTACACCTGGAAACCGCCCCTGTCGCGCTTGAAACCGCGCCGGCCCCTTTGGAGATGCGGCCACGCGTTGGCCTGAGCCTGTTCTGGCGCACCTTCCTGTTCCTGTCAATCCTGCTGATCGGCTGCATCGTCGCCTGGCTGCAGACCTTCCGGGCATTGGAATTCGAGCCGCGCGCCGTGCAAAGCGCCAGGCAGCTCGCCTCGCTGGTCAACCTGAGCCGCGCCGCGCTGAAATACTCCGACTCCATCACGCGGGTCTGGCTGATCAAGACGCTGGCCGAAGAAGAAGGCGTGCGCATTTCACCGCGGGAGCCGCGCGACAAGTACGAGCGCTTTGTCAACGACCCTTTCAGCGAGCGCATCGGCGATGAACTCACGGCGCGCATGGGTGAAGGCACGGTGGTGGCCAAATCCGTCAACGGCGTCCCCGGCCTGTGGGTCGGGTTCAACATCGACGGCGACTCCTACTGGCTGCTGACCGACCCTTCACGCCTCGGGCCGCTGCAGGGCGGCACCTGGCTGATCTGGCTGATCACCGCCGCCATCCTGTCGCTGGTGGGCGCCGCACTGATTGCCCGGCTCATCAACCGCCCGCTCAAGCAGCTGTCCTTTGCCGCCAGCCGCATGCGCGACGGCGACTTCGACGCCAGCCTGCTCGACGAACAGGTGGCCACCAGCGAGATCCGCGAGGTCAACATCGGCTTCAACCGCATGGCCGAGCAGCTTTCCAAAATCGAGGAAGACCGCGTCATCATGCTGGCCGGCATCTCGCACGACCTGCGCACCCCGCTGGCCCGCTTGCGCCTGGAAACCGAAATGAGCGTGTCCGACGCGGAAGCCCGTGCCCACATGGCCGCCGACATCACGCAGCTCGACGCAATCATCGACAAGTTCCTCGACTATGCCCGGCCCGACCCGCCGCAGCTGGCGCCGGTATCCCTCAATGCCATCATCAATGCGGCCGTGTATTCGGTGGCCGAATACACCGACATGCGCGTGAATGTGGCCCTACCGGGCCAGATCACCGTGCTGGCCGACGAGGTGGAACTGTCCCGCGTGATTGCCAACCTGCTGGAGAATGCGCGGCGTTACGGCAAGACACCGGAGACCGGCATGGCCACGGTGGACATTGCTGCCAAGGAACGCGACCAGTGGGTGCTGATCAAGGTGCGCGACCATGGCACCGGCGTCGCGCCGCAGGCGCTGAACAACCTGACCAAACCGTTTTTCCGTGGCGACGCCGCCCGCACCGCAGCCACCGGCGCCGGCCTGGGCCTGGCGATTGTCGAGAAAACCCTGCACCGCATGGGCGGCGTGTTTGCGCTGGCGAACACGGGCTCGGGCGGGCTGGCTGCGCATATCAAACTAAGAAGAGGTTAGCCCCCACGCTCCCCACTTCGTGTGGTCGCTGCCCCCCGAGGGGGCGCTGCGCCTGCGGACCGGCAAAGCCGGATCCGCGGCCCCGGCTTGAAAAGAGTCCCCGTTCGTTAGTCCCCGTTCGTTGGATGCGCGTGATGATGCATCAAATCGTGCTCCAGCCCTTATCTGACGGGCGCGAGCAGCTCTTAAAACAATAGCGCAACCGCACGCGCTTCCATGCTCAGGCCCTGCCCTACCGGCCCGAGCTTCTCGGCGGTTTTGGCCTTCACGTTGACCCGGCTGGCGTCCAGCCCCAGGGTTTGCGCGATGCGCTCGCGCATCGCCGGGATGTGGCTGGCCAGCTTGGGCGCCTGGGCAATCACCGTGCTGTCGATGTTGCCGATACGCAGCTGGCGTTCGGCCAGCAGGCGACCGGTTTCACGCAGCAGCACGATGGAATCGGCGCCGCCAAAGCGCGCGTCGGTGTCGGGAAAATGCCCGCCGATATCACCGAGCCCGGCCGCACCCAGCAGGGCGTCGATGATGGCGTGAACCAGCACATCGGCATCGGAGTGGCCCAGCAAACCGGCACTGTGCGGCACCGTCACGCCGCCGATGATGAGTGGCCTGCCCGGCACCAGCGCATGCGTGTCCCAGCCTTCTCCAATCCGGAATGGTGCCCCCACGTTCGCCACTTCGTGAGCCTCCGGCGTTTCACTGCCCCTTGCACCAGGAAGAGGGGCGCTGCGCCTGCGGACCGGCGAAGCCGGCTCCGCGGCCCCGGCTGGTGAAGAGTCAGATGGATTCGCGGCTGTTGTCATCAGATGGGACTTTCTGTGCAGCTTTCGGTGCCGCAGCCTTGCGAGCACGCGGGTTGGCCCGGCTTTTGATCAGGGCCTCGGCTAGCACAAAGTCTTCCGGGTAGGTCACCTTGAAATTGAGGGCGCTGCCACGCACCAGCTGCGGCGCCAGGCCTGCCGCTTCCATGGCGCTGGCCTCATCGGTCACGGGCTCGCCCAGGGTCTGGGCCATCTTCAGCGCCTGTGTCAGGGCCCCCAGGCGGAACATCTGCGGTGTTTGCGCCAGCCATTTGTTCGAGCGCTCCACGGTGGCCACCACGCGTTCGTCCCGCCCCTGCTTGAGCGTATCGGGCACCGGCTGGGCCAGCAGGCCGCCCACCGGATCGCTGTGACAGGCGTCGATCAGGCGATCGATCAGTGCCGAGGTGATCAGGCAGCGCGCCGCATCGTGCACCAGCACCCAGTCATCGGGCTCTGCGCCGCCAGCAGCGAGCTGCTGCAGGCCCCCCAGCACACTGGCCGCGCGCGTGGCGCCACCGCAAGGCGCAACCTCGTACCCGGCCTGGGCCTTTCCACTGAAAAAATCGTCGCCGGGCGCCACCACCACCAGGCAGGAATCGATGCGCGCCACCCCCGCAAACGCCTGCAGTGTGTGTTGCACCATGGGCAGCCCGACAATCGGCTGGTACTGTTTGGGCAAGGCCTCACCGCCCTGCGCCGCGGCACTTCCGGTGACGGCGCGTGTTCCCTGGCCGGCGCACGGAATCAGCGCGAAAAGGCGGGGAATCAGGGATTTCGGCGGGATCGGCGTCATGACTTGATCATAGATTCTAAAATCAGGGATTTACAGGCTCCCCCCAAGCCGTTCACACCCCACTCAGCACCGTTTGGGGTGTTTCCCTTTTGTCCCGCCGATTCCTGTTACCTTTCCGACTGCTTCATGGATTTACCCAAACTGCTTCCCGGCAAACGCTACACCCTGCCGCAACCCGCCGGCTCCGCCGACGCCCTGTTGCTGGCGCAGCTGGGCCTGCGGGAAAAAGCGGCGGGTCGGCTCACGGCCATCATCACCTCGGACGCAGCCACCGCGCAACGCCTGCTCGACGAGCTCGCCTTTTTTGCACCCGGTCTGCGCTGCGCGCTGTTCCCGGACTGGGAAACCCTGCCCTATGACACCTTCTCACCGCACCAGGACCTGATCAGCGAGCGGCTCGCGACGCTCTGGCGCATCAGCCAGCATGACAAGGAGACCGGCGCCGACGTGGTCATCGTGCCGGCCACCACGGCGCTGTACCGCCTGGCGCCACCGGCTTTCCTGGCCGGCTACACCTTTCATTTCAAGGTCAAGCAAAAACTCGACGAGGCCAAACTCAAGAGCCAGCTGACCCTGGCCGGCTACACCCACGTCTCGCAGGTGGTCAGCCCCGGCGAATACGCGGTGCGCGGCGGCCTGATCGACCTGTTTCCCATGGGCTCGTCCGTGCCCTACCGCGTGGACCTGTTCGACGACGAGATCGACTCCATCCGTACCTTCGACCCGGACAGCCAGCGCAGCCTCTACCCCGTGCCCGAGGTACGCCTGCTGCCGGGCCGCGAGTTCCCGATGGACGACGACGCGCGCGCCAAGTTCAGGAACCGCTGGCGCGAACTGCTGGACGGCGACCCGACCAAAAGCCGCATCTACAAGGACATCGGCAACGGCGTGGCAACGGCCGGCATCGAGTATTACCTGCCGCTGTTTTTCGACAATACGGCGACCGTGTTCGACTACCTGGGCAGCGACGCGACGGTGGTGCTGCACGGCGACCTGGAGCCCGCTTTCCAGCGTTTCTGGCAGGACACCAAGGACCGCTACCGCCTGGTCAAGGACGCGCCGGACCGCCCGGCCCTGCCGCCCGAAGCACTGTTCCTCGGCACCGAGCAGTTCTATGCGCGTGCCAACGACTACGCGCAGCTGGCCATCCGCCCGGCGGTCGAGGATGTGGCCGACAACGCGAACTTCCAGAAGCTCGGCGAAATGTCGGTGGTGCGTGGTGCGGAAGACCCGCTGGCCCGGCTCAAGGCGCACATCCGTAACACGCCGCAGCGCGTCCTGTTGCTGGCCGAAAGCGAAGGCCGGCGCGAAAGCCTGCTCGACTTCCTGCGTGCCAGCAGCGTCAGTCCGCCGGCCTTCGACTCGCTGGAAGACTTCCAGACCAGCAGCGAAAAGTTAGGCATCGCGACGGCTGCCCTGAACACCGGTTTCAGCTGGCTGTCCGGCGACATCGACTTCGTCACCGAAACCGAGCTGTTTGCCGCCGGCGCGGTCACGCGGCGGCGCAACAAGAAGCAGGAGCAGGTCAGCGACGTCGAGGCGCTGATCAAGGACCTGTCCGAGCTCAATGTCGGCGACCCGGTGGTGCACAGCGCGCACGGCATAGGCCGCTACAAGGGCCTGGTCAACATGGACCTGGGTCAGGGCACCACGGAGTTCCTGCACCTGCAGTACGCCGACGATGCGACTCTGTATGTACCCGTCAGCCAATTGCAGCAGATCAGCCGCTACACCGGCGTCAGCGCCGACGAGGCGCCGCTGCACCGCCTGGGCAGCGGCCAGTGGGAAAAGGCCAAGCGCAAGGCCGCCGAACAGGTGCGCGACTCGGCCGCCGAGCTGCTCAACATCTATGCGCGCCGCGCCGCGCGCGAAGGCCATGCCTTCCGCTACTCGCCCGACGACTACGAAAGTTTTGCCAACGACTTCGGCTTCGAGGAAACCGCCGACCAGCGCGCAGCGATTCACGCCGTGATCCAGGACATGATCAGCCCGCGCCCCATGGACCGGCTGGTCTGCGGCGATGTCGGCTTCGGCAAGACCGAGGTCGCGCTGCGCGCCGCCTTCATCGCCATCACCGGCGGCAAGCAGGTCGCGCTGCTGGCGCCCACCACCCTGCTGGCCGAGCAGCACTACCAGACGCTGGTGGACCGCTTCGCCAAGTGGCCGGTCAAGGTGGCGGAAATGAGCCGCTTCCGCTCGGGCAAGGAAATCACCGCCGCCATCAAGGGCATTGCCGACGGCAGCATCGACATCGTGGTCGGCACGCACAAGCTGCTGAGCCAGGACGTGAAGTTCCAGCGCCTGGGCCTGCTGATCATCGACGAGGAACACCGTTTCGGCGTGCGCCACAAGGAAGCGATGAAAGCCATGCGCGCCGAGGTCGATGTACTGACCCTGACCGCCACGCCGATTCCACGCACGCTGGGCATGGCGCTCGAAGGCCTGCGCGATTTGAGCGTGATCGCGACCGCGCCGCAGCGGCGCCTGGCCATCAAGACCTTTGTGCGCAGCGAAAGCAATGGTGTGATCCGCGAGGCGGTGCTGCGCGAACTCAAGCGCGGCGGCCAGGTTTACTTCCTGCACAACGAAGTCGAGACCATCCAGAACCGTCGTGAAAAACTCGAGGCCCTGCTGCCCGAGGCACGCATCGCCGTGGCGCACGGCCAGATGCCCGAGCGCGAACTCGAGAAGGTCATGAAGGACTTCATTGCCCAGCGTTACAACCTGCTGCTGTGCTCAACCATCATCGAGACCGGCATCGACGTGCCCAGTGCCAACACCATCGTGATGAGCCGTGCCGACAAATTCGGCCTGGCGCAGCTGCACCAGCTGCGCGGGCGTGTGGGCCGCAGCCACCACCAGGCTTACGCCTACCTCATGGTGCCCGACATCGAAGGGCTGACCCGGCAGGCCAGCCAGCGGCTGGAAGCCATCCAGCAGATGGAGGAACTCGGCTCGGGCTTTTACCTGGCCATGCACGACCTGGAGATACGCGGCACCGGCGAGGTGCTGGGTGAAAACCAGAGCGGCAACATGATGGAAATCGGCTTCCAGCTCTACAACGAGATGCTCAACGAAGCCGTGGCTTCGCTCAAGGCCGGCCGCGAACCCGACCTGCTGGCACCGCTGAACATCGGCACCGAGATCAACCTGCATGCACCGGCCCTGCTGCCCAGCGACTATTGCGGCGACGTGCACCTGCGCCTGTCTTTCTACAAGAAACTGGCCACCGCCAGGACCACCGACCAGATCGACGCGTTGCTCGAGGAAATCGTGGACCGCTTCGGCAAGCTGCCGGCCCAGGCGCAGACCCTGATCGACGTGCATCGCCTGCGCGTGATCGCCCGGCCTTATGGCGTGGTCAAGGTCGACGCCGCGCCCGGGGTAATCAACATCACCTTCAAAAAGGACCCGCCCATCGATTCGATGGCCATCATGCATTTGATCCAGAAGAACAAGCACATCAAGCTGGCCGGCAACGACAAGCTGCGCATCGAGCGCGAACTCAAGGAGCCCAAGGACCGCGCGCAGATGGTGCGTGACGTCCTGCGCTCCCTCGGACAACCCAAAACCACCACGGAAGCCACACCTGCATGACCCCTGCTGACAACCTCCCCGGCCTCGACATCAAGCTCACCACACCCGACCTGAAACTCGCCGACTTCAAGCTGATCGCCTTCGACATGGATTCCACCTTGATCAACATCGAGTGTGTGGATGAAATTGCCGACGCCGCCGGCCGCAAGGCTGAGGTGGCCGCCATCACCGAGGCGGCGATGCGCGGGGAAATCACCGACTACAAGGAAAGCCTGCGCCGGCGCGTAGCCCTCCTCAAGGGGGTGAGTGTGGACAGCATGGACGAGGTCTACCACCAGCGCCTCAAGCTCAATCTCGGCGCGGCAGAGCTGGTACATGCCTGCAAGGCCGCCGGCATGAAGACGCTGCTGGTCAGCGGCGGCTTCACCTTTTTCACCGACCGCGTCAAGGGCGAACTCGGCATCGACTACACCCGCTCGAACGTGCTGGAAGTCGAAAACGGCCTGCTGACCGGACGCATGGTGGACCAGCCCTGGGGCGACATCTGCGACGGCGAGGAAAAGAAGAAGATGCTGCTGGAAACCTGCGGCATGCTGGCCATCAGTCCGCTGCAGGCCATCGCCATGGGCGACGGCGCCAACGACCTGCCCATGATGGGGGTGGCCGGCCTGTCGGTGGCCTACCATGCCAAACCCAGGGTGCGCGAGCAGGCCATGGTGGCCATCAACGAGGGCGGGCTCGACCGCCTGCTGGAAGTTTTTCGTTAGGGCCTGTTCACACTATTTATGCAAGTGCGAACGTGCTTAAAACAGCGCCAATCTAGGCGCGCGACGACGCCCAGCCTGGGCGGCTGGGCTAGGAGTGCAACGACGAGTGGCGTTGTTTTAACCACGTTCCCTCCGGGTTGCGGCCAAAAAAGCCATGCGCAGCGTTGCAAAGCCTTGCCGGGCGCCAGCCCGGCTGCATTTTGCGCCTCACGCATGACTTTTTTGACTCACAACGCATCTTGCATAAATAGTGTGAACAGGCCCTGAGAATGTTCCTGCTCAAGCGTTTCGAAAAACTGCTGCACGCCTATCCTGAGGGAGAGCCGGCCCTCCCGCCCAAGGGCTTCATCGCCTTCATCTGGGCCGCCTCCCACGGCGCGCGCGGCTACATTGTGCTGCTGGCCTTGCTGTCGGCGGCGATGGCCGCTTTCGATGCGCTGCTGTTTGCCATGCTCGGGCGCATCGTGGACTGGCTGTCCACCACGCAGCCGGCCCGGCTGTGGGAAGAACGCGGGTCCATGCTGACCCTGCTCTTCATCGTTGTCCTGGCCAGCATCGTAGTGGTGGCCCTGCAGACCATCGTCAAGCACCAGACCCTGGCCATCAACTTCCCGATGCGCCTGCGCTGGAACTTTCACCGGCTGATGCTGGGCCAGAGCCTGTCTTTCTACCAGGACGAGTTTGCCGGGCGTTTGACCACCAAGGTGATGCAGACGGCGCTGGCGGTGCGCGACACGCTGTTTGTACTGGCCGATGTGCTGGTCACCATGGGGGTCTACGTGGCCACCATGACCCTGCTGGCCGCGGCCTTTGATGTCCAGCTGGTGCTGCCCTTTCTCGCCTGGCTGGTGCTGTACCTGATGACGCTGGCTTACTTCGTGCCGCGTCTGGGCCGCATGGGCAAGCAGCAGGCCGATGCACGCTCGCTGATGACGGGGCGCATCACCGACGCCTACACCAACATTACCACGGTCAAGCTGTTTTCGCACACACAGCGCGAAGCCGGTTTTGCCCGTGCCGCCATGCAGGACTTCATGAAAACCGGCCACCAGCAGATGCGGCTGGTCAGCCTGTTCGAGATCGTCAACCACGCGCTCAGCATGGGTCTGATCCTCGGCATGGCCGGCACCTCGCTGTGGCTGTGGTCACGCGGCGCCGTGGGTGCCGGTGCGGTGGCGGCGGCCACCGCCATGGCGCTGCGGCTGCAGGGCATGTCGCACTGGATCATGTGGGAAACCACCAGCCTGTTCGAAAGCGTGGGCACGGTGCAGGACGGCATCAATACCCTGTCGCAGGCGCATGCCATTGTCGACAGGCCGGATGCCACCCGGCTGCAGGTGCCGCGCGGCGAGATCCGTTTTGAAGACATCAGTTTCAGCTACGGCAGCGGTGCACCCGTCATCGACGGGCTGAACCTGACCGTGCGGCCGGGTGAAAAAATCGGCCTGATCGGCCGCTCCGGTGCCGGCAAGTCCACCCTCGTCAACCTGCTGCTGCGTTTTCATGACCTGCAGGCAGGCCGCATCCTGATCGACGGCCAGGACATCGCCGCCGTCACGCAGGACAGCCTGCGCAGCCACATCGGCATGGTGACGCAGGACACTTCGTTGCTGCACCGTTCAGTGCGCGACAACATCAGCTACAGCCGCCCGGGCGCCACCGAAGCCGAGATGCAGGCCGCGGCCGAACAGGCCGAAGCGCACAGCTTCATCGGCAGGCTGTCGGACCCGCATGGCCGCACCGGCTACGATGCCCACGTCGGTGAGCGCGGCGTCAAGCTCTCGGGCGGGCAGCGCCAGCGCATCGCAATTGCACGCGTCATGCTCAAGGACGCACCCATCCTGCTGCTCGACGAAGCCACCAGCGCGCTGGATTCGGAAGTGGAAATCGCGATCCAGAGCAGCCTGAACCGGCTGATGCAGGGCAAGACGGTGATTGCAATTGCCCACCGCCTGTCCACCATCGCCGCCATGGACCGGCTCATTGTGCTGGACCAGGGGCGCATCGTCGAAGAAGGCGACCACCGCAGCCTGCTCGCCAACGGCGGACTTTACGCGCGGCTGTGGGCTCACCAGAGCGGAGGGTTTCTCAGCGACAGCGACGACACCCCGCCGCAGGACTGAGCACCGCGCCCGTGCGCCAGTACTAGAGAAGAACCGGCTGCACCGGCGTGCCCTGCACCAGGCCCACCAACGGCAGACGCACCGTGAAACAGGTGCCCGAGCCACCGGGCCCGACCAGGCTGCTGACCTCAATCGTGCCGCGGTACAGGTCCACGGCGTTCTTGACAATGGCCAGGCCCAGGCCGGTTCCCTGGATGGCGCCGACATTGCTGGCGCGATGAAAGGATTCGAACAGGTGGGCAATTTCCTCGGCGGGAATGCCTATGCCGTGGTCCGACACCTCAAACACCAGCTGCGGCCCATCCACCGAAACACGGAACCGCACCACTCCTCCCAGCGGCGAATACTTGACCGCGTTCGACAGCAGGTTGCCCATCATGTGCCTGAGCAGTTTTTCGTCATGCAGCCCCAGCTCGCCCAGCGCCAGAAACTCCAGCTGCAGCTCGCACGGACTGTCCGGTTGCATTGTTCTGGCTTCCTGCAGCATCTGCTGGCACAGCTTTTCGAGGTCCAGCGGCTGCGGGTCGAACTCCAGCATCTGCGCCTCGGCCTTGCCGATCAGCAGCACGCGGTCCAGCATGCGCATCATTCTCTGCACGCTGGCGGCAATGGTGTCGAGGACCTCCGCCTTTTCGGGCCCGGGCAGGCGGTCGCCGTAGTGCTTGAGGATTTCGCCGGACGACAGGATGGTCGCCAGCGGTGTGCGGAACTCATGGCTGGTCATCGCCACAAAACGGCTGCGCAGCTCGTTGAGTTCCCGCTGCCGCTCCAGCGCCTCGCGCGTGTCCTGTTCCGATTTCTTGCGCTCGGTGATATCCAGGAAAGTCCAGATAACCCCTGCCTCCGGCTCAAGCGGCCGCAGGCAGTTGCCGCCCGCCTCCACCCAGAACAGCTCGCCGTTGCGCCGCTTGAACTGCTGTTCGCAGGTGTAGCTGCCGGTGCTTCTCAGGGCTTCACGGGCACGCTGCCCGAAGTTTTCCCACGCGGCGGCGTCCGTGTGCAGCCGCAGGGCCGACTGGCCCATCAGCTCCTCGCGCGGGTAGCCCATCATTTCCGCGAATTTGGCATTGACCCACTCCAGACTGCGCGACACCGACAGCACAATACCCACCAGCGCGCTGTTCAGGATGGCCTCGCGCTCGGAAGACGTGCGCACCAGTTCGGCTTCCAGTTCCTTGCGCCGGGTGATGTCCGTCATCACCCAGACCGTGCCCTGTGACAGGTCGCGCGGGCTGACGGCCTTGCCGGAGAGCGAAATCCAGATCAGCGTTCCGTCATGCTGGCGAACCTGGATTTCCGTCTGGTAGGTCTGGCCTTCGCGGATGCAGTCGGCCACCTCGCCACCGACGCGCAGGTACTGCTCGCGCGACAGATAAAACGGCTCCATCGAGCTCAAGGGCTGGTCGCCCGCACCGAAAATTTCAAGCATGGCCTGGTTGGCCCAGCGAAAACGCCCTTCCGGCGTCAGGAATGCAATGCCGACGATGGAGTTCGCAAGAATGATCTCGCGTTCCTGCAGGACCGCGCGGTAACGTTCCTGCGACTGGCTCAGCGCTTCGAGCATGGCCTGGTCGGCCAGGCGGGAGGCCTGGGCCCGCTCTTTCTCGGTCCGCTCGATATTGATGCGGTCGGCCAGCGCAAAGGACAGCAGCACCATCTCCAGCGCCGAACCGATCAGCAGGGAATTGGAGGTCAGCAGATTGGAGGGCAGCACGCCGGTGTTGTGCAGCACCAGGGTGGCCACACCCAGCAGCAGCACGGCCCAGGCGGTCAGGAAGTAGCGCGCACCCGGGTGTTTCTGCCGCACGCTGAGGACGCCGGCAAGCACCACCACCGTGACGCTGACCACGGCCAGCACGGTCACCATCCACGACGAGACCGTGTAAGGCAGCAGCAGCGCGGCCAGCAGCGCCAGCAGCCAGCCACCCGCCAGGGCCAGCATCACGCGGTTCATGCGCGGCATGCGAACGGCGCTGTTGAGGAAATTTCGCGCAAACAGGATACCGAAAGCGGCCGCCCCTGCCATGCCTACCGGCGGCGAAACGCTGTTCCACCAGGTCTGCCCGGGCCAGAGAAACTGCCCGCCCAGGCCCGTCAGGGCGGCCTGGGAAATCGCCATGCCACCGACAAACCCGACATAGATCAGGTAAGCCCGGTCGCGCACTGAAAAATACAGCAGCAGGTTGTACAGCAGCAGGCCGACCAGCAGGCCGAAGTACAGGCTCAGCAGCGAATACTCCAGCTGGTCGTGCTGCCACAGCGCCGGCGCCTGCCACAGCCGCACCGGCGCCGACAGTGTTCCCTGCGACTGCACCCGCAGATACACCAGGGTCTCCCCGCCCGGTTGCAGGGCCACCGGCAGGACATGATTGCGGTGCGGCACCACCCGGTTGGCAAAAGGCTGCAGGTCACCCCCGCTCTGGCGAACAAATTCACCGCGGCTGTCGGGGGTGTAGAGGTCCAGCTGATCGAGCGCCGGGTAGGCCACTTCGAGCAGCCATTGCGCGGGCGCATCGGCCTCTGCCTGCAGCGCAATGCGCAGCCAGAAGGCGGAACGCGTCAGGCCGAAATTGGTGGCGGCCCCGCTTTGTGGCACATGGGTAAAACGCGCCTGCTGCGCCGGCTGCAGCACCTCGTTCAATGTCAGCTCGCCGCTGCTGTCTTCCAGCACCATGAAGGCACGCGACAGGGTGTAGCCGCCCTGCTGGCCGATGGACATGGCGCCACCTTGCGCATGCAACGCCACAGGTGCGAGCGCCGCCAGCAACAACCAGAGCCAGCGCAGGAACCGATGCGGTTGGATGGCGTACGGGGAACGATGGTTTGGCATGGGCGGCGGGGCGGATTGGCGCCATTATCCGCTGCCGGAAATTTCTGCTGGACAAGCCCGGCGAGGCTGGGTACGGTAGGGACTCACCGGAGACATGCCATGGCCCTTGTTCACGCCCAGCCGCTCGACGTCATCAGTGTGCGGCCCCTCGCAGCGCAGTTGCATGGTGTCAAAACCCACAGCCTGCTCAAAACCGGCAAGCTCCAGCTCATGCGCCTGGTGCTCGCGGCCGGCCAGCATGTGCCCGAGCATCAGGTGCCGGGCGAAATCACGATTCATTGCCTGGAGGGTGAAGTGGTGGTCAGCACGCCCGGGCTTGCCCGCACGCTGGGCGCCGGCGAACTGATGGCCCTGCCGGGACAGGAACCCCATGCCCTGCAGGCCGTCACCGATGCCTCGCTGCTGGTCACCATCCTGCTGCATCCGTGATGCGTGACAAACCCGCGGAGAACCGGGGTTCGCCATTTATTTCATAGCTGCCTGTTGATATCCAGAGGCCGCCAGACCCTGCAGTTCAGGCGGGCGGCGTAACCTGGGATGTCTCGGCAATGCAGTAGGCGAAAAACTCGTCCAGTTCGTTGGACTTGTCGAACACCGCATCGGCGCCGAGAGCCATGCTTCTCCGGCGAATGTCGGGCGTGGCGAAATTGGTCAGGACCACCACCTTCTGGTAGGGCTCGCGTTGCCGGCAACCGGCCAGCACGCCGAGACCGCTGCCCTCGCGCAAAAACATGTCGACCACGGCGAGTTGCCACTGACCGTCATGAAGCGAGAGCCATCGCCTGGCTTCCGATTCGGTGGCGGCATGGCCAACCACGGTCACGGACGCGATCTCTTCCAGCGTTTCGATCAGGTTCTCGAGGATGGTCTGGTTGTCCTCGACAAGATAGGTGATCAGTGCCAATGGGCGTTCCTCGTTCCTGCCGGGGGACTGGACGCGGCCCTAGTTCAGCATGCCGAACTGCTGCTGCAGGTGCGCGGTTTTCAGGCGTTCGTGGGCGGCATCCAGCGCTGCGAAAGCGGCGTTGATGGCACGCTGGTCGGGCGCCGGGGCCCGCAAAAGCATGTCGTAGGTGGCGCGCAAAAAATCATAATCGGCCAGCGCGACCGTAGGCCGCGTGTGAGAAGTGAAAACCTGTGCCTGCATGTTCTATCTCCCGAAGAGCGGATTGACGGAGCGGCCGGGCCGCCCCTTCATGGATTCATTGTGGGAATCCCGATTGGCCGATGGCATAGGTCAACACAATATTCACCTGTGGGAGATCACCTACCCGGGCTGGCCGGATGCCATGTGTTGGTGCATGCCGGCAATACGCGGTCGTTGCACGCGCATCGGAGGTGAAGTGTTCAGACAGGCCGCAGGTGAGTCGGCGGATCGAAGTCGCCCATGGCCTGCTTGAAGCGGATATGCGCCTCATCCATGGCGACCATCGCGTCATTGACCGCCCGGTAGTCCGGCGGGTCCATGCTCAGGAAGCGCATGTAGTCCGCGCGGGCCTCGTCGTAGTCGGCCAGTGCTTGCTGGGCCTTGGAGAGCGGGACAGACATGGTGAAGCCTTTCAAATGACCGGCTGCACCGTGCCCGGCTCTTCCGGGTGGGCCAGCGGCGGTACCGGGCCGAGGTCGGGTTCGACCGGAAGTTCGGCCGGAGAATGCACGGGTTTTTCTCCCGGCGGCAATGGCTCGCCGTCTTCGGAAGGGTGGGGGCGGTGGGCTGCCGACATGGGCATCAGAACGAAGCCGTCAACATTTCCACCGGAATGCCCGCGCCCACCACAGCAGCCGCGGCAGCCACGCCGACCGAGACCACCGAGACATAGGCAATCACCGCCCCCACCATGCCGTGGGCATGCCGATGGCCTGAACGCCGGACAGGAGGCTGATTGGTACTTGAATTGAAAAACATGCCTCATCATGGACCGCCACGAGCCTGTTCACAATAAGAAATATTTACAGCGCGCTGTCAGCGGCGGCTGACACAGGCACGCTGGCGGTGTTGCCGAATGCCTGAAGCAGCTCTGTTTTTGATAGCTTCCTGCGCTTTCTGCACAAGGGCTGGAAGCCTTTTTCCTATAGAGCCGCCGCGGCGCGGGCATGACGTATCCCCAGCCGGCATACGTGCTGCCGCCTCAGAACTTCGGGATACGCAAAGTCTTGCTCAGCATCAAGGTGCCGGACAGCACAAACAGCAGCGCCAGCGGGTGCAGGATCCAGGGGCCGGCCATCCAGACGCCGCCGTAAATCTGTTCGCCCAGTCGGTCCTGCCAGGCTGCGAAGGCCAGCAAGGCAGTCAGCAGCACACTGGTGGGAATCGGCGTGCCCTCGAAATAGGCCACCTTGTCAGCCCCTTCGGACAGGGCTTCGGCCGTCACGTTGTAGCGTGCCAGCCGGCTCACGCCGCAGCAGACAAAGTAGATCAGGGCAACCCAGTCCCAGCCACCGCGCAGACCCGCGGCAAAAGCCAGCGCCGCCGGAGCGACGCCAAAAGAAATGATGTCCGCCAGCGAATCCAGCTCTCGGCCCAGGGCCGAGTGCTGGCGCCGCCAGCGTGCCACGCGGCCGTCCAGCACGTCAAAAATGAAGGCGGCCGGCGCCATCGCGGCGGCGGCATAGAAATACCCCTTCGACAGTTCCACGGCGTAAAGCATCGCCAGGAAGACGCCGGCCACGCCGCAGGCGGCGTTGCACAGCGTGAGAAAGTCTGCAAGGTGAAACCCCCGCAGCATGGAGAAATGCCGGGGCTTGTCCGGCACAGCTGCGGACGTTGATGTCGCCGGGTTCACGGGCAAAATGCCCTGCCTACTTCTGCGGCACCGGCATGATCAGCACCGGGGCATCCGTTTTCGGTTCGATCCGGACATTCGTGGCACCGGGCGGCACCACCACGGTTTCGACCTCCCGGATCACCCCGCCACCAGCCACACTGCCGCTGGTATTGCCGTAACCCATGACCCGGGCCTCGCAGGCTGACTTGTCTTCTCCCTGCAGGGCTTCGCAACGCAGGCGCGCATTGGCGTCGAACCGCGCACCGCTGTTGTCGAGTTTGCCCTTGCGCTTTTCCGCGGCCGCATTGTTGGCTTCCCTCAGGCAGGTGTCCCGGTCTTGCTGGGTCCGGCCGCTCACGCATGCGGCGCGCTCTTTGGCCACGTCGCCGGAGGCATCAATACCGGTGGTGCCGGTTGCCGTGATCGGTGTCTGGGCCAGTGCCGCACCGGCAGCCATCAGCAGGGACAACCCCATGCCGGCAAAGGCCTGACGCGTCTTGAATCGGTTGGATGTGCTCATGTTCTGCTCCTGGACTGTGAAAAATACAGTCTAGGAAGCCAGGGGCGAACAGGCTGAGGGATTTTGCGCCCGCTGTGCGGCGCCTGTCACCCGACCCCGTGTAGGACGGGTCTTTCAGCGACAGCCGGACAGCCCGCGGGCAGCGCGAAAGCTGGATGTCCGTCCGCCTTGGGCGAACGGACCTCCGGGAGATCTACTTGGCGGGCCTCTCGCCCATGGTGAACGAGTCTTCCCACTGGGTGGCAAAACGGCCCGGCTTTTCACGCGTCATGAAGGAGCCGGTGCCGTCCGGGTTGAAGCCAACGTTGCGGTTTTTCTCCCTGGGATCGATCTCGGTCGCCCGTTTGTCCTTGAGTTCCTGCATGGCGGCAGCCTTGGCGGCGCGGGATTTTTCACTGGCGAAATCGTCAAGTGCGGCGTGAAAACTGGTGTCGCCGCCGCGGGTTTCGTCGGCCTCTTCCTCGGAAAGCTGCGCCTCGCCCAGGAAGGCCGCACGCATGGCGCCGCCGGAAGGCAGGCTGCTGCTGCGCACCGTGGTGTAGCCGATACCGCACTCGAGCAGCAGGCTTTCCTTCATCTCGCGCTGGACCCGGGTCATCCCGCGTTTGCCCGGCACGTCCACGCAGCCCACCACCTTGCCGCCCAGGGTGCACACGGTGAAGGTGCAGTAAACCCCCTCGAGCAGCTCATGCCAGTTCTGGTCCCTGTTTTCAGGCTGGTTCCGGGTGCTGGGAATGGTGAACCGCATCACCGGCACCTTGACCATCACGGCGTGGTCGGCAAACGTGGTGCGCAGCCAACTCCATACTTCCTGCTCCTCGCTGTTCACCATGGCGCGGGCATTCAGCAACCAGCGCGCAGGCGGCCGCAGCTTCTGGACAGCATGGCGGCGCAGCCATTCCCGGTGCAGCAGGAATCCCAGTCCGGCACCGACCATGACGCCCAGCGCAGTCATCAGCCATGTTGATAAATTCACGGTATCTCTCCTAGGGTCTGTTCACACTATTTATACAAGTGCGAACGTGGTTAAAACAGCGCCAATCTAGGCGCGCGACGACGCTCAGCCTGGGCGGCTGGGCTAGGAGTGCAACGACGAGTGGTGCCGTTTTAACCACGTTCCCTCCGGGTTGCGGCCAAAAAGGCCATGCGCAGCGTTGCAAAGCCTGGCCGGGCGCAAGCCCGGCTGCATTTTGCGCCTCCCGCATGGCCTTTTTGACTCGCAACGCATCTTGCATAAATAGTGTGAACAGACCCAAGTGGGCTTGCCGGCGGGTTGCAACACCGCAGTGGAAGCCAGCATAAATCACAAATACCCTGCTGGTCAAAACCCGGTCGGCCGCCCCGTTACCAAATGAAGCGGCGCTTGCCGCCGGCCTGCCATGACCAGGGTGTTTGCAGGAACCCGTCACGACTGGTACCTGCACACGCCTGCATCCGGGTTTGGGGGAGTCTAACCATATCCCGATGGAAAGATGAATTTTCTATCAGCGAGACGGCCATCACCCGGATTTCAGCGGAATTTCTTGGTGAACTCGCGCACGACGCCGATGATCTCGGCATCTCCCAGCGGCCTGATGGGGTAACGCACGTTGAGCGGCTTGAGGAAAAGCTCGCCGCCGTCCTTGATGAGCTGCTTGAACGTTGTCTGGTTGTAGTTGTTCAGCGCGATCACGTAGTCGCCGGGAAGCGCCTCCATCTCGGGCTCGACAATCAGCAGGGAGCCTTCGGGAAACGAGTCGAGACTGTCGCCCACCATGCTGTCACCCTGCACACGCAGTGCAAAGGTGTGGCGTTTGATGGGAATGCTCACCGGCACCATCTCCAGCCCCACCTTGGGCTTGAAATTGTCGATGATGGTGTAGTTTCCGGCCTGCACTTCCGAAATCAACGGGACTTCGGCCCTCACGTCAAAACCCGCGCTGACATTGGAGCCACCGGACACCAGCTCGGCCACGGAAATGCCGAGCAATTCCGCCACCCGGCGCTGGTTGGAGCGTTTTGGAGCCGTCCCGCCTGGTCTTTCCCATTGTTGTACAGCCCCGCGGCTCACGCCTGCGGCGTCAGCAAATTGCTGCTCGCTCATGGCCAGGCGTTTGCGGCCTTCCCTGATCAGTGTATGAACGCTCATAGTCTAGAGGTTATTCCTCCCTCACGATAGAAAATTAGTCTCAAGATAGAGAATTTAGCGTTCTGCGGAACGCATCTTCAGTGGTCAATGGCCGCGAAAGGGCCTGAAACAGACGCCGGTATGGCATCTTCAAACAAGCTCTGTGCGTAGCCTGTTGTTCTTGGTCTTGCTGGCAAGAATCTGGGTATGAAATCCGGGAAAAAAAGGCCCGCAAACCCCCTTCGATACTTTTTTATTCAGATCAGGGACCCTGGTCCCTGAGCAGAAACTGCATGCTGGTTCCTGCCAGTTCCAGCACATCGTTGTGCGCCAGCGGCACCGCCTCAGCCCCGATGGACAGGCCATTGAGTGTGGGCGGGACGTCGCCTCCCATACGGGCCACGTAGTAGCCGTAGCGCCGGTGCGACACCGCTACCAGGCTGACGTCCGGCTTGCCGAAAGTCGTCACCGCCTTGACAACCGGCACCTCCAGCCCGGCCGAGGAGCCCGACAGCACCTTGAAGCTGGCGTGCAGCGCGCCGCCTCCGCCCGGAACGGCGTGTGCATCCAGTTTCATGGCCGCAGTCTCGTGGTAGCCCGAGTCCTCGGAGGCCGCCAGGTACTGGATCCTGAAGTTTCCGATGGCGATGATGTCGTTGTCATGCAGCAATTGCCGCGACTTGATCATCTTGCCGTTGATATAAGTGCCATTGGTACTGGCCAGGTCCTCGACGTACACGTCTGCCAGCCCCTGCAGGTCAAACACGCAGTGCTCGCCGCTGACCACCGGGTTGTTGAACACAATGTCGTTGCCCGGCCTGCGGCCCAGCGTTGTGCGGTCCTTGTGCAGGTAGACGTGTTTGATCTCGACTCCCTCGACCGATGCAATAAGTTGCGGCATAAGGCCTCCCGGCAGTGTCAAGACCGCGCTGCGCGCCTGTCGCGCAGCGGCCTGGCTTGCGGCGCCATCGTAATCCTTGCGCCGTAGCGAAACAAGGCCCGAGGAGGCTGGGCGGCAGAAGGAACGTGGGCTGCAAAGTGACCGCGACGGTCCATTTTTCACCGGCTTTTTGCCCCATAGCTACGGCTATGGCGCTGCAAACCCGGCAAAAACTGGCCTCGCCGGGGCCACTTCTCGCTTCGACGCCTTCTGCCGCCCAGACTCCTAG
>NZ_JBAQYR010000051.1:0-54666 GCF_049790275.1 Polaromonas sp.
CGGCAACACCGGGTTTGCGCGGCAGGATCACCGTCAGGGGCCCGGGCCAGAAGGCCTGCATCAGTCGGCTGGCGAAAGGCGGCACGCTGGCGGCGTAGTCACTCACCTGCGCGGGTTCGGCCACATGGACGATCAGGGGGTGGTCAGTGGGCCGGCCCTTGGCGGCGAAGATGCCGGCCACAGCCTGGTCGCTGGAGGCGTCGGCACCCAGGCCGTACACCGTTTCAGTGGCAAAGCCGACCAGGCCGCCGGACTGGATCACCCGGGCAGCCTCGGCAATCGCCGCAGGGTCATGGCCGTTGCGAATCATTCCAGCTGGTCCAGGCCGGGCAGCGCCAGGATCTGTGCGGCCTGGCGCGCAACCGCTTTCACGCCTGCGATGTCCGCGCCGGTGATGGTGAGGTGGCCCATCTTGCGGCCGGCGCGCGCTTCGAGCTTGCCGTACAGGTGCAGGTGTATGCCCGGCAAGGCCAGCACGGCCTGCCAGTCGGGCGTGCGCAACTGGCCTGCAGCGTCAAACCACACATCGCCCAGCAGATTGAGCATGATGGCCGGCGAATGCTGGCGTGGCGCAGGCAGCGGCAGGCCTGCCATGGCATGCACCTGCAGGTCGAACTGCGACACATCGCAGGCGTCCATCGTGTAGTGGCCGCTGTTATGCGGGCGCGGCGCCATTTCATTGACCACCAGCGCGCCGTCGGCGCTGCCGTCGTCGATCACAAAAAACTCCACGCACAGCACGCCCACATAGCCAATGTGACTTGCTATCGATTCAGTAGCTGATCGCGCCCGTAGCGCAAGGGCTGAAGGCATATTTCCTTCATAAGCCGCGGTGACGGCGAGGATGCCGCCCACATGCACGTTGTATTGCGGCGTGAAGCCGGTGATGGCGCCGTCCCAGCCGCGCGCGACGATGACAGAGCACTCGGCCTTCAGCGGCAGCAGCTTTTCCAGCACGCAGGGCACGCCCTTCAAATCAGCCCACGCCGCCGTGAGCTCGGCCATGTTGGCAACGCGCACCTGGCCTTTGCCGTCGTAACCCATGCGCGCGGTTTTCAGGATGCCGGGCAGCAGGTCGGCCGGCACGGCCGCGAGCTGTGTCGGCGTTTCGATGACGGCGTAGGGCGCGCAGGTGACACCTGCCACACCGGCGCTGGCCGTGAAATGGGCTTTTTCCTCGATGCGGTTTTGCGCAATGGCCACGGCCGCCGCATCGGGTGCGACCGGCCGGCTGACGGCCAGCGCCTGCAGGGCATCGGCCGGCACGTTTTCAAATTCGGTGGTGACGGCGGCGCACAGCGACACCAGTTGCTTCAGGCCCTTGCCGTCGCTGTAGCCGGTCTGGATGTGGTGGTGGCTGACGCAGCCCGCGGGGCTTTGCGGGTCCGGGTCCAGCACCGCGGTGAAGTAGCCGAGGCGCTGCGCGGCATGCACGAACATGCGGCCGAGCTGGCCGCCGCCCATCACACCCAGGGTGGCGGGCTGGCCAGATGCATCGACAGAGCCCGGAAAAATCGGCGAAAAGCTCATGCAGGTGGCAAAGTCATTGCACGAGCCGCGGCGGTCTGCTCGGCACGGAAGGCCTGCAGCTTGTCGGCCAGTGTTTTGTCATGGGTGGCCAGCATGGCGACGGCAAACAGGGCGGCGTTGGCGGCGCCGGCGTTGCCGATGGCAAAGGTGGCGACGGGCACGCCTTTGGGCATCTGCACGATGCTGTGCAGCGAATCGACGCCCTGCAGGTGGTTGCTGGCCACCGGCACACCCAGAATGGGCACCGCGGTTTTGGCGGCCAGCATGCCCGGCAGGTGCGCAGCGCCGCCGGCACCGGCGATGATGGCCCGCAGCCCGCGCCCGGCAGCCTGTTCGGCATAAGCAAACAGCTCGTCGGGCATGCGGTGGGCCGAGACCACACGCGCTTCATGCGCCACGCCGAACTGCTGGAGGATCTGCACGGCGTGCTGCATGGTGGTCCAGTCGCTGCTGGAGCCCATCACCACGCCTATCAGCGGCGCCTGTTGGTCTTGTGTTGTTGTCATGTGTTGCCTTCCGGGCTCATCTGTGCCGTCTATGCCGCCAATCGTTCAATGCCAGCGGCGATTTTACGGTCTGGGGGCCTGCGCCCCGGCACCAGGCCCCGCGCCGCGTGCTATCGTCCCTGCGCGGCACACGCCTGCCGGTTGAAAACACCCCGACCCACCCCTATTTGCCCAGCATCATGATCGACGTCACCATTGCCAATTTTGAAGAGGAAGTCGTTGCGGCCTCCATGACCACCCCCGTGCTGATTGATTTCTGGGCGCCCTGGTGCGGGCCCTGCAAGTCCTTGGGCCCGATTCTGGAGAAGGTGGAAATCGCCTACGGCGGACGCTTCAAGCTGGTGAAAATCGACTCCGACCAGGAGCAGCAACTGGGCGCCGCTTTCGGCATTCGCAGCATCCCGACCTGCATACTGATGATCAACGGCCAGCCGGTCGATGGTTTTGCCGGCGCGCTGCCCGAGGGCAAGGTCAAGGAGTTCCTCGACAAACACCTGCCGCCGGCCGAAGAGCTGCCACTTGCCGAGGAAGAAATGGCCGAGCCGGAAGACACCAGCCCGGCGGCGGTCCTGGAAAAACTGCAGGCGGCCGTCGCCACCGACCCGGCCAATGACAACGCCCGCTTCGATTACATCCGCCTGCTGCTGCAGCACGGCCAGGTCGAGCACGCCAGAACCGCTTTTGCACCGGTGGTCAGCAAGGCGCCGGCGGTGCGCAAGTTCGAGGCCCTGCAGCACTGGTTCAATGCTATCGAATCAGGAGCTGCTCGTGCAGATCCGGAAAGGGCCCAGGCCGAATTTGATGCAAAACTTGCAGCCAACAAGCGGGATTTCGACGCACGCTACGCGCTGGCCCAGCTGCACATGAGCCAGCAGCGCTGGGTGCCGGCGATGGACGAGTTGCTGGAAATTTTGATGCGCGACAAGTCCTGGAACGAGGAACTGGCACGCAAGACCTTTGTCTCCATCCTCGAGATCATCGAGCCGCCCAAAGTCAAGGTGGCGGACGGGCAGATTCCACCGGATGATCCGGTAGTGGCTACTTACCGGCGGCGGTTGAGCAGTGTTGTGTTGAGCTGATTTCTTTGCGGCATCACGCTGCGCCTGCGGTGCATCCGCGCGCACACATGACGGTCCCGTTATGCCGACATGACGCGCTGCGCGCGTCATGTCTCCCCGCACCCGAACCCGCATTCGTTTCCCCGCCCGTCGGGCTGGGCCGAGGAGCACAGCCGAAAACGGATCAGGGCGAGCGATTGTCTGAGCCGAAGGCGGGTTCGAGCTCGACCCCGCTTTCGGCGAGCACCGGAGGTTGCCCCGGAACGCAGCGCAGGGGACCCAGACCATCGGGTCGCCTTTTTCTTTGCTTACTTTCTTTTTGGCGACGCAAAAAGAAAGTGAGTTGCCGCCGGGCAACCCCCGGCTTGTATGAAGATCCACAGCCGCGGGAAGCTTGCACAGGCTTCGACAGGCTCAGCCCTAACGGGAGTGATGTGCAGACATGGATCAAGCCCGGGATGACAGCATCTCAGGCCGCTTCTTTATAAAAGAACCCACGCTGAATACTCCGAGGCGCCAGCGGCTCAACCGCCTGGTGAATCGCCCCGATGTGCTCCGGCGTAGTCCCGCAGCAACCGCCCACGATATTGACCAACCCTTCGTCGGCAAACTCGCGCAAAAGGCGAGAAGTCACGTCGGGCGTTTCGTCGAAACCGGTGTCGCTCATCGGGTTGGGCAGGCCGGCGTTCGGGTAGCAGCTGATGAACGTGTCGCCGGCCGCCCGCGCCAGTTCCTGGATGTAGGGGCGCATCAGCGCCGCACCCAAGGCGCAGTTGAGGCCCACGGCCAGCGGTTGGGCGTGGCGCACGCTGTGCCAGAAGGCGGTGACGGTCTGGCCGCTCAGGATGCGGCCCGAGGCATCGGTGACCGTTCCGCTGATGATGAGCGGCAGGCGCTCGCCGCTGTTGTCGAAATATTCGTCAATCGCAAACAGCGCGGCCTTGGCGTTGAGGGTGTCGAAAATGGTTTCCACCAGCAGCACGTCGGCGCCGCCCTTGACCAGCGCTTCGGTCTGCTCGTAGTACGCCTTGCGCAGCTCCTCAAAACTGGTGTTGCGCGCGCCGGGGTCATTCACATCCGGGCTGATGCTGGCGGTTTTGGGCGTGGGGCCGAGGGCGCCGACCACAAACCGGGGTTTCTCCGGCGTGGAGAACTTGTCGCAGGCGGCGCGCGCAATGCGGGCGGACTGGTAGTTCATCTCGACCGCGAGCTCGGCCATGTCGTAATCGGCCTGGGCCACAGTGGTCGCGCCGAAGGTGTTGGTTTCGATCATGTCGGCGCCGGCGGCCAGGTAGCCTTCGTGGATGTCCTGGATGACGTCGGGGCGCGTCAGGCTCAGCAGTTCGTTGTTGCCCTTGACGTCCTTGGGGAAGTCCTTGAAGCGCTCGCCACGGTACTGCGCTTCATTGAGCTTGAAGCGCTGGATCATGGTGCCCATCGCGCCGTCGAGGATGGCGATGCGTTTTTCCAGGATGGCAGGGAGCGCGGCTCCGCGGGTGTAGATGGCTTGCTTCATGATTGCATTTTAGGACGGCGGCCCTGCACGTACAAACTCTGCGGGCATTGGGCCGTTCGCCCGGCTCCGGCTTTGCCTGACAATAGCGAATAGCGTGTCCGTCTGAATCCTCACCATGAAACACCTCCAACCCAAAGAAGCCTGGGACTACCTGCAGCAGCACCCCGACGCCCTGTTTGTCGACGTGCGCATGGAAATCGAGTCGCTTTACGTGGGCCGCCCGCCCGGCGTGGTGAATGTGCCCTGGTACGAGTACCCCGACCTGACGCCTGACGCGCAAAAGTTTGCGGCAGCGGTGGAAAGCGAAGCCAGCAGCAAGACGCAGCCGGTCCTGCTGATCTGCCGCTCGGGCCAGCGCACGCTGGCGGCGGGCCAGGCGCTGGAAGCCGCGGGCTTCAGCGAGGTGATCAACGTGGTGCACGGCTTTGAGGGAGAGCTGGACGAGCAGTTCCAGCGCTCTACCCTGAGCGGCTGGCGCTTTGACGGTTTGCCCTGGGAGCAGATGTAGCCGATTTCCTGAACGAAATCGGGCCTCAGCCCTTATTGCACGGGCGCAAGCAGCTACTTTTTTCATAGCACCTCACCGCCCACCTTAACACCCCTACCTTGCCGCACCCCACGCCACACCCCTCTCCGCTGGACATCCTGGGCCAGGTTTTCGGTTATTCGGACTTTCGCGGCCCGCAGCAGGCCATCGTCGACCATGTGGTGCAGGGCGGCGACGCGCTGGTGCTGATGCCCACCGGCGGCGGCAAGTCGCTGTGTTACCAGATTCCCGCGATTGCGCGGCAAAACGCCGGCCATGGCGTGACGGTGGTGATCTCGCCGCTGATCGCGCTGATGCATGACCAGGTCGGCGCGCTGCACGAAGCCGGTGTGTCCGCCGCCTTCCTCAACTCGACGCAGACGCAGGAAGAAAGCAGCGCCCTCGAAAAGCTGCTGCTGCGCAATGAGCTGACCCTGCTGTACGCCGCGCCCGAGCGCATCAACACGCCGCGCATGAAAGGCCTGCTGGGTTCGCTGCACGAGCGCGGCCTGCTGAGCCTGTTCGCGATCGACGAGGCGCATTGCGTGAGCCAGTGGGGCCACGACTTCCGGCCGGAGTACCGGTCGCTGAGCCTGCTGCACGAGACCTTTCCCGACGTGCCGCGCATTGCGCTGACGGCCACCGCCGATGCACTGACGCGCCAGGACATGATCGAGCGGCTCAAGCTGGAGGACGCGCGCGAGTTCGTCAGCAGCTTCGACCGGCCCAACATCCGCTACACCATCGTCGAAAAGACCGACGCCACGCGCCAGCTGCTGCGCTTCATCGAAAGCGAACACGCGGGCGAGGCCGGCATCGTCTACTGCCAGTCGCGCAAGCGGGTCGAGGAAGTGGCCGATATGCTGCAGGACGCCGGCTTGAAAGCCATGGCCTACCACGCGGGCTTGGACAGCGCGCTGCGCCAGCAGCGGCAGGACCGCTTCCTGCGCGAAGAAGGCATGGTGATGGTGGCGACGATTGCCTTCGGCATGGGCATCGACAAACCCGATGTGCGTTTTGTCGCGCACCTGGACATGCCGAAAAACATTGAAGGTTATTACCAGGAAACCGGACGCGCCGGACGCGACGGCCTGCCGGCCAATGCGTGGATGACCTACGGCCTGCAGGACGTCGTCAACCAGCGCCGCATGATAGACACCAGCGATGCGTCCAGCGAAGAGTTCAAGCAGGTCATGCGCGGCAAGCTCGACGCGCTCCTGACCCTGGCCGAAGACACGCGCTGTCGGCGTGTCAGCCTGCTGCATTATTTCGGCGAAGACAGCCAGCCCTGCGGTAATTGCGACAACTGCCTGCAGCCGCCGGTGGTGTGGGACGCGACCGAAGCGGCGCGCAAGATGCTCAGCTGCATCTATCGCGTGCAACAGGCCAGCGGCATCAGCTTCGGCGCCGGCCACCTGATGGACATCCTGCGCGGCAAGGCCACCGAAAAAGTGCTGCAGCACAGCCACGACAAGCTCAGCACCTTCGGCATAGGCGCGGACCTGGCCGAAGTGCAGTGGCGTGGCGTGCTGCGCCAGCTGATCGCCAAAGGCATGGTGCGGGTCGATCCCGACGCCTTCAACACGCTGCAGCTGCTGCCCGATGCGCGCCAGGTGCTCAAGGGCGAAGTCAGCGTGATGCTGCGCGAGCAGTCTGCCGGCGGCGCAGGCGAGCGGCGCAAGAGCAGCAAGAAGAGCACCAAGACATCGGCCAGGGGCCTGGCGGAAGCGTCGCTCAATGCAGGTGCCCTGGAGCGTCTGGCCCGCCTGAAAGCTTGGCGCGCCGATGTGGCCCGCGAGCACAACCTGCCGGCCTTCGTGATCTTTCACGACGCGACCCTGCGCGCCATCGCCGAGCGCGACCCGCAGGGCATGGGCGACCTCGAAGGCATCAGCGGCATCGGCGTCAAAAAGCTCGAAGCGTATGGGGCCGAGGTGCTGCGCGTCTGTGCCGAAACAGCCTGAAAACCCGCCCGTCAGAATGCGCGGCGATTACCTCAAAGCGTATTCCGGATCTCGATGCTGTCTATGGCAGCGCGCGCGGGGCGCTGCGGCGTCAGCAGTCCGCGCACCAGGCCCGCAGCGTTGAAGCACCACGACACGACGGAAAACACGGCTTTTCCGGCACTGCGCTTTCGCCACGCCATCAGCACCACCGGTGCCGCCGCGATGCCCGCAAAGGCAGCCACGCGCAGCGTCCAGGGCATGGGCAGCACCAACACGGTGAGCAACACAGCCCACCACCCCAGTACGGCGACATACAGGCGCAGCTCGCGCACCCGGGTCAGCACCAGACCCAGGTGCGACTCGCCCCAGGCCGCGCGCAGCACTTCGCCCAGGCCACAGATGTAGCGGCTGCGCCAGCGACGCACCAGCAGCTGGTAGGGCGGCGCATCGTGGCCGTGATGGCGCACGGAGTCCAGGGCCAGACGCCACAGTTTCCAGCCCCGGGCATGCAGGCGCATGGCCAGGTCAAACTCTTCATAACTGTGCAGGTTGCGATCCGAAAAATACCCGGCCTGCTCCACCGCCGCCCGCCGGTACAGGCCGCCCATGTCCAGCCGGTCCACCTGGCCGGCCCGCATGTGGCCCAGACCGCGCTCCACGCGGGCGACATATTCCAGGCTGCTGGTGTTCATTTCAACCACCTGCCCGCCCACTCCGGCCACGTCAGGATGCGCCTGCATGAAGGCCAGCGCCTCAGGCAGGAAGCCGGGCAGCATTTCCATGTCGCCGTCCAGGATGTACACAAACTCGCCCGCCGAATGCTGGTACCCCAGCTGGGGACCGACGCCGCAGCAGCGTTCATCGGCACGTGCCAGCTGCACGATACGGATGGGATAGGCAAAAGCCAGGGCCACCGTGCGGTCGCTGGAGCAGGAGTCTGCCAGCACCACCTCGCCGCCGACCCTCCGGACCGCAGCCAGCGCACTTTCTATCGCAGCCACGATGCGCTTTTCCTCGTTCAGGGCCTTGATGACAATGCTCACCCGGCACAGGACAGTTGAAATGTCAGACGTGTCAGGGGGCAGCATCGCTTCCCCCGCGCAGGATGATGCGGGCCGGCACACCCACGGCGAGGGCGCCTGCAGGCACGTCGGTGAGGACCACCGCGTTGGCGCCAATGTCGGCATCGTCGCCGATGTGCACGGCACCCAGGATCTTGGCGCCGGCACCGATGTTCACGCGGTTGCCGATATGCGGCGCCTCCAGCGGCCTGTCCATGCGCCGGTTACCGATGGTCACGCCCTGGCGGATGATGCAGTCGTCTCCAATCACTGCCTTGCCATGCACCACAATCGCCCCGGAATGTTCTATCACGAGGCGCCTCCCGATCCGGGCCGAGACACCGATCGTGACGCCGCAGAAGATTTCAGCCAGCTTGGCGAGTACCAGGTGCAATGCCGCCAGCGGGTAGCGCACCAGCCTGGACTGGAAGCGGTAGCGCAGATGCCCCAGCCGGTACACCTGCAGGGCCCAGAAGCCGAGAGACAAAGCGCCCTCTTGCGCCGCACGCATGTCCTCGAAAAAAGCCATGGCTGTTGAGCTTTCATTCACGTGGTACCGGTACTGACAGGTGACAAGGCACTCGCGCGGTGCGGGCTCCAGCAGCTTGGGCTATCCGGAGTTCCCGGGAGAAGTCCGCGGCGGGTGCGTCGGAATCATGGCCGGATCGGAGGGCACCAAAAGGACACCCGATTTCAGGCCTGGACGGATAAACGCAAAATCCGTACCACCGAAACCGGTGCATGGCAGCCGCTCAAACGCCATCGCACACCGCTGGTCCAGCCCAGGCAGCGCAAAGGCCGGGCGTTCAAAGTGGCTGCGGCACAATAGCCGCGTGGAAGTCACCAAAAAGTTTGCTGCCGGAGGAGGGCTAACGGCTTTTGTACGAGCAGTGCTGGCGCTGCTCTGCCTGCAGGCCGCGCTGTCTGCCAGCCCCGCCTGGGCGAAGGCCGACCTGTTGACCCTGGGCAACGATGGCGGGCCGGTCGCGATGACTTCCTCGCTGGAGTTCTGGCTCGACGCCAAGGACCAAAGCCCGGTGGAAAAAGTCGAGGCCGGTGCTGACAGCCTGCCTTTTGCGGCGGTCAAACCCGGCCAGGCGCACCTGCTGGACAACGCCGCACTTTGGCTGCGTTTTGATGCCGTGGTCGAGAGCCCGCAGATCCAGTGGAAACTGGAGCTGCCCATGTCCGGCGTCGACAAGATCACGCTGTATTACCGGAACAGCCTGGGCCGGTGGGTGGTGCAGCAAGCCGGCGACAGCCTGCCCATCAGCGCATGGCCGCAACCCGGCCGTTACCCGATCCTGTCGCTCAGCCATGAGGTCGGGCAAACGGTTCGCTATTACCTTCGCGTCGAGCATGCCCGGATCCCCTTCTCGGCGCTGCCGCGCGCGGTGAGCGACGCCCAAGTCACCACGGCGCGCCAGCTCGATCACCTGCTGCTGGGTGTCTACTTCGGACTGGCGGCGCTGGTGACGGTGCTGGCCCTGATCAACGCCATGGCTTATCGGGACTGGGGGTTTGCCACGTATGCCTTCTACATGGCTACTTTTGCGGGCTCGCAGGCTGCGTTCTCCGGCGTGGCTGGCCTGTACCTGTGGCCGGAGCTGCCGAAGCTGAACAATATTTCCATTGTCCTGCTGCCCTTGACGGCTGCCGCTGCCGCCCTCTGGTTTGTCCGGACCGTCACCACCCCCAAGCGCTTTTCCCGGGCGCTGGACTGGTTCATCGTGGCACTGATGGGATTGCTGCCGGTGATCGCGCTCATCGATGCGGCCTTTCCGACCATCGAAAGCTTTGCCCTCATCAATGTCTTGATCAGCGCCGGCATGGTGGTTTTGTTGATGGTCGTCGGAGTGTCGCTGTTTGAAGGCGACCGCCATGCACGCTGGATGGCCATGGGGTTTTTGCCCATCATTTTGGCCACCCTCTTTCCCCTGCTGCGCAATTTCGGTGTGCTCGCGTCCAGTTTTCTCACCCAGAACGCGCTGATGCTGGGCTCGGCCGTAGAGGCGCCCATCTTGTTTTACGGTTTGTTGCGCCGTGTGACGCAGCGCCGCGAGTCCGCGACGCGGGCAACCACCCTGGGCACCACCGACCCGCTGACAGGACTGGGATCAGCCAGGCTGATGCTGGCCAAACTGCGTCAGGCCTTGCGCACGGCCGAGCGTTACCAGCAACCCTGCGCCCTGCTGGTTGTCAACCTGAGCAACCTGGCCGAGCTGCAGCAGCAGCATGGCCGGGAGACCGGCGACCGTGCCATGGTGCTGGCCGCGGCGCGGATTCGCACCGCGGCCCAAACCACGGACACGGTGGCCCGGGTCGGCGACAGCCATTTCGCCTTGCTCATGGAGGGGCCGATGACCAGCGACGGGGTCAACCAGGTGGCCACCAAGATCCTGGCCAGCGGCTTGCGGCCCTCCCGGGAGCTGCCCGATGCGGACCCGCTGCTTTTTCACATCGCGATCGGCTACATGGGCGAGCCCGCCAAGCTGGCCTCGACCCAGCCCCAGTCCTGCCTGGACCGGCTGATGAAGGTGGTGAAGGACATGAACGACGGTTCGCGCAAGGCGATCCGCATGGTTTATCTGTAGTTTTTTATTGAAAACTGCCATGAGCCCTTATCAGCAGGGCGTGAGCAGCTACCAATTCAGGAGCAGTTCAAGGTTTCTACTGGATGAAGCCCATGCCCCGAATGTCGCGCACATCCGGCTTGATGCGGTGCTCGGCCTCGAGCTGGCTTAAAAATTCATCCGCCGTGAACTCGGCTGCGAGGATGTCGGTCTGGCGCTTGACGGCGGCAAAGTCACCCGGGCAGAGCTGGTGCAGACGGCCCAGGCGCTCACGCAGGGCGGCGGTCAGCGCCGTGCCGTCGCCCGCCAGTGCTTCGGTGACAAACATCTGCTCGCGCTGCACCGACGTCAGGGGCATGAACTTGATCTTGAAGGTAAACCGCCGCAGCGCCGCCTGGTCCAGGCTTTCCAGCAGGTTGGTGGTGCAGACAAAAATCCCGCTGAAGCGCTCCATGCCCTGCAGCATCTCGTTGACCTCGGTCACCTCATAGGTCCGCTGTGCGCCGCGCCTGTCCTGCAGGAAGCTGTCGGCTTCGTCGAGCAGCAGCACGGCTTTCTCCGTTTCAGCCTCGGCAAACATGGCGGCCATGTTCTGCTCTGTTTCGCCCACGTATTTGCTCATCAGGTCGCTGGCCTGCTTGATGATCAACGGGCGGTCCAGCGCCCTGGCCAGGTGTTCTGCCAGTGCTGTCTTGCCGGTGCCCGGCGCGCCATAAAAACACAGCGTGCCGTGGTCCCGGGTCTTGAGCGCCTCCACGATACGCGGCACCTCGAACCGGGACTCCACATTCAGCATGGACAGATCGTAGGTCGTGACGTTGCGCCGCCCGCCGGGCGCGTCTGCCTTGTTGCCCAGGGCCTGGTCCGCATTCCTGAGCTGCCGCTCGATCAGCGACTCCATCAGCGCCGCGTGGCCGCCAGACAGCACGGCCTCCATGCCCGCGGCATCGGTGCTGGCGCCCGGCGTGCTTGCCAGCTTGGCAAAACGCACCGCCGTCCGGATTTGCGCCGGCGTCAGGCCCTTGCGCGCCGTGAGCCTGGCCATGAAGGCATCGCTGACCGGCACACCCTCCAGCGTCTTTCGCACCAGCGTCTCGCGCGCACCGGGTGGCGGCGACTTGAGCTCCAGGTGATAGGCAAAACGGCGCCGGAAAGCCGGGTCGATCTGCTCGATGCGGTTGGTCACCCACAAGGTAGGCACCGTGTTCGATTCCAGGATCTGGTTGACCCAGGCCTTGCCGTTGACCGAACTGTTGCCGGGAACTGCCATCTGGTCGGAGCGCGCCAGCAGCTGCGCCGCTTCGCTGGACAGGGCCGGGAAAACATCCTCCACCTCGTCAAACAGCAGCGCGGCATGAGCACTGCCCTTGAGGAAGACCTGCGCAATCTGCAGCGAGCGGTAGCGGTCGCGGCCGCTGAGGGAGTTGCCGTCGCGGTCGGCATACTCGACTTCGAACAGGTCGAGCCCGGCGGCCTGCGCCACCACCTTGGCCAGCTCGGTCTTGCCCGTGCCCGGCGGGCCATAAAGCAGCACGTTGACGCCCTGCTCCCTGGCGGCAACGGCATTGAGCAGCAGCGACACCAGCACCTGAACGTCCTCACGCGCAAAGGCGAAATCGGCCAGGCCCAGGCTGCTGCGATCCACCGGCCGGGTAAACACCGCCATCAGTTCGTTCTGGTCGCGGTATTCGCGCATCAGCACCGGCGGCAGTTTTTCACTGACCTTCATGAGGTCGGCCAGGTCGGTGATGTTGTGCTCGGAAATCAGGTTTTCGACCATGCCGATGCGCTCGAGCCGGGATCCCGCACGCAACGCTTCGGCGACCTCATTGGCCTTGACACCGGCGACCTCGGCAATCGCGGCATAGGCTTCGGGCGCGTTGCTGACCTTGAACTCCACCAGCATGGAACGCAGGTCACGCTGGTAGCGCGCCAGCGTTCCGTACAGCAGCAAGGCGCGTTCGGCCTGGTTGAGCTGCAGCAGGTTGGCCAGGGCATCGATGTTTTTTTCCACCAGCGTCGACTGCTTTTTCAGCGCGCTCGTCAGCCAGTCGCCGGTGGCGGACAGCACGGAGAGCAGGTCCTTGGGCTGGTCCTTGGCGTATTCATCGAGGTAGAAGAACAGGGTGCCTTCTTCATAGGGGCCGCGCCAGGCGCCGTGGCGGCCCATGAAGCCGGTGTCGCTCAGGGCCTCATGGCCTTGCCAGAATTCATTGTCCCGACAACGGCGGCCCAGGAATTCCCGCAGCCGCTGCAGGGCGGGTACAGGCCACACCAGATGGCGGCCCGAGAGCGACAGCAGGCTGTTCAGATCGCGCCGCACATTGAACTTGGCCCCCTGCCGGGCCGCCAGCGTCAGCACAAAATGCGAGCACATCAGGTCCAGCACCGGCGCCTCTTTCAGGCCGGGAGAAAGCAGCAGCGGACCATGCCTGTCAGCACTACCCGAACGCTTGCTCATTGAGACACCTCCGGCCCGGATGAAGGCCACAGCAGTTACATATGCACCCCAGATGACGTACGCCTAACCATAACGCAGCTTCATGCCCGATGGAAGACGCTAATTGAATACCCCCGTGTGAATTGCGCCACAAAACCGCGCCACAATCGGCACTTCTCCCGGAGGCCTTTTTCAATGCTTGCTTTGACCGATATTGAGGCTGCAGCGCTTCGCCTGCAAGGCCAGCTGCTCGACACGCCCTGCGTGGCATCCAAAACCCTGTCGCAAATTACCGGGGCGGACGTTTTTCTGAAATTCGAAAACCTGCAATACACCGCCTCGTTCAAGGAACGCGGCGCCTGCAACAAGCTGGCGCAGCTCTCGGCCGAAGAGGGCCGGCGCGGCGTGGTCGCCATGAGCGCGGGCAACCACGCGCAGGGCGTGGCCTACCACGCGCAGCGCCTGGGCTTGCGCGCCGTAATCGTGATGCCGCGATTTACTCCCGGCGTCAAGATCGAGCGCACGCGCGGCTTTGGCGCAGAGGTGGTGCTGCACGGTGACACGCTGGATGAGTCACGCAGTCACGCCCTGGACCTGGCCGAACGCGAAGGCCTGGTATTCATCCATCCTTATGACGATGAAGCCATTGTGGCCGGCCAGGGCACGGTCGGCCTCGAAATGCTGCACGCCGTGCCGGACCTGGACACGCTGATCGTGGCCATAGGCGGAGGCGGCCTGATCGCGGGCATGGCCACGGCAGCCAAGGCCATCAAACCCGGCATCGAAATCATCGGAGTGCAGACCTCGCGTTTTCCAGCCATGGTCAATGCGATCAAGGGCACGCACCATCCCCAAGGCAGCAGCACGATCGCCGAGGGCATTGCGGTGGGCACGCCCGGCGTGATTCCGCAGGCCATCATTGCGCGCCTGGTAGATGACTTGGTGCTGGTCGAGGAAGGCGACATTGAGCAGGCCATGGTCATGTTGCTCGAAATCGAGAAGACCCTGGTTGAGGGCGCAGGTGCCGCCGGACTGGCCGCGCTGCTGAAATACCCCGAACGTTTCAAGGGCAAGAAAGTCGGGCTGGTACTGTGCGGGGGGAATATTGACCCGTTGTTACTGGCGGCGATCATCGAGCGCGGCATGGTGCGCGCCGGGCGCCTGGCGCGCATCCGCGTGAGCGCGCGCGACGTGCCGGGTTCGTTGGCCAGAATCACCGCCACGGTGGCCGAGGCCGGCGCCAATATTGACGAGGTCCATCACCAGCGGGCCTTTACCATGCTGGCTGCGCAGAACGTGGATATTGAGCTCGTCATCCAGACGCGCGGGCGCGAGCATATTGCGCAGGTGCTGGCTGTCCTGAAGGCGGCCGGCTTCGAAGCCATGGAGCAGCAATAGTGAGCGCCGACATGAACATCAACACCCTGCAAGCCGCCCTGCCGGAGTACTTCGCACCCTGGGTGCAGGCACTCGGCCTGCAGGTCGAAGGCTTCGACCTGGAAAGCGTGACTTTGCGCCTGCCGCAGAACGCACAACTTTCGCGCGTCGGCGGCATGTTGTGCGGCCAGGCCATGATGGCAGCCGCAGACACCGCCATGGTGCTGGCGCTGATCAACCATTTTGGCGAATTCAAACCCTGCACCACGGTGCAAATGAACAACAGCTTTCTCAAACCCCTGTCCATGCAGGATGCACTGGTCGAAGCACGTGTAATCCGCGCCGGAAAATCCCTGGCCTTTGGGGAGATCGATATTCGCGGCGCAGCCGACGGCAAAAGTGTTTGTCGGGCTACCACCACCTACGCGCTGCTTTAATTGCAGGGGCTGGTTCTCAACCAGCAGGCGGTGCTCGGCTTGCACCCGCCGATGGCAATGACAGGGAAGCTCAGTTCCAGCCAATCACATCAAAGCCCTTCTCGCCCAGGCAGCGCTGCACAAACGTGCGGTAGGTGCTGCTGGGCCGGTCATTGCGAAACGCCCCCTGTACCGCTCCGGCCGAACCTCCGACGGCCGCACCTCCCACACCGGCGCGAACCACGCCTTCGCCGCCGCGCCCGGTGATCAGCGCACCCACGGCAGCAGCCACCCCACCGGTGGCCGCACCCACACCGGCCCCCCGTGCGACGGCGTTGGTGTTCTCGGCTGGCGTCAAACCGGCTGACGCCGCCCTGGCCATGCAGGCATCGGCTTCGGCGCGGCCCTGCGCTTCACCAACACGGTTCAGCGTGGCGTTCGGGTACAGCACCGGCCGAGCAGAAGGGCTGGCCGAGCCCGTGCTGGCGCAACCTGGCAACACGCCGAGCACCAGCGCCGCAGTACAAAGCCCGCTCCATTTGATTGAAAAATCATGCATGCCCGACTCCATGACTAAAAAAATACCGGCCAAACAACCAGGAAGGGCAGACCGGCGAAGGCCGATAAGCGCAGATTGACAGCGGCCCGCGCATGGTTTGCCGTCCCCCGGCCAAGAAGGTAAAATCGCCCAAGTCCCACCTCAGTTTTCAGGAACCACCATGTCAAGCCCCGCA
This sequence comes from Polaromonas sp., assembly GCF_049790275.1. Lineage (GTDB taxonomy): Bacteria > Pseudomonadota > Gammaproteobacteria > Burkholderiales > Burkholderiaceae_C > Polaromonas. The sequence goes on from NZ_JBAQYR010000051.1 coordinate 15,684, forward strand.
GACCGCTCCACCAACGCCGCTCACAACAGCCCTACCCACGCCCACGAACAGGACGCCGTGGAAGCCATTGTGCCGCTGATGCCACTGGTGCTGCCTGCGGCAGGCGGCGTGCTGATGTTCCTGCTTGCATTTATCGCCATTTACATGGCTTGAGCCTGCCAAGTGGTCGCCGCTTTGAGCGGCTGACCAGAGTGTTTCAGAAATTCCATCGGCTTGGCCTCCCTTTCGGGGCACGTGATATGTGCATTCACACTGTCCGGGACGTAGACAGGTCACTCATTTTTTGGGCTACCACCTGAATCTGGGCAAGAACATTCCCATGCGTCTGGTCGATGGGCACCCCTTTCAGGAACAAGCGACGGCGCAAGGCCTTCACCAATGGCTTGTCGTAGCCTAGTTTTTTCTCCAACTTCAGATAAATTCTGGTCAACAGTCTGCTGCTACCGACGCGGTCGCCAAATTTGAACTGAAGGGAAAAATCATAGTTATCGCTCTGCAATTCGGCGGAAATAATACGCGCTCCGGACAACCGCGAAACCATGCTTTCAAGATCATGCGAAACCGGGCTCCAGGATTCCGGTTTTCGAAACCGGAAGGTCGCCTTGTGATCCGAATTGAACCTGCTCGGAAAAAAGCCCTGCTCGTACAGGTCCTCATCGGGCACCGTCAATAGAAGGTAGCCGCCCGGCTTGACCAGGGCCCACCATTCCGCGAGCGCGTCGTTGGCATTGAACATGTGCTCGAGGCAATGTGAACTGCAAACAGCGTCATAAGCACCGATCGGCCTGAATTTCGTAATATAGTTCGCATCGCCCTGCGAAACATCGAAGCCCTCGGCCGAGGCGCAGATCAAATCGTTGCCCGCGCCAATATCAATCACGCGACCCTTCAGGAATTGCTGAAGGGTCACGAACCCGCGAATAGTTATAGTTTTGCTCGACTCTTTCATCCGCGCGAAGGATACCAGACCCGCTCATGGAGCAGGGCCTGCGTCCGACGCCGGCGTGTACCCTCCCATCCAACCGGCTAGAGCCGCTGAACTCCAACAATGAAGCAGATCCTTCAAAGGGTTTCCGACTTTGCCTATCCCGCGGCAGGCTGGTTTGGCCTGATCATGGTGTTTGGCGTTCCCTGGTCACACGCTTTTTTTTACATCGGACTGGTGGGAATGCTTGCCTGCCTGCTTGCTTCGCCGACTTACTACAGGCTGCTCATTACGGTCTGCCAGGAGAACATAGCGTTGCTGGCAATTTTGCTTTTTGCATACATCGCGATGGGACTGCTCTATACGCATGCACCGATGGACCTGGCCATCCATGACGTCAAGAAGTATCGGAAGCTCCTGCTGATCCCGGTATTTTTGATGCTCTATCGCGACAGCAAATGGGCGTACCGATTGGTTGTAGCCTATGGTTGTGGTGCCCTGGTTCTCATGATGCCCACACTACTCGATGGAACCGGATTGGCAAGAGTCTTGTCTCTCGACCTAACCCGGTTTGCCAATCCGAGCTACAACGCGCAGAGCCTCGTTTATTGGCGCAACCACATAGTTCATGGCTTTCATGCCTCCATGCTCTTTGCGATCTGCCTGTTATCCACTCTACAACACCGAAAGCTGGCTTGGTTGTTCTTTGCGGGTGCTGCAATTTGTTTAACAAACGTCTTGTTTTTCATTAACGGGCGGATTGCGTTGGTGACCTTACTGGTTGTGTTTTTGCTGATGGCCATTAGCTACACTCCCAGTAAAAGCCTCCGGTTCGGGTTGATCACTGCAGTTCTTGCCACCAGTGTCCTTGCCTATCAATTTTCCGGAAAAATTCATGCCCGGGTAGATTCTGTTATGCAGGAAACGCGCACCTATGTGGCGAATCCTGGTGTCATGACAAGCGGTGGGGCCCGACTTCACTACTGGCAAATGAGCCTTGACATATTTGCCAAGGCGCCCGTATTTGGCGGAGGTCCGGGGACCTTCCGCGAAAATCTTGTCCAGCCCGACAATCCGTTGCGTGCCCAAACACACAAACATGCCCACAATGAGTACCTGACCCTGTTGTCTCAACACGGCCTGGTGGGCCTCATACTGTTCCTGCTTCTGGTCTACCAGGTCCATCGGCAGGCCGGGCAGCACGACCCCTGGCTGAGAGGTGTCGTGAGGTTTGGATTGGTCATTTTCCTGATCAACGCGATGACCGATTCATCGTTGAATAACGAGTCGGAAGGCTGGACTTTTGTGCTGTTGGCATGCCTTGCCAACATCCGCCCGGCAAGCGCGAACACCGCTTGAGTTCATGTTCAAGAAGCTCTTCTCCGCGTTGGACCGACAGCTGAAGCAGGCTGCCCTTGCAACAACAACGCCACAATTGAGGAACCCTGTCAGCACCGCCTCTTCGCAGGAATATATCGCCGAAGCGGGCTACCGCAAGCTCGGATGGCGTGCCTTAAGAAGACGCCTGGTGTTCAGGATGTCGGGTCAGGCGAAATTAAAAATCAACTCGCTGAAGAATGCGGGAAACCGTGGGCTGTGGCTTTATTTTGGTGAGGGGCAAATCGGCGACGCCCTGATGGATCTGGCGCCGCGCTCCCTTTTGCACGCGCAAGGTTTCAGCATGGATCTGCTGACCGACACCACCATTGCACGGCTGTTTGATGACGATCCCTGGTTCACCGGCGTCACCAGTGACGTTTCGGCGGTGGCCGAGGTCGCCTACGATTTTGTAATTGTCCTGAGCCACAAGCGGCGTTCCCTTCAACCCAAGATCCGACACTTCCGGGCCTTGCCCTGGGTGTCGATACTGGAAGACTTCACGGGGCCCAATTTTGATCGGGCCGCCTATGCCACCCAGCGTCTTGCCGACTTGCTGGAACTGGAGCTGAGCCCAGCAGAGTTTGCTCGCCATGCCTGCCAGAAACTCAAGCCCAGCACGGCGTCCCCGGGCCTGGCGCAGAATGCCGCGCAGATGGACCAGGCTATTGCCCTTTCGGTCGGCGGCGTGGACCCGCTCCGCACATACAAGCACTGGCCGGCAGTCATGGCGCAGTTGGTGCGTCAGGGCAAAACCGCATTCATTCTCATCGGTAGCGACAATGGCCTGGTCGAAGCCCGGCGGATAGTGCTGGAACTGGGCAACTCGGCGCTTGTGCACAACTACGTGGGCAAATGCTCCCTGGCGCAAAGCCATTACCTGCTGGCCGCGGCCCGCATCATTGTTTGTGTCGATGGCGGGCTGATGCACTTGGCCGCGACCACCCAGACGCCCCTGATCGGCCTTTTCAGCTCAGCGATCCGGCCAGAGTGGAGGCTTCCTCCTTCGCGACCACTCACGCTGTTTGCCTGCTCCATCTCGGCGGACGTCAACGATATACCTCCGGCGGACATCACGGAGAGGATCCTGTCCCTGTACGAAGCGCCTGGTGCCGAGAGTGCCTCAGTTTCGGCATTCCCTGCCTCCTCGTCATGACTGCCTGAACTCGGTTATCAGTGATGCATAACTTCATGCAAGTTTTGCATGAATTTCGACTGTAACCAGCAGGTAACCCGCACGTATGTTCTTAGAATGAACTTCTGGCCGACCCGTGGGACCCCGAAAAGCACGCTACAAACCGCTTTTCAGACCCCGCCCCCCACAGCACATCCCGGCTGTGGGCGCCCGCCCGCCGACCAGGCGTAATGCGCACTTTCAAGCCTTATTCCGGCAAACGTCCCGACGCCGCAGTCCTGCTGTCCGTCGCCCGACGTTTTTCGAAATGATGCTTTTTAACTTTGGAGTATTTCGATGAACCACCCCGCGATGCAAGGGCTTAACCTTCACACGCCCAGCTACGTCAAGAATGCCAAATTGATTGCCTGGGTTGCCGACATGGCAGCACTGTGCAAACCCGACGCGGTGTACTGGTGCGACGGCAGCGAAGCCGAATACCAGCGCCTGTGTCAGCAACTGGTCGACGCCGGCACTTTCACGAAGCTCAACGAAGCCAAACGCCCCAACAGTTTTCTCGCGCTCAGCGACCCGAGCGATGTTGCGCGGGTGGAAGACCGGACCTTCATCTGCTCCGCCAGGAAAGAGGACGCCGGCCCGACCAACAACTGGATGGCGCCTGCCGAGATGCGCGCCACGCTGCAGCCCCTGTTTGACGGCTGCATGAAGGGCCGCACCATGTATGTGGTTCCCTTCAGCATGGGTCCGCTCGGCTCACCGATTGCACATATCGGCATCGAGCTGTCTGACAGCCCCTATGTAGCAGTCAACATGAAGATCATGACGCGCATGGGCAAGGCAGTGTTCGACGTGCTCGGCGTGAATGGCGACTTCGTGCCCTGCGTGCATACCGTGGGCGCACCGCTGGCCGAAGGCCAGAAGGATGTGCAGTGGCCGTGCAACAAGACCAAATACATCGTGCACTATCCCGAAACGCGCGAGATCTGGTCCTACGGTTCGGGCTACGGCGGCAATGCGTTGCTGGGCAAGAAGTGTTTTGCACTGCGCATCGCCTCCAACATGGGCCGCGACGAAGGCTGGCTGGCCGAACACATGCTGATCCTGGGCGTGACGTCGCCCGAGGGCAAGAAGTACCACGTGGCAGCGGCGTTCCCGTCGGCCTGCGGCAAGACCAATTTCTCGATGCTGGTGCCGCCGGCGGGCTTTGAGGGCTGGAAAGTCACCACCATTGGCGACGACATTGCCTGGATCAAACCAGGCAAGGACGGGCGCCTCTACGCCATCAACCCGGAAGCCGGCTACTTCGGCGTGGCACCGGGCACCAACATGCTAACCAACCCGAACTGCATGCGCAGCCTGGACCGTGACACCATTTTCACCAATGTTGCGCTGACCGACGACGGCGACGTGTGGTGGGAAGGCATGGAGCAGGACGTGCCCGGCAAAACGCTGCCGTCCCACCTGATCGACTGGCAGGGCAAGGACTGGACGCCGCAGATCGCCAAGGAGACCGGCGCCAAGGCCGCGCATCCGAACTCACGTTTTACCGTGGCCGCCACCAACAACCCGGCGCTCGACACCGCCTGGGATGACCCCAAGGGCGTGGCCATCGACGCCTTCATTTTCGGTGGACGCCGCTCAACCACCGTGCCACTGGTGGCAGAGGCGCGCAACTGGGTGGAAGGCGTTTATATGGCGGCAACCATGGGCTCCGAAACCACGGCTGCCATCGTCGGCCAGGTCGGTGTTGTGCGGCGCGACCCGTTCGCGATGCTGCCCTTCACCGGCTACAACATGAGCGACTACTTCCAGCATTGGCTGAATCTCGGCAAGAAGCTCGAAGCCGCCGGCGCCAAGCTGCCAAGAATCTACACCGCCAACTGGTTCCGCAAGGGCGAGGACGGCAAGTTTGTCTGGCCTGGTTACGGTGAAAACATGCGTGTGCTCAAGTGGATGATCGACCGCATCGAAGGCAGTGGCCAGGGTACCGAGCACATCACTGGCATCAGCCCCCGCTATGAAGACATGAACTGGACTGGCCTTGACTTCAGCGCCGAGCAGTTCAAGACCGTCACCAGCATCGACAAGGCCGCCTGGCTGAAGGAGCTGGGGCTGCACGCCGAACTGTTCAAACAACTCCAACATCACCTGCCGAAAGAGCTGGAGGAGACCAAAGCCGCCATCGAGCGCCGCCTGGCTGCCTGACCGGCACACCACGCGCCAGGGCATTTCGCACAACCTGCGGCGTGCCCCTGCTCTAGATGATTGACTTCTCCAGGGCAAAAAAAAGCCACCTGACCAGGTGGCTTTTTTGTGGCCGCTGCACGAAGCGACGCAGCGTATGGACGCTTATACGTAATAGCGATGGTACGCGCGCAGTTCAGCGCCACCCAGGCGCTTGGCGCGCTGTGTCAGGCCGGCGGGTACCGATTCAGCGGCAGCCGGGACAGACGCCGCCTCAGCCATGGCTTCATGACGCGCCATGGCAACCTGCAGGTCGGCCATCACGCGCGGGTCCGATTTGGCGGCTTCCCACAGCCGGACGTCGGCACGGGCCTGGGCAATGGCGCTGGACCATGTGTCCAGTGCCTTGACCGCGCGTGCGGCCAGCAGGCGGGCCGTATCGGCAAACAGGGCGATTGCCGCAAAAGCCACGACCCACAAGGCGACCCAGCCCACCAGCAAATGGCCATCGGCCCAGTTATCGACAAGCTGGTCGGCCACGACCACCATGGCAGCGACGAGGGCTGCAAGCAGCAGGGCTGCCAGGCCTTTGGCGCCGTCGAAGCCGCGGCGCAATTGACGTGCCGTGCCCAAGGCCGACTCGAAGCGGGCCACACCGGGATGTTCGGCTGGATGTTTGACGTTGACAAAGCTGGTCATGATGGTTCCCCTATGAGTGCCACCACCGGTATTGGTTTGGGCACAGGGGAATATTAGGGTTAATACCCATGCTGTTCAACTTTATCTTTATGATTCCAGTTATTCACGACAGTGATAAATTAAGCTCCTGCAAGGAGACCACCCCCTTGAATCCGCCCAATTTCCGCACCCTGGACCTGAACCTGCTTCGCGTTTTTGACGAAGTCATGGCTGAACGCAGCCTCACCCGGGCGGCGCGCAACCTGTCCCTCACCCAGCCGGCCGTCAGCAACGCGCTACGGCGCCTGCGCGAGACGCTGGGTGACGAATTGGTCCAGCGCAGCGGCCAGGGCATGGCACCAACGCCGCGCGCCCTCACGATCTGGCCCGCGGTGCGCGAAGCTTTGCAGCAGCTGCAGGAATCACTGATCCCGAACGAGTTCGTACCCGCCACGGCGAGCACCACCTTCGTACTGGCCATGGCGGATGCCACTGCGGCAGAGCTGATACCGGGACTGGTCGACATCCTGGAGCACGAGGCGCCTGGCGTGACCATTCGGGTGGTGCCGCTGACGACGCGCGATCCGCGCCGTCTTCTCGACGAAGAAAGCTGCGACCTCGCCGTGGGTTACTTCCCGGCGGTGCTGGCCGATCTGACGGCCCGGGCACAAAGCGGCGAACCCCTGCCGTTCAACCACCTGCGGCTTTACGATGGCGAATACGTGTGCGTGATGCGTGCCGGCCACCCGCTGGCCAGCGGCCCGTTCAACTTGAACCGCTTTTGCGCGGCCCGGCACATGCTGGTGAGCTTTTCGGGGCGGCCTTATGGTTTTATTGACGAGTCGCTGGCCTCGCTGGGCCGCGAACGCAAGGTGGTACTGACAGTCAACCAGTTTTTCACGGCAGGCCGGGTGGTGGCCAATTCCAACCTGCTGACCGTGCTGCCGCGCCACTTCGTACGCGTTACCGGGATTGCCGAGCAGCTGGTGCTGCGTCCCCTGCCCTTTGATGTGGCGCCGGTGCATGTGGACGCGGTATGGCACCGCCGCTCACAGCAGCGCAGCGCCCACATCTGGCTGCGCGAGGCGATTGTGCGCGCCTCCGACAAGGCCTTCTCGGCCTGAAGCCTGGGAGCTGTCAAACCCGCCCTGCCTGCTTTTTCGGCGCATATTTCAGATCAAACTGGCCGCCAGCTCTTCTTGAACAACGGCATATTGCTACTTTATTTACAGCAATATTTCAGCTGCCCAGCCGGCCTCAGGCGCCGGAGCGCCCAGTAAAGCCAAGCGCGCTTCAGCGAACAACACTGAGGTAAGCGCGCGCTGCGCCGCGCAATTCCTGCGCCTGGTGCGGGTTGCGGCCGGCACGCGCTTCGGCGCGTTCCATCAGGTTGCGCGCGACCCCATGAATGGGTGCAAGGGCCGGGGAAAAAGGCAGAAAACGGAGAATCCGCGAAACGAGCTTGTTCATGACAGGGGCGTCCGGCAAAGGACGAAAGGTGGCAATGCATCTAGATTAAGGGTTTTCCCTAGTATTGCAACCTTAAAACAGGCCCCGCCCCATGCATAAAGCGCATGACCTGGCCGATAGCCTGCATGAACCCGCGAATCACCCCTTTCCATCAGTGATGACCAGACTGCCGGCACCAGGGCAAAGTCGCCGCGCCGGGCCGGCCGCCGGCTTCTTGCACAATCGACGGGTGAACATCCAGCTCCTGTCAGACCTGCACCTTGAGTCCAACCCGCATTTTCTGGCCCGGCCCACACCCGGCGCCGACCTCCTGGTGCTGGCCGGCGACATTGGCTCCTACCAGCCCGGTTCGCTGCTGGCCGAGCTGCTGCACGACCCGGATTTCGGACTCGCCCGCTTCTCCCCCCTGCCGGTGGCGCAGGGTGGTGCCGGCTGGCCGACGCCTGTATTTTTTCTACCGGGCAACCACGAGTACGACGGTCTTGAATTTGCCGAGGCACACGCCCGGCTGCGCGAAACCTGCGAGCGGCTGGGCCTGGTCTGGCTGGAGCGCGAGGTGGTGGAAATGCAAGGCGTGCGTTTTGTCGGCAGCACCCTGTGGACCGACTTCGACGCGCTGGGCACGGCATCGGCGGCGAGCCCCAGCCCGACCGGCGAGGAGCTGCTCAAGGCACGTGAAAAAGCTTTTCGCGCCGCGAACTTCTACCTGAGCAAACACCACACGTTCCAGAACGGCCAGCCCATGCTGGCCGAGGCGGTGCGCGAGCTGGGCCTGCAAAGCCAGGCCTGGCTGCGGCAGGCACTGGCCGCCCCTTTTGACGGCCCGACCGTCGTCGTCACCCATTTCGCACCCAGCCTGCTCAGCGGCGACCCGCGTTATGGACTGACTCCCGGCACCGCCGGCTTCTGCAATTCACTGGATGATCTGCTGGGCCAGGCGCAGCTGTGGCTGCACGGTCACCTGCATTGCCCCAGCGACTATGTGAAAAACGGCTGCCGCGTGGTGGCCAATCCGCTGGGGTATGCCCGCAAGGGAGAGCAGGAAGGCTTCAAGCCGGATTTATTGATCGAAATCGGCCTCTAGCCCATACACATCGGGCGCAAGCAGCTATAAATTAAATAGCATGTTGTGCAAAAAATCTTCAAGGTCCAGGATGACCCAGCGTGAAGAAAAAGCGGGCGCCTTCGCCCCGGGCCGACTCCGCCCAGATCCGGCCGCCGTGGCGCGCAATGATGCGCTGGATATTGGCCAGGCCCACGCCCGCGCCGGGAAAATCATGGGCGGCGTGCAGGCGCTGGAAACTGCGAAACAACTTGTCGGCATGCGCCATGTCGAAACCCTCGCCGTTGTCCCCGACGACATAAACGGTCTCGGCACGGGCACCCCCGGCTTCTGCAGGAAGCGCGGCAAAGCGGATCTCGGTGCGGCTTTGCCGTGAGGTGAATTTCCAGGCGTTACCAAGCAGTTCCTCCATCACCAGCCCGAGCAGCATCGGATCGCCCTGCACCACCAGGGCGTCCTGGATGTCGATGCCGGCTGCGCGCGCGGTGTCCTCCTGCCGCAGGGTGTCCATCACGCTGCGGGCAATGGCACTGAGATCCACCGGTTGCACGCGCAATTGCACACGCGACAGATTGGCCAGGGCCAGCAGGGCTTCGGTCAGCTCGCCGGCCTGCCTCACGCCCGCCTTGATGCGCTGGATGTAGTGCCTGCCGCGTTCGTCCGTCACCCGCCGCTCCAGCAAACCGCTGAAGCCACCAATGGCAATAAAAGGCTGGCGCAGGTCGTGCGCCACTGAATAGGCAAATTCCTGCAGGTCGCGGTTGGAGGCTTCGAGCTCGGCGGTCCGGCGCCCCACCCGCTGCTCCAGCTCGGTGTTGAGCCGCGTGATGCGTGCCTCCGAACGTTTGCGCGCGGTGATGTCGCGCAAAACAATGTTGGCGCAGGGTGCATTGTTCGAGTCGAGAAAAATGGACGACGCCACTTCGCATTCGAAAACCGTGCCGTCCCCGCGCACCATGCGCAGCTCGCTGCGGGCCCGGCCTTCGCGCTGGCGTTCGTCGAGGAAAGCCTGCAGGCGCGTATCCTGGGGATCCACCAGCCCGCGCCGCCCGCGCTGGCACAGCTCTTCCATCGTCATGCCAAACAGCTCACAGGCGGCCGGGTTGGCATGGGTGATCTGTCCGTCGGGCCGGGACTGCAAAATGCTTTCCAGACTGGTTTCAAACAGCTGGCGAAAATGCTCCTCGCTGTTGCGCAGGGCCAGCTGGGCCGTCTGGCGCTCGGTGATGTCCATCAGGGTACCGGCCATCAAGGCGGCCCGGCGCTCGCCGGTCCAGGCGCAGACCCGGCCGCGCGACAAGACCCAGACCCAGTGGCCGGCCTTGTGGCGCATGCGCATCTCACAGTCGAAATAGGGCGTCTTGCCGGCGAAGTGCTGTATGAGCAGCAGATCAATGCCGACCAGGTCCCCGGGATGCGTGAGCGAATGCCAGGTCTGGATGTCCAGGGGCTGCAGCTCATCGAGCGTGTGGCCGGTAATGGCCGCCCAGCGCTCGTCGAAACGGGTTTCACCGGTTTGTATATTCCACTCCCAGGTGCCGACATTGGTGCCTTCGACAATGCTGAGCAGGCGCTGCTGCTCGCGGGCCAGGTTCAGCGTCATCTGCTGCGCAACCGACAGCGCCCGCGCCCGGCTGCTGCCCAGCAGCCAGATACACAGGGCCAGCAACAGGCTCAACGCCACACCGCCCAGGCCGAGCAGGGCCGGCAGGGGGCTGGCGACCCCCGCTTCAAAAGCAGGCGTGGTGCTGACGCGCAGGCTCAGGGTGCGCCCGCCTACCGCAACCGGACGCGACGAGGAAAAAAGGCGGCCCGTGTAGTGCTCCGGCACGATGTTCCCGCGCGCCGCCGCCAGATGCCCATCCAGGTCATACACCAGCGACTCCGCACTGGCCTGCTCGGCGTCAAACAGTTCAAAATCCGCCTGCCCCTGGGTGGCCAGGGCCGCCCCGTGCAAGGCCTCGCTCACCACCATGGGAGCAAACAGCACCCCCTGCAGGGCGGCCTGGCGCTGCGCGGGTGTGGCAGGGACAGTCCCCGGGCGATAGACCGGCAACAGGTAGAGCCACCCCGGGCGTTGTTGCTGGTCCTGCATCAGGATGGTTTTTTTGCTCAGGGTGGGCTCTCCCGAGGCGACGGCCTGTTCGATGGCTTCGCGGCGCAGGGCGTCGGCGCCTGCATCCAGTCCCAGGATGGCCTGATTGCCGGCTTGCGGCTCCAGGAACTTCACCACATAGAGGTCAGGCGCACTGTCACCCGCGGGCGCACCGGGCATCGTGTGGACGGCAAAAGCCGGCTCGCCGTCGGCACGCACGGCCGCGACAAAGCCGTCGAGTTCATTGCGCGTGACGCGCACCATGAACCCAAAGCCGCGCACCCCCGGAAAATCGCGGGCCAGTTCACTGAACTGCACATACGCGCGGAACTCGGCCCGCGCGACCGCGCTGCTCGCAGCGTACACGCCGGCAGCGCCGTGCAGGCCCAGCAGGGGAGCGTTCAGCTGCTCCTGCACGTCGGCACGCACGCGGTCCACCAGCAGGTCAAAACGTTCCCGCGCCTGGCGCCCAATGGTGCCGTGCACCCAGAAAACGCCCAGCCCGGTAAAAACCAGGCCGATGACCAGTGCCAGCCCCGCCATGGCCACGGCCAGGCGCTGGCTCCGCAGGGACGGCAGGTCCGAGGAGGCCAGGTGCCGGCTCATGGCTTGGACAGCTTCATGTGCAGTACAGACAGTTTCATGGGTTCAGGGGGTGGAGGCGAATTTTCTCTTGCAGAAAACGGCCTCCCGACGGGTGCGGCGGCAGCAAAAGGGTTACGCAATGTAATGCAGATCCCGGCTTCTGCAAAAGCCACGGAATGTGAAGTCCCCTGAAGCAGGCACTGGGCACGCGGTTCGTGATTTCTTCGCTGCCTTGCCGAATGCCCATGCACATCAACCGCCGGCACCACGCTCTGTCGCTCTTTCCATGGCGGCTTCCGGTGCATGGAACGGTTGATTCCGTGAACTTGCGCAGTGCAACAAAACCCTACAGCCGCCAACAATTTGTTCCCAATAGTCGCGCCATTGCCACGGCGGTGCATGTATCTTGCGTGATCGGCTTTTTGTTTCTCCTTGACGGAGCATGCACCATGAAAACCACCTGGCCCAGCACCCTGGCCTGGCTGTTGGCAGTTTCTGCCGCGCTGGCGCTGGCCGTGGCGGCTCCCAATGAAAGAAGCGTCATGGGCCAGCTGCCGTCGATCATGGCGCGAACCCTGGCCGAACAACCCATCGCTGTACCCGGCGGCCTGCCTGCCGAACGCACCCTGGCCCTGATCGCTTTTCGCAGCACCCAGCGCGCGCACATCGACGGCTGGGTCCGGGGCCTGAACCTTGATGCCGACCCGTCCATTGCCTGGGTGCGCATGCCGGTTCTCAACGATCCGGGCGACACCGCGGCGCGCAGCGCCATCGAAACCAAGCTCCTGCGCATCTACCCTGCCGATGCCGAGCGCGCCCGGCTGGTTCCGGTCTTCACGGACCGCTCCCACTTCGTTCGCTCCGCCGGCCTGAACGGCACCGATCAGGTTTATGCCGTGGTGATCAACCGCGAGGGAGACGTGCTGGCCCGTGCGGAAGGCGCGTTTGACGCCGACAAGGCCCACAAGCTGCGTGAGACCCTGTTGCAGCGGGATCTGTAGAGGCGCCGGCTGCCCCGCGCAGCCAGGCGTGGTGCCCATCACAGAAAGTCGCTGGAAGGTGAGCCCCCCAGAGTGAAATAAAACGTCGCCCCGTGGCCCGGAGCGGACGCAGCCCAGACCCGGCCACCATGCCGCGTGACAATCCTGTGCACCGTCGCCAGGCCGATGCCGGTGCCGGCAAATTCCGACGCGGTGTGCAGCCGCTGGAAAGCACCAAACAGCTTTTCTGAATAGGCCATGTCAAAACCGGCCCCGTTGTCCTGGACCGCATACACCATCTCACCGTCAGGGCCGCTTTCCCGCCTGAATGAAATCAGGGCTTGCGCTTGCCGGCTGCTGAATTTCCACGCATTGCCGAGCAGGTTGTCCAGCACCTGCTGCAGCAGCCGCCCATCGCCATGGGCCAGCAACTCCGGCTGGATATCGAGCAAGACCGCCCGATCCGGCTCCGTCTCCCGGTAGCCGTCCAATATCGCTTGCGCCATCGCACTCAGGTCCACCCTGTCCCAGCGCAGGCTGGTGCGCGAGACCTGGGCCAGCGAGAGCAGGGCATCAATCAGTTCACCCATCTGCACCACGCCGGCACGTATGCGGGACAGGTAGTGTTTGCTGCGCTCGCCCGCCATGCCGGCCCCCAGGTCCCTGGCGAGCAGGTTACTGAACCCCTCGATGGTGCTGAGCGGCGTGCGCAAATCGTGTGACACGGAGTACGAGAAGGCTTCCAGCTGCTTGTTGGCAAATTCCAGCTGCTCTGTGCGCTGCTGTACCCGCTCTTCCAGGCTGGTGTTGAGCTGCAGGATTTGCTCGCGCGCCCGCTTGCGCTCGCGAATGTCGGTGTTGATGCCCAGCACGCCATTGACGCGCCCCTGTTCATCGCGCACCACGGTCCAGCGTGCCTCGATGCTGATGGGTGAGCCGTCCCTCGCCACCTGCTCCAGCTCGCCGGTCCAGTCCCCGCCGCTGGCCACCGCCTGGTTGAGGGCATCGATGAGCACCTGCGGGTTGCGGTACATGCACGTGTCCATGGTTTTGCCAAGCACCTCGTCGGCAGTCCAGCCGTAGAGGCGTTCAGCCCCCTTGTTCCAGAACCGGATGGTCCGGTCGAGGTTGCGCACCATGATGGCATCCTGCGCGCGGTCCAGCAGCGACGCCTGTTCACGCACCTGGGCCGCCGCCTGGCGCGCGGCCTCCTGGCTGCGCTGGCGCTCGAGCCGGGTGCGCAGGCTGCCAATGCCGAACGCCAGGTTGTCGGCCATGTCCTGGAGCAGCTTGATTTCGTCTTCCGCCAATTTTTCCAGCGCTCCAGAGTACAGGCCCAGCAGGCCGAAAGTGCGGCTCGCATCGCGCAGGGGCAGGAACACCGCGCTGCGGTAACCGCGCTCTGTGGCTATTTCGTGCCAGTGAAACTGGTTGGCGCCCTGGACGATGTTTTCGCTGATACGAGCCTGGCCGCTGCGTATGGTCTGGCCGGCCGGCCCGCGCCCGGTCTGCTGCTCCGCGTCCCAGGTCAGCTGGATGGCCGACAGGTAACCCGCCTCATGGCCCGCATGCGCCATGGGCAGGATGGTGAGGGCCGCATCATCCTGCGCGTAGCCGACCCAGGCCATGCGGTAGCCGCCCACATCCACCGCCAGGCGGCACACCTGGGTCAGGAGTTCCGTTTCATCGTCGATGCGGGTCAGCGCTTCGTTGCAGCGGCTGAGCATCTGCAGTGCCCGGTTGGTTCGCGCCAGCTCGCGGTCCGCGCGTTTGCGCCCGGTGAAGTCCCGCGCCGTGCCGACAATCCGCTCCACCGATCCGGCTGCATTGAAGACGGGGTAGGAACGGTCGCGAATCCAGCGGATCTCGCCATCGGGGCGAACAATCCGATATTCCAGGTCGGTGACCGTGCCGGCCGCCTGCTGCTGCTTCGTTTCTGCCTCTGCCGCCCGGTCTTCGGGATGGATGGTCTCGCGGTAGGAATCCGGCGCGCTATACAGCTCTTCCCGTGGGCGATGCCACATGGTTTCATAAGCCGGACTGATGTACAGAAACCGCCCGCTGGCAAAGTCGCGGTTGTAAAACACATCCTCGACGTTTTCGGCCAGCTCGCGAAACCGCGCCTCGCTGCCCAGCAGGGCTTCTTCGGCACGCGTACGCTCGATCGCAATACGGGCCAGCCGGACGGCGCTTTCCACCAGGTCCTGGTCTCTGGGCTGCGGCTGGTAGGGATCCCGGTGGTAAATGGCGAAAGTGGCCAGCACTTCACCGCTGTTGGCCAGCACCGGTGTGGACCAGCAGGCGCGCAGGCCAAATTCGTGCAGCAAATCGAGGTAATTGCGCATCAGCGGGTCACCGACCACGTCCACCACAACCACCTGCTTTTTCAGGAATGCCGCTGTTCCGCAGGCACCGATGCCGTCACCGACTTCCAGTCCGTCGATCTGGCGGTTGTAGCTGTCCGGCAGGCTGGGGGCCGCGCCGTGGCGCAGCTGCTGGCCTTCGCGCAGCAAAATGGAGCACATGCTCCCGGGTGAGCGGCTCTCGATCAGCCGCACGATGGCTTCGAGCGCCTGCGTCAGAGGCACGCCGTAGGCAATCAGCTCGAGCACCTGCTCCTGGTCCCGGACAAGATCCTCGGTGAACTTGCGTTCGGTGATGTCGGTAAACACCACCAGGCCGCCGACCAGTTTCCCCGTTTCGTCGTGGAGGGGGCGGACATTGTTGCGCAGCACCCGGTCCTTGGCGCCGTGCCGGCGCAGGAAAACATCCCAGTTGTCGACGCTTTCACCGCGGATGGCGCGGCTCAACGGCCTGTTTTGTGGTTTGCAAACCGTTTTCCCGTCCAGCAACACCACCTCGTGGTCCTGTCGCCAGGCCGCGAGGGTCGACCCCGTCTCATCGGCCGGGAAGACTTTCTTCGCCGCTGCGTTGAACAGCAGGAAGCGGCCCTCGACATCGATGGCGAGCACGCCTTCGCTCATGCTGTTGATGATGAGGTCCAGCAGGCCGCGCTCCTTGCCGATGCGGTCCAGCGACGCATCGAGTTCATCGCGGCGCAATTGCAGCGATTCGGCCATGCGGTTGAAGGTTCGGGCGAGGTGGCCGAGCTCGCCCTGGTAAAGCGGGCCGATCTCGACCCGGGCCGCAAGATTGCCGCCGGCAAGCTCTTCCGCTTCACGCAGCATGGCATTGGCCGGGTTGACAATCAGGCGCCTGCCCATGGCCCAGGCGCAGGCCATGCCGAAGAGGGCGGCGGCCAGCAAAACAGCGAGTTCGAACGCCAGCGCCCTCGCGGGCTCCGCCGAAATCATTTCGCGCGGCATGCTGACCGTGACAAACAGCGCGCCCTGCGCCGCGCCTCCCACCGGCGCGAAAGCATACACGCGCTGCTCCGCGCCAGCGTCCCGTGCCTCCTCGATGCCCACGCGCGGCGCCCGCAGAAAGGCCTGGACGGCCGTGTCGGGGTGCCGGCTTCCGACCACGCCGGCACTGGCAGGATGAGCCGCGAGAACAGTGCCTTGGCTGTCGGTCAGGACCACGCCCATGCCCGCTGGCACCGCCAGTTGCGCCAGCGGAAGGCTGAAGGCCCGCACATCCAGCGCGGCAAACACCACCGCATTCAGCACGCCGGCGTTGTCGTAAACGGGCGCCGCAAAGGCGACCCCTGCCTTGCGGCTGCTTCGACCGGTGCCATATTCGCCCACCGAGAACTGGCGGCTTGCCAGCACACGCCTGAAATAGGGCCGCGTGCTGGCACTGGTGCCGACCAGTGAAGACTCTGAGTGGCACAGCAGCTTGCCGTCGAGCCCTGCCAATCCCAGGTCGCTGTAATGCGGATGCTTGGCCTGCAAATCCTGCAGGTACTCGCCGCATGGGTCCGGCGACCTGCGCCTGATCGAAGGCGCGCTGGCCAGATCGCTGAGCAGCTGTTTCATGACCTCGACCTGCGGCTGCTGGCCGGCTGCGGCCAGCAGGGCCTGCGACTGCAACGTGGAGCGCGCGAGTTTCAGGGCATCCGCCTGCTTGCTGGCTGCCACCCAGGCGAACAGGCCGAAAACCGGCACCAGCGCCACCACGATCAACAACACCAGACGGGCGCGCAGCCCCAGGGAACTCACCATCGCATGACCTTGCCTTGTGCCTTCCATTTGCACAGGGTCGTGCAGCGTCTGTGCAGGACCAAAAAGGTGAGCGCTCACAACGCACACCGCTGAGGACATCGTAGTCCTTTGGCATTGCATTGCCTACACAAGACAACGCCAATAAGAACCGAAAGCGTGACAGTCTTGCGCTTTTCCCGCCCACCGGTGTGCGGCGCGGGTTCGCCCTCCTCCTACATCGCTACCCAGGGCGCGCTGACAGGCGCCTGCTCCCTACGGCAGCCAGACTGAGGTCCTGCAGTCAGGTGGCTGCGAGGACAAACACGCATGGCCATTCCCGCTCCCCCCGCACCTCCGTCATCCGGCACCCCGGCCCGTGAAGCTGGCAGCAGCGAAGGGATGGCGTCGGTCAAACCGGCCAAAGACCGGCCACTGCGCGATGAGGAAAATGTATTGGCGGACCCCGCCGACACCGGCCTGTCCCTGCCGCATGAACGCGACCAGTCCAGCGACATGACCGATGCCAAAGCCGACCCGCAGGTGGAACAGGCGAGCCGTGACCTGCGCCGCGGCCTGCAGGACACGGACAAAGGCAAGCCCATGAACGAAGCCTACAAGAAGCTCAAGCGCTGAAGCGGGGCATTCGTGCCGTGAATTGCTCCTTGTTTGATAGCTGTTTGCGCCCGTCCACAAAGGACTGGAGGCCAATTTGACCAACAATCACGGCATCGGCAAACGCAGCAGCAGCGTGGCGTCCCTGCAGCTCAAGGCGTGCGCGCCAGCCCCCCGGTGCCGCCCGGAGGCAGCCGCTCGGACATCCAGCGCAGCAGGTCCAGCCACATCTGGCGCATCTCGGCATTGAGCGGGGTGCGCATGGCGTTGGGCAGTTCGATGGTAACCACCGGCACACCTTTGTGCACCCCACCGTAATTACCCAGCGAACCCGGGAAGATGCCCACTTGGTCGAGGTAAAGCCGGCCCAGTTTGGAGGGCGGAACCGAAGGGCCGTCAAAATCCAGCACACCATAGGGCGCATGGATGCTGACGATCAGGTGCGGCTTGAAGCGCTGCATTTCTTCGTGCAGGAAACGCGACTCCGGCTCCGACAGCGGCTTGGGTCCCGGCCAGCGGCGCGGGTCTTTGCCGGTGCGCTTTTCCCAGTACACCTTGGCATCCCGCTCCCAGAAGGGCGTGGGGAAATTGCGGTTCAGGTCCACCCCGTTGGCATTGACGCGGCGCGGCGGCGTGGCCAGCAGCCCGTCGGGATTGAGCGCCGGGATAAAACGCCAGTGAATCGCCTGCGACCAGGGCGCTGTTGTTTCCCTGGCCAACCCTATCCAGTGCAGGGCCACCGAGGCTGACGACAGCTCGTCGCCATGGATGGCACCCAGCACCAGGACACGCTGGCGCGCCTCGTCCGGCTTGACGTCGCGCATCCACAAGGTCTGGCCCTGGACCGAGCGGGCCGCCGTGGCCTGCAACTGCGCTGCTTCGCACAGGCTCCGCTTGAGGTTCGGAAGTTTTCGAACAAAATCATCGCAAGGCCCTGCTGCCTGTGCGCTGTGAGCTATCAAAACAGAAGCAAAAAGAACGGCGATGGAACAAGGCAAACGCATGGGCCGATTTTACGCGCCACACCGGCCGGGCGCGTCTGCAAATGCCGGTTCAGGTAAATTACATCCATGACGCCCTCCAAGCCTTTGCGCCAGGCCAGCCGCCCGGATTTTTCACCGAACGAGTTCCGCGCAGCACTTGGCATGTTTGCCACCGGCGTCACGATCGTCACCGCGCGCACAACCGATGGAGAACTGGTCGGGCTGACGGCCAACTCCTTCAACTCGGTCTCGCTGGCGCCACCCCTGGTGCTCTGGAGCCTGGCGCAGGCGGCGGGCTCCATGCCGGCGCTGAGCACCGGCTCCCATTACGCCATCAACATCCTGGCGGCCGACCAGAAAGAGCTGGCCGAACGTTTTGCGGCGAAACGCGAAGGCCGGTGGACGGGTGTCGCCTGGACCGAGGGCATCAGCGGCTCGCCCCTGCTGACCGGGGCGGCTGCCACCTTCGAGTGTTTCAACCGCAGCCGCTACGAAGAAGGCGACCACGTGATTTTTGTCGGCGAAGTCGAGCGCTGCGCCCACCGCAAAGGCGCTGCGCCGCTGCTGTTTCACGGCGGCAGGTTTTACACCGAGCATCCGCTGTAGGCGAAGCCACGGCCCCAGAGACATGACCACACGCAAGACCCATCTCGACACCCTGTCCATTTCGCTGTTGCTCGCCTGCTGCCTGTTCTGGGGCTTCCAGCAGGTACTGGTCAAGGCCACGCTGGCGGAGGTGCCTCCGGTGTTCCAGGCTTCCCTCCGTTTTGCCGGCGCCACACTGCTGCTGTGGATGTGGTGCGCCTGGCGCGGCGTCAAGCTTTTTTCCACCGACGGCACGCTGGGTGCCGGCCTGCTGGCCGGGGGGCTGTTTGCCGTCGAATTCGCCTGCCTGTATGTGGGCCTGCAGTACACCAGCGCCTCGCGGTTGACGGTGTTTCTCTACACCTCGCCGTTCTGGGTGGCGGTGCTGCTGCCGCTGTGGGTTGCCTCCGAAAAACTGCGCAGCGTGCAGTGGGCTGGCCTGGCCTGCGCCTTCGCAGCCGTGGTGTTTGCCCTGCGCGAAGGTTTCAGCCCCGGTGCGGCTTCCACCTGGTCGGGGGACCTGCTTGCGCTTGCCGCCGGCATGTTCTGGGGCCTCACGACGGTGGTGATACGCGCGTCCTCACTGGCCCGGGTGTCGGCTGAAAAGCTGCTGTTTTACCAGGTGGCGGTGAGCACGGTCGCGCTGCCCTTCCTGTCACTGGCACTCGGTGAACAATGGGTCTGGGCCTTCAGCCCCTTTGCCATCACCTCGCTGCTTCTGCAGACAGTGGTGGGCGCCTTTGCCAGCTACCTGGCCTGGATGTGGATGCTGGGCCGCTACCCCGCAACCAAAATTTCTGTATTCGTGTTTCTCACACCCTTGTTTGCGCTGCTGTTCGGCGCGCTGTGGCTCAAGGAGGCCGTCACGCCCAGCCTGCTGGCTGCGCTGGTTCTGGTAGCTGTGGGCATTGTGCTGGTGAACCGCAAACCTGCGGCCTGAAGCGCCACCGCTTTACTGTGAGGCAGTGATACCACCGTCGAGGTAAAGAACCTGACCGGTCACAAAAGATGCTGCAGGCGCCGCAAAAAAGACTGCAGCACCAGCGACGTCCTGCGGGTCGGCAATGCGCCCCAGAGGAATGCGCTCCAGAACCTGGCGATGGGTGTCCGGATTTTCCAGCCAATGGCGCGCCATCTCGGTATGCACCACCGTCGGAGCGATGCCATTGACCGTGATGCCGTGTGGTGCCAGTTCACTGGCGTGCTGACGGATCAGCATGACCAGGCCACCCTTGCTGCTGGTGTAGGCCGAATAGCCACGCCCGCGCAAACCCAGCTGTGCCCGCACCGACAAAAGGTGAACCTGTGCCCCACCACGCCCACCCGCTATCTGTTGTTTTGCAACGGCCTGCGCCAGAAACATCGCTGCCTTCAGGTTGACCTGCAGCACTTCGTCAAACGCTTCCTCCGTGACCTCAAGCAGCGCTTGCTCGCGCTGCATGCCCACGCAATTGACCAGAATGTCGAGCTGGCCAAAATGCCGCGCCACTGCATCCACCGATTCCTGCATATGCGCCACTGAATGAGCGTCCATTGCCAGTCCGGTGGCATCGTGCCCTGCCGCGCACAGGGCAGACGCCACATCCCGCGCTTTGCCCTCGTTCCGTCCGGAAACAGCAACCTTGGCGCCCGCCATCGCCATGGCCCAGGCGACGGCTTCGCCGATGCCTCCGTACCCGCCGGGCACATACGCAACCTTGCCGCTCAAGTCGAACAAGCCCTTCAGGGCCGAAGTGAAATCAATGCGAGGTGTGAGGCTCATGAATGACCGGATTGTGTAGGCAAATTCTTTCCGCAACGAAAGGGCTTTCCCCGCCTCAGTCCATCAGCAGGCCACCGTTGAGGTCGATGATTTCTCCGGTAATGAAGCCTGCCAGGGGCGAAGCCAGGAAACGCACCACATGTGCAAACTCCTCGGGCTCACAAAACCGCCCCACCGGAATGTCCCTGAGCAGCTTCTGCCGCTGCTCTTCGTTGAGTTGCTCCGTGATCATGGGCGTCTTCACATAGGCCGGCGCAATCGCATTGGCCGTGACGCCGGACGACGCCAGTTCACGCGCCAGGGAGAAGGTCAGTGCACTCATTGCACCCTTGGACACCGAGTAAGCCGTACCGGCTGTGAGCCCACCGGTTTTTGCAGCGAGCGAGCTGGTGTTGATGATGCGTCCGAAGCCGCGGCTCTTCATGGCCGGCACGACCTGCTGCGAGAGGTAAAAAGCGCCGTCGAGGTTGGCGCCCAGCACGCGCCGCCATTCCGCGGGGGTGGTCGCTTCCACCTTGTTGTTTGAAAGAATGCCGGCGTTGTTGACCAGAATGTCGACGGGGCCCAGCGCCTGCACGATCTGCGCATGGCCGTCCCGCACCGCGTCCACATCGCTGATGTCAAAGCAAAAGGGCAAGGCGTTCGCACCGAATTCTGCCGCCAGCGCACGGTTTCGTTCTTCGCTGAAATCAACCATGGCCACTTTGCAGCCATCTTCCAGCAACACCCGCGTGGCGGCGGCGCCCATGGTGCCTGCAGCGCCGGTCACCAGTGCGACTTTTCCCCGCAATGGTTTACGTTGATCAAACATCAAGAACACTCTTCTTTCCGAACAGGCCGCGCGAACGAAAAGTCACCACGGCAATAAACAGAAGGTACATGGACATCAGGGACCATTCGGAAGCATAAGAGCCGGTCAGCCCCACCACCATGCCGACCATGAGCCCCGCAATCACCGCACCCCACAGCGAGCCCACGCCGCCCAGAACAATGATCAGGAACGCCGGCACCACGGCATCGACGCCGACATGGGGCCGGATTCCCCAGATGGGCGCCATGACAACCCCCGCAATTGCCGCCAGCGCCACGCCGAGGCCGAAGACGAACAGCCGCAGACGTGAAAGGTTGATGCCCAACGCCCGCACCATCTCGCTGTCATGCGCTCCGGCCTTGATGATCGCGCCGTAAGGCGTTTTTTGCAGGAACAGCCACAGCATCACAATCATCAGGACAGCAAATCCGCTGGCAAAAAAACGGTACTTTGAATACACCAGATCGCCCAGAAGCACGGCCCCGGAAATCGCCTGGGGCAGTTGCAGCTGTTTCTCCGAGGAACCCCACACAATGCGTATGGCTTCCTCGATCACGAGAGCAGCACCAAAGGTCAGCAGCAAACCGTAGAGAGGGTCACGCCCATAGGTGCGGCGCATGCACAGTTCCAGCAGCATGCCAAAAAGTCCCACGAAGACCGGGGCCAGAACCAAGGCAAGCAGATACCGTGTTTCGATCGGAAAAGCCATGTACCAGGCCTGCACCCCGGGGAACATGCCCAGTTGCGGGGCCACCAGGAACAACGCGAAATACATGCCCAGGGCAAACAAGGAACCATGCGCCAGATTGATGACTTCCATCACACCAACAATCAACATGAAGCCCAAAGCAATGAGCGCAAACAGCAGGCCAAGCGACACGCCATTGACGAGGTGCGGAATCAGCTGAAACAGGACGTCCATAAGGTCTTTGTTAACGGCAGCATGGCAGCTTCGTCCGGTGCTCGGCGCTCGCCACCTGGCGCGGCAACCGGTGGGCAAGACCCGCCTTGTCAGTGATGATCATGGCGAGAGACCTAGACTTCGTAGCTCGGCGTGGCCTCGTAACTCTCAAGCTTGCAGGCGCCCAGGGAGTCCTTGTCCTGCACATCTTTCGGATCGGCCTGCGTCAGGATCTTGAAGATGTCGTCCTTTTCCACCGGCGCGTCGTTGAAGGTCGCCATGTAGATGGTTTGCTGGCACTGGTGCGTGACCGGGTCCATCCAGGCGTCGTAATGCTGCAGGCGATCGACCGCTGTCATCTTGCGGCCTTCCAGCTTTTTGATGACGGCGATGTTGTTGGTGGTGCCGGCCTCTTCCACGCAACGCAGCAGCTCCCGCGTGGCCATGTAGCCGTTGTGATAAACATTGCCAGGCACGCGGATGGCCATGCCAGGGAACTGCTTCTGGTAGGCGGCGACAAACTCCTTCACGCCAGGGAGATTCAGTCGCCAGTACCATGTGGTGCCAAAGACGCCGAAGATTGCGTCCGGCCCCAGGCCATACACGTCTGGCCAGTCCTGCTGGTTATTGATCCAGGCCATGGACTGGTTCATCTTGAGCTGCACCACCTGCTGGCGCAACGCCTTGATGTCGTCACCGCCCACAGCTGTCGCCACCACGTTGGGTTTGAGCTGCTGCAGTTTGAGCAGATAGGCGGAGAAGTCACGGGTGTTTTGCGGCACCAGGAGTTCTTCAACAATCCGCCCGCCGTTGGCTTCGACAATCGCCCGCGTGGCCTTGGAGGTGGTGTGGCCCCAGACATAGTCATTGGTCAGCAAGACCCAGTTACGGCCACTGGCCTTGATGGCATTTTTGACCGTCGCGTTAGAGAAGTTTGTTCCGTTGCCGTCCCAGACAAACTTGGTCCGGTGGCAATCCTTGCCCGCCTCGGTCGGGGAACTTGAATTGGTGTTGAGAAAAATGGTGCCGTATTTCTGTGCGATTTGGGAAATGGCATTGGACACGCCGGAGTGCACCGCACCGATCAGAAAAGCGGCCTCATTGCGGGTGATCATCCGTTCGGCAACACGCGAGCCCGTCGCCGGCGTGGTCTCCGTGTCAATGTGAATGGCCTCGATGCGCCGGCCCAGCACGCCACCCTTGTCGTTGAATTCCTTGATGGCCATCATCGCACCCAGGCGCTCCTCGGTTCCGGAAGCCGCATACTGGCCCGAAGCATCCATGGTCAAACCGATGGTCAGCGGTTTTTTCTGGGCGGTTTGCGCCCAGGCATGGTTGTGCTTCCAGGGGCCCATGAACGGTGCCGCGCCGTACAGACCAGCGCCGACCAGCGCCAAGCTGGACTTCTTCAGAAGGTTGCGGCGTGACGCTGATGCGGCGTCGTGTGCCGGTTCGGGGGTAGTGTTTTTTCTGATGTCGCTCATGGTTGTCTCCTGCAGTGGTTGGATTACCGATTAACGGGGAACGATCTTGACGTCGTTGAGTTTTTCCTGGGCTTCAAAAAGGGAGGCGATCAGCTTGCCGCCAAAGCCGGCGTTGCTGGCCTGGATCAGGCTTTGGTGTGCGGCTTCGCCCATGAAGCTGGTCACGGGCAGCATTTCCGCCAGATGGGTGTAATAACGCAGGTCTTTCTGCGCATTGGCGATGCCGAACTTGAAGCCGGTCACGTCGCCCTCCTTGAGAGTTTTGGTGGCCATCATCTGGAAGATGCCGCAATTCACACCACCGGCAGAAATCACGTCATACAGCCGGTTCAGGTCCAGCCCGCTTTTGGCCGCAACGGCGAAAGCTTCGGCAATCGACGCCGCAAAACTCATGGCCATCATGTTGTTGACGAGTTTGAGTACATGTCCATGACCGGGCGGACCCACATGGAAGGTGTTTTCGCAGAAGGCTTTCAGCACCGGCTCGACGAGCCGGAAGTCTGCCGGGTCTGCGCCCACCATGGTATTGAGCCGGCCTTCTTCCGCCTCCTTGGGCGTGCGTGCCAGCGGCGCATCCACCAGCTTGATGCCCTTGGCAGCCAGGTCATTGCGGATGCGGGCGCTCGATGCGGGCTCGGCGGTGGAGGTATCCACGACGATCAGCCCCTTGTGTCCGCACTCCAGCAGGCCGTCTTTTCCGTAAACAATTTCCTCCACTTGCGGTGAGCCGGTCACGCAGATGAACACAATGTCCGAGGCCTGTGCGCAGGCTGCATTGGTCGCCGCTTCCTGCGCGCCTGCGGCGATCAAGTCAGCCAGGTTGTCGCGGTTGCGGTTGACCTTGAAGGTCAGGGCAAAACCCTTCGCCAACAGGTTTTTGGCCATGCCATGACCCATCATGCCGATACCGATGAATCCGATTTTTTGTGTCATGTGTATGTCTCCTTGTTGGTTGATCAACTCACGGCCTCGGCGGCGCCGGCTCGCGCTTCGTCCCACAGCCGGATGAGCCTGGCGTACCGCTGCGCGATGTCTTCAATCACCTGCGCGTCATCCATGCGGCCCTCAAACCATCCGGATGCTGCCTCGGAAAAGATGGACCGCCCGACGGCAAAACCGCGGCAAATGGCATGTGGCGCTGCAATGCGAAAGCTCTGTTCCAGCCGGTCTTCACTGGCCTCAAGACCAAGCAGCAACACGCCGCGGCAATGCGGATCGTTCTGCTCGATCACGGCAACAATGGCCTCCCATTCCTGTGCCGATTCGGCGGGAGGAAGCTTCCACCAGTCGGGGGAAATACCGGCGCGATAGATTTGCTCAAGCGCCTGCGCCAGGGTGCTGCTGTCTCTCGGCATTTCCTTCGGAGGAATCACCTCCACCAGAAATTCGTGGAAGGTATCCGTGCTGGCACGCTGCAATTCCATCAACCGTACCAATTGCTGCTCGCGCAATGAAAGCGGATCTTGCGGGTGGTAACTCACCAGGCACTTGGCCACGTGTTCACCCGGCCAGGACCGCATGGCCTGCGACAGGTGAGGACCTGCCTCGAACTGCAAGGGCCGCGAGCCAGGCAATTCAACGGGTCGCGCAACCCACCAGCCTTTGCCTGTCATGGCGGGCAACACTTCGTCCCCAAATCGGTCATCCACAATGATGCCAACACCTGCCCGCCCACGGGCGCCCCGCCTCGCACCCTCCGCAATCAGCGATTTGAAAAGACGGATCCGCTCATGGTTCGCGTTGTGCCGTGCGGCCAGCTCTTCGAGTTGCACGCGATGATCAAACGCAAGGATGACCAGCTCGGCCCAGCGTCGCGTGCGAGTGGTGACCCGATGCAGGTGCTCAAGCCGCGCATCTTCCCTGAGCCGCCGGGTGCTTGATCCGTGGAGCAGGAAAAACTGCAGCTCTTCCCAGCTGGGCATGGCGGGGGCACAGCCATGGCGCGAGACCACCAGCGCACCACAGGCATTGGCGTAAGCACAACATTGCGTCAAAGGTTCGCTGCGGATCCAGCCTCGCAGAAAGCCGGACATGAAGGCATCTCCCGCACCCAGGACGTTGTAGACCTCCACAGGAAAGCCCGGGCCCTTGAGGCCCTTTTCCAGTTCATCCGGAATCGGCCCCTCGAACACCACACAACCCATGGGTCCGCGCTTGACCACAAGCGTGGCTGTAGTGAGCGCCCTCAAGCAGCGCAATGCGGCCAGCGTATCCGTGCTGCCTCCGGCGATGTGGATTTCCTCTTCGGTGCCGACCACCAGGTCACATTGGCCAATCACCGTTTGCAGATGGGCGCTGACTTCGCCTGAAGGCACAAAGCGCTGCTCCCCCATGCCGGGGCTTGTCAGGCCCCACAGCACAGGCCGATAGTCGATGTCCAGCACCACGCGGGTACCCGCCTGCCGGGCCAGCGAGATGGCCTTGCGGCAGGCGTCGCAGGTGGTCGGCTGCGACAGATGCGTCCCGGAAAGGAGCAAGGCCGAGCTCGAGGCGATGAAGGCTGCGTCGAAGTCGTCCTGGCTGACGGCCATGTCGGCGCAGTTATCGCGGTAGAAAACCAGCGGAAAAGTCTGCTGGTCCTGGATACCGAGGAAAACCAGCGCCGTGAGCCGCCTGGGATCGGTCTTGACGTGGCTGACATCCACACCCTCTGCGCTCAGGGTTTCACGTACAAAGCGCCCATTGTGTTCATCTCCCACACGAGTCAGCATGGCCGGCCTGAGCCCCAGGCGCGCCATCCCGACTGCCGTGTTGGCGGGCGAACCACCCAGGTACTTGGTGAAGCTCAGCATGTCTTCCAGGCGGCCGCCAATCTGCTCGCCATAAAGGTCGACGGCCGCACGGCCCATGCATATCACGTCAACAGGGTGTGTCATACGGTCCCCTTGCGCCTGGCAGGTTTGGCGACTGTTTTGCTCGCCCCCTGCTCTGCGAGGTGGTGGCCGGTGCTGACGACAAGTGCCTGCGCAAGGCACAGCGGAGCGACCAGGGAGCGAAACGGTTTGGACGAATCGTCGGCCAGCTCAAAACAAACCCTGGCGGGGGCCTTGAGAGGCGACACCGGACCGTCGGTGATGGCAATCACGATTGCCCCGAGTTTTTCGGCGGCAACAGCCGCATCGATCACTTCCGGAGAATAGTTGCGGAAGCTTGCGACGATCAGGACGTCGCCGGGCGCAATCGAACGAAGGCTTTCGCGCAGCATGCCGCCAGTGCCGTCCAGCAGATGGGTGCGCAGTTCCAGCTGGCTCAATGCGTACGCGAGATAACCCGCGACCGGAAACGCGCGCCGCTGGGCCAGCACATGGATTCGCGGCGCGGCGGACATGAGTTTCACCGCCGCCTTTAAGTCGGCCTGCTGAATTTTTTCCTCAAGATGGCTGAGCTCTGCCACCGATTCGCCGACCAGCTCATGCAATACGCCAGCAGGTGCGCCGCTGCCCTTGACCTGCTTGCGCCGCATCTGGGCAATACGCTCGCGATAGCTGTCCGAGCGCTCCAGCAGATGGCCGCGAAACACCTGCTGCATTTCGGAGAACCCGCCGTAACCCAATGCATTGGCAAACCGGATCATGGCCGAAGGCTGCACCTGCGTGGCCTCCGCCACCGTGGCCACGGTGCCCAGAGCCAGTTCATTGGGTTGCTCCATGGCAAAACGCGCAATACGCTGCAGCTGCTTGGACATGTCCGGATAAGCCCTGGCCATCAGCGCCTTGAGGTCGTCGTAGGTAGTCACAGGGTCCATGGGTAACCGCTGCTTCGAAAAAATACGCCGGCCGTCGACTGACGCCCCGCGCAGAAATAGAATGAATATTCTTGCATGTCTAAATATTAGAATGTATATTCTGTTTTGTCCACGCTTTTTTTGGTCCGTAAATTCAATCGAGACAGAACGCTCATGCAACTTGCCTCTGGCCGCGCGCCCCTGTTTCCCGTGCCAATGTTGATTACCCTGGTGGTGCTGCTATCCACACCCCTGTGGGTGGCGCGCGTCGGCCTTTACCAATACCTGGCCCTGGAAATCATGATCTGGGTGCTTTTCGCCCTGGGTTACAACCTGCTGCTGGGTTTCACCGGTTTGCCGTCGTTCGGCCATGGCGCTTTCTTCGGCGTCGGCGCCTACGCCTTTGGCCTGCTGCAACTGCGCGTCTGGCCGAATCTGTGGTTTGACCTGGCTGGTGCGGTTCTGATAACTGCAACCCTGGGCGCCGCCGTTGCGGCATTCATTTCGCATCGGCGCGGCATTTACTATGCCTTGCTGACCATTGCCTTCGGGCAGGTGTTCTGGTTTGTCGCCAACAAGTGGCATACCGTGACCGGAGGCGAGGACGGCCTGCTCAACATCAAGCGTTTGCCGGCCGATTTTGGTTTTGTCTCTTTTGACCTGGCCAGCAACAACGCGCTGTTCTTTTTCTGCCTGGCCCTTTTTGCAGCTGTGCTGGTCGGGCTTTGGCGGCTGATTCACTCACCCTTGGGCCGCATCCTGAGCGCCATCAAACAGAATGAAACCCGCGCAGCGTTTGTGGGTTACAACGTCTGGCTCTACAAATGGCTGGCCTTCACGGTTTCCACGGCGGTGGCGGGGCTGGCCGGCGCACTGTTTGCCATGGCGCAGCAATCGGCCTACCCGAATGTCATGAGTCTGCATACCTCCGGCTTTGTGGTCATGATGGTGCTGATAGGCGGGGGCCTGGTGAGCTTCTGGGGCCCGGTCATTGGCGCCACGTTTTTTATCCTTGCGCGTGACCTGCTGGGCGCCTACACAGAGACCTGGCTGCTCTGGTACGGACTGATCTTCATGGCCATGGTGCTGTTCAAGCCGGAGGGAGTCGCGGGAGTCTGGCAGGCCTGGAGAGGCAGGCCGCGCAAAGCTCCCGTTGCAACCGCAACACGCGCGGGAGATGTGCTGTGAAGCTGTTTGAAGCCCATGGCCTCTCCAAACGCTTCGGCGCACAGATGGTGTTGCAGGACATCACCCTCGGGTTCGAGGAAGGCCAGCTGACCGGCATCATGGGCCCCAACGGCGCAGGCAAAACGACCTGCTTCAATGTTTTGACGGGGCGTTACAAGCCTGACCGTGGCCGCGTGACTTTTGCCGGCGAGGACATCACCGGCCTGTCGCCGCGGGAAATTGCCCACAAGGGAATATCCCGCTCCTTTCAGATCATGAACCTGTTTGACAGCTATACCGCGCTGGACAACGTGCTGGTGGCCATGCCGCATGTGCGCAAGCAGGGATTCAACGCCTGGCGCGATCTCGGAGCGGACATCACTGCCCAGCAGATGGCCGCGGCGGTGCTGGAGCGGGTAGGGCTCAAGGGAAAGGAACGCGTGATGGCCAGCAGTCTGTCGTACGGCCAGCGCCGCGCGCTGGAAATCGGCGTTGCGCTGGCCGCCGAGCCACGCATGCTGTTTCTCGATGAGCCTACCGCGGGATTGGGCGCTGAAGGCACCGCGCGCTTGATGGACCTGGTGAGGGAGCTCAAGCGGCAGCTGACGATTGTGATCATTGAGCACGACATGAACTTCCTATTCAGCCTCGCAGACCGGATTTCGGTGATTCACTGGGGGCAGGTCATCATGCAGGGCACACCCGCCGAGCTGCGGCAGAACGAATGGGTCCAGCGCTCCAACCTGGGAACATTGGCATGAACGCTGTCCTGAAACCTGTAGCGGCTCCCGCCAACACGCTGGTCATTGATCACATCGACACCTTTTACGGTGAAACACAGGTCCTGTTTGATGTATCCCTGCGTGTCGGCACCGGTGAGGTGGTGGCGCTGTTGGGCCCCAACGGCGCCGGCAAGACCACCGCGCTGCGTTCCATCCTGGGCTTGACCGCGCCGCGCAAAGGTTGCATTTCATTCGATGGTCGCGACATCACACGCATGCCCACCCACGAGATAGCGAAAGCAGGCCTGGGCTGGGTTCCCGATGACAGGCGGATTTTCTCCACCCTCACGGTGGCGCGCAACCTGGCTATTGCCCGCAAGGCCACCCGCTTTCGCAAATGGAGCGAGAAGGAGTGCTTTGAAATTTTCAGCGCCATGGAATACCTGATGGACCGGGAGTGCGAAAACCTTTCCGGCGGGGAAATGCAGATGGTGGCCATCTCCCGCGCACTGCTGGGTTCGCCCGGCCTGGTGTTGTTTGACGAGCCCAGCCAGGGCCTGGCGCCCAAGGTGGTTCAGGACGTGATGAAGACCATCACCCGGCTGAAGTCCGAAGGCATCGCCGTACTGGTGGTCGAGCAAAACGTGCAAAGCGCACTGGCAGTGGCAGACCGTACTTACGTGATGAACCAGGGCCAGATCGTTCATGAAGGCCCCGCGGCGGAGCTGCGTAACAACGCCGCCTTGCGCCGGCGACTTCTTGGAGTCTAGTCAGCATGAACCCCCCTCTTTTACGCGTTGAAAACCTTGCCAAGCAGTACCAACGCGGCCTGATCCGGAAAACAACCACCTTCTCACTGAACGCCAACTTTGAGGTTGACAAGCCGTGCGTCATCGGCGTCATGGGACCCAACGGCTCCGGCAAGACCACGCTGTTTGAAATGATCACAGGAAGCAACCTTCCGAGTTCTGGACGCGTGCTGGTCAATGGCCAGGATATCCACCAGGTGCGAACTAGGGAGCGCGACCGGCTGGCAGTGCACTATCACCAGTCCTACCAGGTGCGGTCTTTCCAGAAAAGCAAACCCGACTTCATGCTGAACCACGCTGCGGGCAACTCGCCACTGGTGCATTTGTTTGACGAACCGCAGTTCAATACACAAGACGGCTACATCGGCTTCATGCTCGATTTCTTTGCACGGCTCAAAAGCAACGGGCGCCTCGTCTTCCTGTGCCTTCACCCCAATGAGCCGTACCACATCGATATCCTGCGCAAGAGTTGTGAACGATTCATCTTTGTACAAAAAGGAGTTGTCACGCAGGCCGCCGACTTCGCCGGCCTGACGGCCGATCCGCGCGTGCGCGCCTACCTCGGTGCGCTGGCTCCGGCCCTTGAACCGCCACATTCCAATTCATCGCTGCAGTTTCAGCCAGCCTGACCTTCGGCGTGATCACCGGCTCGCCAATTGCGCCTGGGCGTGATCGGCACTCTCGCTTGTCTTTTCTGTGGGTAGTCCGGCGCTGCCTGTTTTCTCACCCGGCTTTGGCGCGCTGTCGGGCCATGGCCACATACCAGTCAAGGCAAGCCGGGTTGGCCATGGCATCTTTGTTGACCACCTTGTCGATGGGCTGACCCAGCAACAGTTTCTTGATCGGCAACTCCTGTTTTTTACCGGACAGCGTTCGCGGAATTTCGGGCACCTGAAAGATTTCATCGGGCACAAAACGCGGTGACAGGGCCTGCTTGACGGCATTGTTGAGCCGGGCCTTCATGGCATCGTCTAGCGCCACCCCTTCGCGCAGCACCACAAAAAGCGGCATGTAACTTTCGCGGCCGAGGTACTCCAGGTCCACCACCATGGAGTCCATGACCTCGGGCAGGGCCTCGACCGCGCTGTACAGCTCGCTGGTTCCCATGCGCAGGCCCTGCCGGTTGATGGTGGCATCGGAGCGGCCGTAAATGATGCAACCGCCATCCGGCGTGACCTTCAGCCAGTCGCCATGTCGCCAGACGTTGGGATACATGTCGAAATAGCTGGAGATATAGCGGACATTGCCGGAGTCACCCCAGAAGAAAAGCGGCATGGACGGAAGCGGCCGCGTGCACACCAGCTCACCCACTTCGCCGATGACAGGCCGGCCTTCTTCGTCCCACGCTTCGACGGCGCAACCCAGCAGGCGGCACTGCATCTGACCCGGCACCTGGGGCAACTCGCGGTTGCCGCCAATAAATCCTCCAGCGAAGTCGGTGCCCCCCGAAATGTTGCACCACCAGATGTCAGAGGTACCGATCTTTTCAAACTGCTCCGTGCCCCAGATCTGCACCTCGGGTGAAAGCGGAGATCCCGTGGTGCCCAACGCGCGCACCTTTGAAAGATCCCCGCAGGCCGCCAGATTCACGCCGGCCTTCATGCAGTTGGCAAAGAACGCCGCACCTGCGCCGAAGAAGGTCACGCCCAGTTGCGCAGCGAAGCGCCACAGGGTCATCCAATCGGGCTTGTCCTTGCTGCCGCCCGGGTTGCCGTCGAAGATGCAGCAGGTCGTGCCGTTGAGCAGGCCGCTCATCTGCGCGTTCCACATGACCCAGCCGGTCGAGCTGTACCAGTGATAGCGTTCGCCCCAGGAGTTGGCGTCGTAACTGCAGCCCACGTCGTTGTGCAGGGTCTTGAGCGCCAACGCCACGATGACGGTACCGCCGTGCCCGTGCACGATGGGCTTGGGCAGGCCGGTGGTGCCGCTGGAATAGACAATCCACAACGGATGGTCAAACGGCAGCCACACCGGTTCGAACGCCTGGGTTTGCGCATCATTTCGGGCTATAGCCCTTTCCAGTCGGGCGCAACCAGCTATTGATTTCGTAGCATCCAGGTTGCCATGAACTATCACGTGCTGCACGCTGGGCAGGGCAGCACGCAGCTCCTCCAGCACAGCGGTGCGGTCGAAGTCGCGCCCGCCGTAACTCACGCCGTCACAGGCGATCAGCACCTTGGGTTCAATCTGTCTGAAGCGGTCCAGCACGGCGTTGGTCCCCATGTCGGGCGCGCAGATGCTCCAGACGCCGCCTATGCTGACCACCGCCAGAAAGGCGACCATCGCCTCGGGAATATTGGGCAGGTAGGCGGCCACACGGTCACCGGGCTGCACCCCTTGCGCCTGCAGGTGCAGGGCCAGCGAAGCGACCTGGCGGCGCAGCTCCGGCCAGCTTAGCTCCTTCGGCGGCTCACCGCCGGCCAGGCTTTTTTCGTTGTGGCTGATGACTGCTGGGAAGCCCGCGGCGTGCGCCTTGTCCACATGGCGGAAGACCTGCCGCGCATAGTTGAACTGCGCACCCGGAAACCAGCGCGCGCCCGGCATCCGGTTCTCCGCCAGCACGGCGCTGTGCGGCGTTGGTGACTGCAGTTCAAAGTAATCCCAGATGCTTTGCCAGAATGCGTCGAGGTCGTTGACCGACCATTGCCGCAAGGCCTCGTAACTGTCAAAGGACAGGCCGCGCGTCTTTCGCAGCCAATTCTGGTACAGGCGTATTTGGGGAAGGTAGGGCGCGCTCATGGGAGGAAAGCTTAGCAGCTCGCTTCCGTCTGGGTTTCACGCTCGCCCTCGCACCGCCCCCGCCACGCATACGCGTGGCGAGGGCCACGGTACCTACTTAGTTAGGTCCGCCCTTTATCTGGGCTTCTGCTTCGGCCATCGGAACCATGCCGTTTTTGCCCTGCATCCTGTTCCACATGGCGGAGTGATACCGGTTCCATTCCTTCTTGGAAACCATGCCGTCGCCATTCATGTCCATGGAACCTGTCGCAGCGGCGCCGGTTTTTGCGCCTACCTTCATGTCCGCTTTTGCTGCAGCCTTGCCACCCGATGCAGACGGATTGATTTTTTCCGACGCCGCAGCACCACCCGTGCCTGCAACGGGATCGGGAGCGGACAAGGTCGAGCCAACCGCTTTCCTGGTCTCGACTTTTGTTTCGGCCTTGGCGGCCGGCATACCCCCGGCGGTATTGGGATTGCTCTGCGCTGAGGGGGTGGTCACCACGCCCGCGGGCGCCTGGGCAAATGCGGCGCTGCAGGCCAAGGCGGCCAGTGTCAGGACAAGTGATTGCTTTTTCATGGGTGTCTCCAAGTTATCAGAGCGGCTTGCTCCCAACCATCTTGGCCGTGCAGAACATCCCGGCTTGTAGGATGAGCACGACGCCCCCCGTCAGCACGGGTCCGCGCTGCACGGAAGAATCCGGGACGGTGCCCGCTTTCCATGCCTCCGGCGTAGCGCCCACAACCACCGGCGCAAATGTCAGGGTTTGTACGAATGTCTAATTAATTTGTACGTTCGTACAATTTGTACACTCACCTCGAATCAACGCAAGGCGACACCTCATGATCAACCGTCGACACTTCATGCACGCCACTGGCGGCGCGGCCGTCCTGGCAGGCTCGGGACTGCCGCTCACGGGCCATGCCCAATCCTCGCTGGAACTGGCCCGTATCATTTCCGGCTTTCCGCCCGGCGGCACGGTGGATGTGCTGGCCCGTCGCGTGGCCGACAAGCTGCGCGGCAACTACGCCACCAACATGGTGGTGGAAAACAAGCCGGGGGCGGCCGGCCAGATTGGTGTCATCACGGTCAAGGACAGCAACACTGATGGCAGCGCGATGCTGCTGACGCCTTCGTCCATGTTGTCGATCTACCCCTACACCTACCCCAAGCTGCAATACAGGCTTGAAGACCTCGCACCGGTATCGGTGGGCGCCTACATCAACCACGGGCTGGCCATTGGCCCGGGCGTGCCTTCATCGGTCAAGACCCTCAAGGAATTCCTGACCTGGGCCAAAACCAATGACAGCGGCGCCAATTTCGGCAGCCCGGGCGCCGGTTCGATGCCCCACATGATCGGTGTCCTGCTCGGCAAGTTCACCGGCGTGGACCTGCGGCACATCCCCTACCGCGGTACGGTGCCGGGCGTGCAGGACTTGCTGGGCGGCCAGATTTCCTCATTCTGCGGCCCGATCGGGGACTACATCCCGCATGTGAAAACCGGCAAGCTGCGCGTGCTGATGATCTCCGGGAAAGCCCGTTCGCCTTTCCTGCCCGAGGTCCCCAGCCTGCGCGAACTGGGCTACCCGCTGACCGTGCGCGAATGGTATGGCTTCTTCCTGCCGGGCAAGGCGAAGCCAGAAGTGGTGCGGCGCGCATCAGCGTATCTGCAAGCGGCGCTGGGTCAGGCGGACCTGATCGAGTACGGCAAGCAGTTTGGCCTGGAAATCCAGTCGTCTTCCGCACCCGCCTTGGCCGAATTGCTGCAGGCTGATGCCACTGAATGGCGCCGCCTGATCAAGCAGGTCGGCTTCACGGCCGAGTCCTGAATCCGGTTCCATGCATCTTTGTACATTTCTTGTTGACGATCGCCAGGAGCTCTGCGCGTTGGTCGATGGCACTCTGCGCAACACAATCACCCAAGGATGAGCCTCCGCATGAGCATTGCTACCCGCCCTCCAGCCAAGCCTCGCGCCGCCGCCCCGGTCCGGCCCGACCGCCGGCAGAACATCCTGCTCGCCGCCGAGAAACTGTTTGCCAAGTACGGCTACCACGCGGTGTCGATTCGCCACATCGCCGACGAGGCGCAGGTGCCACTTGCCCTGGTGGGCTACTACTTCGGCGCCAAGCACGAGCTCTACCATGCGATTTTCGAGCACTGGCGCACAACCATCGACGAGCGCCTGGCCTCGCTGACGCTGGCCATGGCCGACGAAAGCGGCGACCGCCTGACCCGTATCGTCGAAGCCTTCATCGCACCGGTCATCCGTCTGCGGGCAAGTGCCGAAGGCGAGTACTACGCGCT
Source organism: Polaromonas sp. (assembly GCF_049790275.1). Taxonomy (GTDB): domain Bacteria; phylum Pseudomonadota; class Gammaproteobacteria; order Burkholderiales; family Burkholderiaceae_C; genus Polaromonas. The sequence goes on from NZ_JBAQYR010000051.1 coordinate 50,863, forward strand.
GCTCATGACGCGTGGCCTGGCGCTGCAAAGCGAAGAAGAAGACGCGATCATCCGGGAATTTTTTGACCCGATGGCCAAGGCCTTCATCGAGGCCTTTCACACCACGCTGGCGGCCGAGTTTCCCGGCACCACGCAAGCCCAGGTCGCCTGGTGCTACCAGTTCTCGCTGGGTGCGCTGCTGCACCACATCGGCGACCAGCGCGTGCATCGCCTGTCACAAGGCGAAAACCAGCCGAACGACCCGGCGATCATGCCGCAGCTTGTCGCCTTTATTGCCCACGGCATGCGCGGTGCGATGCTGCAATCCCATCCATCCGTTCCTGCCAGGAAGAAGCCATGACCCGCAGATTTGTTGATCTTTCGATCTACCTGGAAAACGACGTGTTGTCGGACCCGCCGGCTTTCGCGCCCAAGATCGAATACTTCACCCATGAAAACACCTTCGAGCAGATAGCACCATTTTTCCCTGGCCTTCAACGCGAAGACCTGCCCGACGGCGAAGGCTGGGCGGTGGAGCTGGTGAACCTGTCCACCCACAACGGCACCCACCTGGATGCGCCCTATCACTTTCACAGCACCATGAACAAGGCGCTGGGCAAGCAGGAACGCTCCATCGCGATTCATGAAGTGCCGCTTGAGTGGTGCTTCCAGCCCGGCGTGAAGCTGGACTTCCGGCATTTTCCCGACGGTTATGTGGTGCAGGCCCACGACGTGGAAGCCGAGCTCAAGCGCATAGGCCACACCATCAAGCCGCTGGAGATCGTGGCGGTGAACACCCGCGCGGGCTCACGCTACGGCCACCCCGACTATGTATCGGCTGGTTGCGGTATGGGTTATGAGGCGACGATGTATCTGCTCGAGCGCGGCGTGCGCCTGACCGGCACGGACGCCTGGAGCTGGGACGCGCCTTTTGTGCACACCGCCAAAAAGTACGGCGAAACGCACGACCCGTCCCTCATCTGGGAAGGTCACAAGGCCGGGCGCGACATCGGCTACTGTCATATCGAAAAGATGCACAACCTGGAGTCCTTGCCTGCCGACGGTTTTTTCATCAGCTGCTTCCCTCACAAGATCCGCGGTGCTTCAGCCGGCTGGACGCGCGCGGTTGCGATCTTCGACGACGCACTGATGGCCAGTGCCTGAAAACCCGGCTCAGCAAATCCTTCAAGTCAAATTGGCACTTGGCCCTTATGGAACGGGCGCAAGTTGCTATTAAATTCATAGTGGACTCATGGACACCCTCAACCACACCCACGCGCCCGGCGCCCGCAGCTGGCTGGCGTCTGCCAACACGGCTGGCGCTGACTTTCCGATACAGAACCTGCCTTTCTCGGTGTTCCGCCGCGCCGGCAGCCAGGAGGCCTTCCGCGGAGGCGTGGCCATCGGCGACCAGGTGGTCGACCTTGCGGCGCTAAGCCGGGCTGGCTTGCTCAAGGGCTCTGCTGCAAGCGCTGCACAGGCCTGCAGCGGGCCAGCACTGAACGAATTTTTTGCGCTCGGTCCGGCCGCCTGGCAGGCCCTGCGCTACGGCCTGTTCGCGCTGCTCGAAAGTACGGCATCCCAGACAACTTCAGAAGCCGTGCGCAATTGTCTGGTGCCGCAACGCGACGTGGAATACACCGTGCCCGCGCGTATCGGCGACTACACCGACTTCTACACCTCCATCCACCACGCGCTGAATGTCGGCAAGCTGTTCCGGCCGGAAGATCCCATCACACCCAACTTCCGCTGGATTCCCACGGCCTACCATGGCCGCGCTTCCAGCATACGCATCAGCGGCCAGGTCTACCGGCGCCCGATGGGCCAGAGCATGGCACCAGGCGCCACGGCCCCGGCCTATGGCCCCTGTGCCCGGCTGGATTACGAGCTTGAGCTGGGCATGTTCATCGGCCCCGGCAATGCGCAAGGCGAACAGATCCGCATGGACGACGCCGAGGCGCACATCTTCGGTATCTGCCTGCTCAACGACTGGTCCGCCCGCGACATCCAGTTCTGGGAAATGGCGCCGCTGGGACCCTTCCTCGGCAAAAATTTTGCGACCACCATTTCTCCGTGGATCGTGACGCTGGAGGCGCTGGCACCGTATCGGCAAGCCTGGGACCGACCTGCGGATGAGCCGCAACCGCTGGCCTACCTGGAATCTGCCGCCAACCGCGCAAGCGGCGCGCTGGACATCCAGCTCGAAGTCTGGCTGGAGACGGCCGCGCTGCGCGACCACGTCCTGGCTGCGGAACGCCTGAGCCGCACCAGTTTCAGGCACCAGTACTGGACCGTCGCGCAGATGGTGGCGCAGCACACGGTAGGTGGCTGCAATCTGCAGCCTGGCGACCTGCTGGGCAGCGGCACCATCTCCGGCCCGACGGAAACCGAGGCGGGCGCCATCATCGAGCTCACCCGCGGCGGCCGCGAACCGCTGACGCTTTCGAACGGCGAGAAGCGCGCCTTTCTTGAAGATGGCGACGCCGTGATCTTTCGCGGCTGGTGCGAAGAACCCGGCCATGCACGCATCGGCTTTGGCGAAAACCGGGGGCTGGTATTGCCCGCCATCGGCCGCTGAAACACGCCCCCATCCTGGGCAGCGCGGATTCGCCGGTCACTGTTGGGGGTTTGCACGTTTCCGCACAAGTGTGCTAATATTGTTTTATGCATGCCATGGACGCCAAGACCCAGAAAAGCGAAATGACCCGTGCGGCGATAGTCGGCGCGGCGCTGGACCTCGCCTCGGCCGAGGGGCTTGAAGCCATTACCCTGCAGGCTGTCGCCGACAGGCTGGGTTTGTCCAAGAGCGGGGTGTTTTCGCGCATCGGTTCACGCGAGGCGCTGCAAAAAGCCGTGATCGGGGAATTCGGCCGGCGCTTCATTGCGGAAGTATTTGTGCCCGCCATGCAAAAGCCCAAGGGCCTGCCACGGCTGGACGACATCGTGCAACGCTGGATTGTGCGCATGCGTGATGTGGAAGTTCATACCGGCTGCATCTACACCGCAGGGGCATTCGAGCTGGACGACCGTGAAGGCGAGCTGCGCGAAACCCTGCTGCAGGAAGTGACACGCTGGCGCGCCGCACTGCGGCGCACGGTGCAGCAGGCCATTGAGGCCGGGCACCTGAAGGCCGACACCGACCCGGAACAGCTGGTCGGCGAGATCAGCGCCATTTCCATCGGGCTCTTGCATGACGCCCGGTTTTTACGTGATACACGCGCCGCCGAGCGGGCTCAGTCCAGCTGGCAGCGCCTGATGAAAAGTTACCAGGCTTGAGTTGTTGTGCCCCACAAGGGCTTTTTTGTTGGTCCATATTTCGCACGACCGTGCGGAGAAAGGAAATACCATGTTGTTCCTCTTTGTCGCCATCGCCGTGTTTGCCGGTGTTCATGCGGTCCGCGCCGTCCTTGCCTCGCTGCGTTCCCTGCCGCGCAGCAATGAAGACTGGATCTGGTACTGATCCGCCAAACCAGGAGTTCCTTTCATGACCCGCACTTCCCTTGAAGCGACCGCGGCGTACTACAGCGCCAGCCCCACCACCAAACTGTTTCGCTGGGGCTTGGGCGCCTCGCAGCGGCTGTGGCCGGCGCTGGCGGTTCGCGCGGCTTACCGCCTGTTTGGCACCCCCCTGCCACCCAAATGGCTGAGCCGCCGCAGGCCCTGGGGGCCGGACTGGCGCATCAGCCGCTGGGCCTTTGAAAATGCCAGCCTGACGCTGTACACGCGGCCGGTGGCACCCCACGGGCCGGTCGTGCTGCTGGCCCACGGCTGGGGAGGCCACGCCGGCCAGATGCTGGCGCTGGCCGACACCCTGCAGGCGCAGGG
>NZ_JBAQYR010000052.1:0-143904 GCF_049790275.1 Polaromonas sp.
GTCATGGCCCCGGTGGCGCCCGCCCCCGTGCCGCCAGCGCCACCGGCCGCGCCGCGCCTGGTCGAGATCACGCAGGGCGAAACGGAATACATCCGTCCCCCCAGGCCGGTCTACCCCGCGCTGAGCAAACGCAGCGGCGAATCCGGCGTGGTCATCATTGCCGTCTACTACAGCACCTCCGGTTATGCCAAACGCGCCGAGGTCTTCAAGTCCAGCGGCTTCGAGCGCCTGGACCGCGCGGCGCGCGAAGCCGTGCTGGCCTCGCAGGTCACCCCTTTCCGGCGGGCAGGTGTCAACGAAGACACCCAGTTCCTGCTCAAAGCCCCGATTAATTTTGTTCTGGAGTAACTCATGAATTCACAATTTGGCCTGATGAACGTCTGGACTCAGGGCGACTTCGTCACCAAGGCCGTGGCCGTGCTGCTGATCGGCATGTCGCTGGTGTCCTGGATCGTCATCCTCACGAAGACGCTGGACGTGCTGAAGTACAAGAAGATTGCCCGCAGCGCGGAAGATTTCTGGCACAGCGAAGACTTCGCTGCCGGCCTGGCCAGGCTGGGCAACGACCCGGCCAACCCCTTCCGCCAGCTGGCCATCGAAGGCCGTGAAGCCACCGCCCACCACCGCAACACCAAGGCACACCTGCATGACACGCTGGACGTGAGCGACTGGGTCACGCGCAGCCTGCGCAACACCATCGACGAATTCACCTCACGCCTGCAGTCGGGCCTGGCCATCCTGGCCTCGGTCGGTTCCACCGCGCCTTTCATTGGCCTGTTCGGCACGGTCTGGGGCATTTACCACGCGCTGCTGAGCATAGGCACGGCCGGCCAGGCCACCATCGACAAGGTGGCCGGCCCCATCGGCGAGGCGTTGATCATGACCGCACTGGGCCTGGCGGTTGCCATTCCTGCGGTGCTGGGCTACAACGCGCTGGTGCGCGGCAACAAGGGTGTGCTGCACAAACTCAACCGTTTTGCCCATGACCTGCATGCCTACTTTGTGACGGGCGCACGCGTAGGCACCAGTGGGCAGGCGAATGTCGTGCCCATGAAAAAAGCCTGACCCCACAAGGAAGCATCATGGCCTTCGGAACCCAGGACGACACCGACGAGGTGATGAACGAGATCAACATGACGCCGCTGGTCGACGTGATGCTGGTGCTCCTGATCATCTTCATCATCACCGTGCCGGTGATGAAACATTCGATCAACATCGATTTGCCGCGTGCCACCAACGAGGCGCAAAACGTCAAGCCGGAAACCGTCCGGCTGACCGTGGACGCAGACGGTGCCTATTACCTCAACGAAGCAAGGATTGAGGACCCCGATCTGACACCCCGCTTCCAGGCGGCCGCCGCGCAGGAACCACAACCCGAGCTGCACATACGCGGCGACAAGTCGGTGCGCTACGAACGCGTGGCCCAGGCCATGGCCGCCGCTCAGCAGGCCGGGCTGCGCAAGATCGGTTTCATCACCGAGCCGGTCACGCCCTGAGGCAAACAGCGCTGTGGGTACAAACGCCTGGTCAGCCCTTCACAGGACCGCCAGGCTTTTTAATGCGCAGTCCTGGATTTTTTCCGCTTTCCGCCTTGCGCCTGCCTCACAAGAATTTACGGAAAAATTTACGGAAAAGCCCGGGCTTGTCTTGACTTTTAATTGCGAATCATTATCATTACGATAACGACACTTCATCAGGTAACCATCATGTCCTTCGCCCTGCCTGCCACTTCCACCCTGAGCCTGCCTTCCCGCCCCCATGGCCAGCCAGAGGCAGCAGCACCCGCCACCTCCGCTCGCAGCGATCCGGGCTGTGTGGTCGACAGCACCGAGCTGCTGCGCGGCCAGAAGGCCGTGGACATCATGCACAACGGTTCAACCTACCGCCTGCAGGCCACGCGCCTGGGCAAACTCATCCTGACCAAATAAACAACCCGTTTCATCGTGGGACGATCCGGGGCCATCACAGGTCTCACAGGTCGTTTTTGCCAGCCAGCCGGCCGCTTTCGGGCAGTTGTATTAGCCAGGCTTTTTTTCTTCCCACACGCGCAAACAAAAAAGCCGACTTGAGAGTCGGCTTTTTTTAATGCAGAAAACAGCTTACAGCCCGATGGCAGCCAGGCCGGCGCGCGCAATCTGCGCATCTTCGCTGGACTTCACGCCGCTGACACCGACAGCACCCAGGCACTGGCCATCTTTCAGGATGGGCACGCCGCCTTCCAGCAGGCCCTTGAGGTCAGGCGCGCTCAGGAAGGAAAACCGCCCGCCATTGACCATGTCTTCATAGACCTTGCTTTCGCGGCGGCCCATGGCGGCGGTATTGGCCTTGGCCGGGGCAATATGGGCGGAGATGGGCGCGGCGCCATCCAGGCGCTGCAGGTGCAGCAAGTGGCCGCCATCATCGACGATGGCAATCGTGACAGCCCAGTGGTTGGCAGTGGCCTCTGCGGCTGCAGCGGCGGCGATGGTCTGCACATCAGAAAATTCCAGCACGGCTTTTGATTTCATGTTTTCCAGGTTTGTAGGGGCAAAGACGCAAGCATACGCAACTTTTCGTGCGGCACCGGAGTCTCATTACCACCGCGGAGACTTGAAGAACCCTGACAAAAAGTAGGCAGTGGCAGGGCCAAGTGCTTGAAAATCGCTGCGTGCCCCTAAAATGACAGTGCCCGCATATGCAGGCCTCTATGGAGAAGACTCTCATGAATGACAATGTACAAACGCTGGACCATGGCTACGCTGGCGCACTTGAGCAGCGCAACCGGGTTTTGCGCAATACCTACTGGCTGCTGGCGCTGAGCCTGCTGCCCACGGTACTGGGTGCGTGGGTGGGTGTCGCCACTGGCATCACGGCCTCGCTGACGGGTGGGCTCGGCCTGATCGTCTTCCTCGGCGGTGCTTTCGGCTTCATGTACGCCATCGAGAAAACCAAGAATTCCGCCGCCGGCGTGCCGGTGCTGCTGGCCTTCACGTTCTTCATGGGCCTGATGCTCTCGCGCATGATCGGCATGATTCTGGGTTTCCGCAACGGCAGCGAACTGATCATGACCGCCATGGGCGGCACGGCCGGTGTGTTCTTTGTGATGGCCACGCTGGCCAGCGTGATCAAGCGCGACATCTCCGGCATGGGCAAGTGGCTGTTTGTCGGCGCCCTGGTCGTGATGGTGGGTTCCATCATCAACGTGTTTGTCGGATCCACCGCCGGCATGATGGCGATCTCGGTCGCCGTGATCGGCATCTTCAGCGCCTACATGCTGTACGACCTCAAGCAGATCCTCGACGGCGGCGAAACCAACTACATCAGCGCCACGCTGGCCCTGTACCTGGACCTGTTCAACGTGTTTCAGGCCCTGCTGGCCCTGCTGGGCATCATGGGCGGCGAGCGCGACTGAGCAAAGCGCTTCATGCAGCACACAAAAAGGGCCTTCGGGCCCTTTTTTCATGCCCTCGTGGCCTGCGCCCGCACCACCAGCCCTGCCTTCGGTTGCTACATATTCAGGAGCAAACCATCTTTACTGCATATGGGTCCAAGCCACATTTTTCATGAAATACGGCGCAGCGCCGATTTGCGCTGCATCAAGCAACTTAGTGTTAACCCTTAAAAAGATTCATACTAAATACATCTTCTGATTACACTTTCAACAGACCCCAGGGCAACACAGATCCAGGGGTCTTCAAAGAAGGAAGAAGGTTGTATGCGTACCCGTCATTCAAGAAATTTTTCTCTGCTGGCACTGGCTGCTGCCATGGCCTTGACCACCGTGGGTGCTGCGGCAGCGCCGCCCGCGGCAACAGCCCAGGCCGGTGCATCGCAAGCCCCGGCAACACAACAGGCCAGGGGCGCTGTCAAGAAGTACACGCTCGAAACCGGCATCGTCAACGGCAAGATGGTGTTCATCGACGACCGTGGCCAGGCCAACCCGGTGCTGCGCGCCAATGTGGGCGACACGGTTGAAATCCGCCTCAAAAGCGGCGAAGGTGCACAGCACGACATCGCCATCCCCGAGCTGAAGGTGCAGTCGCAGAAATTCGACACCGCCAGCGGCCCCGTCACCGTGCGTTTCACCGTCACGCAGGCCGGCAAATTCGCCTACTACTGCACCATCGCAGGCCATCGCCAAATCGGCATGGAGGGCGTGTTTGAAGTCGCCGGCACCAGCATCGCCGAGGCGGCACCGAAAGCCGCTGCGAAGACCACCGGCGTTCCGGGTGCCGAGCTCTACACCGCGCCAGCTGCACGGCCTGCCGACGCAGCCGCAGTGAGTGTGGCCATGGACCCGGCGGCCGTGCCTGCCCCGATTGGCGCCCGCGCGCCCCAGCACCTGAAGTACCGCATGGAAACCGTGGAGCTGACCGGCAAACTCGACGACGGCACCAGCTTCACCTACTGGACCTTCGACCGCAAAGTGCCCGGCCCCATGCTGCGCGCCCGCATCGGCGACACCATCGAGCTGACCCTGGCCAATGCACGCGACAGCAAGATGATCCATTCCATCGACCTGCACGCGGTGACCGGCGGCCACGGCGGCGGCGAACACACCCAGGTCGGCCCCGGCCAGGAAAAAACCATCACCTTCAAGGCGCTGAACGCCGGGCTGTATGTGTACCACTGTGCCACGCCGCTGGTGCCGCAGCACATCTCGGCCGGCATGTACGGCATGATCCTGGTCGAGCCCGAAGGTGGCCTGGCCAAGGTGGACCGCGAGTACTACGTGATGCAGGGCGACATGTACACCACACGGCCGCACGGTGCCAAGACACACCAGGAGTTCGACCTGGACAAGCTGGCGGCCGAACTGCCTGACTACTACGTCTTCAACGGCGCGGTAGGCTCGCTGACCAAGGAGCACAAGCTCACCGCCAACGTCGGCGAAACGGTGCGCATCTTCTTCGGCGTGGGTGGCCCGAACAAGATCTCATCCTTCCACGTGATCGGCGAAATTTTCGACAAGGTCTACAGCGAAGGCTCGATCAGTTCGCCAAAACGCGATGTGCAGACCACGCTGGTCGCACCCGGCGGCGCGACGATTGTCGAGCTCAAGGTGGACTACCCGGGCAGCTACCTGCTGGTGGACCACGCGTTGTCGCGTGCCGGCAAGGGGCTGGTCGGCATGCTGGAGGTCAGCGGTGCCGCCGATACAAGCATCTACAAGGCAGACACGGCAGGCAAGGCAGGCGCCACACACTGAGCTGCTGCCGATAAAAGGCCGTCTGGCCCAGGCTGTCCGCTGTCATGGCGGACAGCCTTTTTTATGTCCTCATGGGACGGCGCCGACCGGGAGCCGCTCGAACACGGCCATCGACTCCACATGCGCGGTGTGTGGAAACATGTTGACCACGCCCGCCGCCGTGCAGCGGTAACCCGCGTCATTGACCAGCACGCCCGCATCACGCGCCAGCGTCGCCGGGTTGCAGCTGACATACACGATGCGCTGCGGCGGCGTCCAGTCGCCGATCTGCAGATTCTGCTGCCCGCCAGCATCGTCGCAAGGCACGCCGGTGACGATCTGCTGGTGCAGCGCGGCCAGCGCCTTGAACAGCTCGAACGCACCTTCGCGCGGTGGATCGACCAGCCACTTGTCGGCGGCGCCGTCCTTGACCAGCATGCCGGGCGTCATCTCGAACAGGTTGCGCGCTACAAATTCAGTAGCTGTCAGCGCCCGTCCCTTCCGGGCTGCAGCCCTGTTTGACTCATAGTTCTCGCGCGAGCGGGCGACCAGCACCTCGCTGCCCTCAATGCCCAGCACCTCGCGCGCGCGCGTGGCCAGCGGCAAGGTGAAGTTGCCGAGGCCGCAGAACCAGTCGATCACCCGCTCATGCGACTGGACATCCAGTAAACGCAAGGCGCGCGACACCAGCACCTGGTTGATGTGCGGGTTGACCTGGGTGAAGTCGGTGGGCTTGAAAGGCATCAGCACGCCAAACTCGGGTAGGCCGTAACTCAGCACCGCCCCGCCCTCATCGAGCAGCTTGACCGTCTCCAGTCCGCCGGGCTGCAGCCACCACTGGACACCCGGGTGGGCCAACGCAAAAGCACGCAGCTTGTCGAGGTCACCCACGGACAGAGCCTCCATGTGGCGCAGCACCATGGCGGTCGCCGTGTCGCCGCAGGCCAGCTCGATCTGCGGCAGGGTTTCCTTCGCATCCATGCCGGCGATCAATGCGCGCAGGGGCAGCAGCAGGTCGCTGACATGCCGTGGCAACACATGGCACTCGCGCATGTCGGCAACGTAGCCGCTCTTGCGTTCGTGAAAGCCGACCAGCACTTCGCCCTTCTTGCGCACATAACGCACCGACAGCCGGGCCCGGTAGCGATAGCCCCAGGCCGGCCCCTCGATGGGCCGGAGAATGTTGTCGGCCTTGAGCTTGCCAATGTGCCGCAGGTTGTCTTCCAGCACACGCTGCTTGACCGCAACCTGCGCCCCCACATGCAGGTGCTGCATCTTGCAGCCGCCACAGGCACCGGTGTGCAAGCCGAAATGCGGGCATTGTGGGCGCACGCGCTGCGACGACTCGCGCAGCACCGCCATCAATGTGGCTTTTTCAAAACTGGGTTTCTTCCGGTAGACGCTGGCGCTGACCTGCTCAAACGGCAGTGCGCCTTCGATGAACACCACCTTGCCGTCGTCGCGGTGAGCAATGCCCTGGGCTTCGATGTCGAGCGACTCGACCATGAGCAGGTCGGGCGGGTAGTTGGTTTGCGCGGGAGCCGGCTTGTGCTGCGGCTGCTGGTGTTTTCTTCTGGACATCCCCGCATTGTCTCAGGCTGCGATAACATTTTCGGCTCTGCCAACAGGCGGGCAAGGAACACACATGGACATACGCATCTGCATCGACGTGAACGACATGGAACGCGCCGTCGCGTTCTACACCGAAGGGCTGGGCCTTCGATGCGGCCGGCGCTTCCAGGGCGGCTTTGTCGAGCTCCTGGGCGCTGGCAGCCCGATCGACCTGCTGCTGCAAACCGAAGGCAGCAACCCGGTTGCCGGCAGTACGGCCACGCGCAGCTTCCAGCGCCACTGGACCCCGGTGCACCTGGACTTTGTGGTGGACGACATCGACGCGGCTGTCGCCCGGCTGCTGCAACACGGCGCCGTGCTGGAGCAGCCGGTGACCGACCGCGTCTGGGGCCGCATCGCCGGGCTGGCCGATCCTTTTGGCCACGGCATTGACCTGCTGCAGTTCACCGGACGGGGTTATGACGAGATTCCCACCGACCAGGAGCAGCTACCAGCTTGATAGCTGCTTGCGTCCGCCGGATAAGGGCTGGATGCCGATTTGATGCATCAACCGGGCTGTCACGGCCATGGAAAAAAGCCCTGCATGCAGGGCTTTTTAATTCGAACCGAAGCGCCGGCCTATTTGGTAGGCAGAAATTTCGCCGGGTCCACCGGCTTGCCCTGGCGGCGGATTTCAAAATGCAGCTTCACGCGTTCGGCATCGCTGGCACCCATCTCGGCAATTTTCTGGCCCTTGCGCACCGACTGGTCTTCCTTGACCAGCAGGGTCTGGTTGTGCGCATAAGCGGTCAGGAAGGTGTTGTTGTGTTTGAGGATGATCAGGTTGCCATAGCCGCGCAATCCCGCACCCGCGTACACCACCCGGCCGTCGGCAGACGCCATCACCGGGTCGCCGGCCTTGCCGGCGATGTCCATGCCCTTGTTCTTCGCCTCGTCGAAGCCCGCGAGCACGGAGCCCTGCGCCGGCCAGATCCACGCGACGTCCTCGTCACCGCCAGCGGGAGGCGGTGTGGCCGTTGCCGGCTTTGCAGCACTGGCAGACTGGGTGGGTGCACTGGCAGGCGATGCCGGGCTGATCGGGGTCACCGAGCCCGAGGTCACCGGCCGCGCCACCGCCACCGAGCTTTCGACCGGCGGTGCCACGCGCAGCACCTGGCCGACTTCGATGAGGTTGGGATTTTCCAGGTTGCTCCAGCGGCCGATGTCGCGCCAGTTCTGGCCGGTGTCCAGCCCGATGCGGATCAGCGTGTCGCCGGGTTTGACGGTGTAGTAGCCGGGCTTGCCGGCATTCTCGAAGCCCGGCAGCTGTTTGACGCCTGCATCGACCGCAGTCACTGGCGCCCGCCCCATCCCGTTGCCACGGTCTTCCACCGGCGCGCGGCCACCGCTGCGGGTGCCGCAGGCCGCAACAAGCAACACGGAAGCGGCCAGCAGGCAGGACATGAGCAGACGGCCGGCCCGCCCCTGGGGGCTGCGTTCCTGACAAGCCGTGGAAAAAGAGACTGCCATGGCTGACCCTGCGTGTTCATTCATTGCTTGATTCACCTTTTACAACTACCGGAAGTCCGTTTGCGTGCCGTGACGCCGTCAGACGCCATGAAACAGCTTGGGTTCATGCTTGCTCAGCTGGTTCCCGATTTTAAAGGTACAAAGTGCACCGCCTCGAGTACGGTCTGTGTAACACCCTGTGGAGTCTTGTCGAGCACCACCAGCGCCTGGGCACCGCCTGCCATGTGCATGGGCGCCACCAGGCGGCCGCCAACGGCAAGCTGCTCCACCCAGGCGGGGGGAATGGCTTCACCGCCGGCTGCCGCGATGATGGCTGCATACGGCGCACCTTTGGCATAACCGGCCATGCCGTCGCCGAACAGCAGGTGCACGTTGGCCAGGCGGAAAACGCGTAGATTCTCGCGCGCCTTGTCATGCAAGCCGCGCAGGCGCTCGATGCTGTAGACCTCGGTGGCCAGCTGTCCCAGCACCGCAGCCTGGTAGCCGCAACCCGTCCCGATTTCAAGCACGCGCCCGAGCTTGCCGCCGGAGCCGGCTGCGCCCTGGCGCAACAGCTCCAGCATGCGCGCCACCACATTGGGCTTGGAAATCGTCTGGCCCAGCCCGATAGGCAGGCTGGTGTCTTCATAAGCCTGGTTGATCAGCGCCGTATCGACAAAACGGTGGCGCTCGACATGGCCCATGGCGGCGAGCACCTGGGCGTCCGAGATGCCCTGCGCCGCGAGCTTGTGCACCATGCGCGCGCGCACCGCCTTCGAGTCCAGCCCGACACCGCCGGGAACCACGGTTTTGACCTGCTTTTTGGAGTCAATAATGCCTGTAGCCCTTTCCGGATGGGCGCGACCAGCTACCTTTTTAGTAGCAGATGGCGTACCCGCATCGGGCTCCAGGCGGACCGGGAAGCCGGGCCGTTTGGCAGCCGCAGATGGTGCGGGCTTGGCGGAAGAACTGAGGGGCGGCTTTAACGGAGGCTTCATGCCGCCTGCACCACGTGCTGCGCCGGTACCTCGTGAACGCCCTGCGTCAGTTTGGCTGCCGTCTGCGCCCAGTAGGGCAGGCGCTCATGGTCTGTGAGGTCCACCTGCAAGGGCGTGATCGAGATGAAGTGCTGCCGGGTGGCAAAAAAATCGGTGCCCTCGCCCTCCTCCTTGGCCGGACCGGCGCCGCCTATCCAGTACATGGTTTCGCCGCGCGGACTGGTCTGCGTGATCACACGCTCCGCCGCATGGCGCCGGCCCAGCCGGCAGACCTTGAAGCCCTGGATCTGGTCGTCAGGCAGGTTGGGAATGTTCACATTGAGCAGCCAGGGCGCCACGGTGGGCTGCGCACCTTCGGCTATTTTTTCCAGCGATGGCATGAGCTGGTGCACCAGGTCGCGCGCGCGCCGGCCCGCCACATCGATATGGCCCCAGCCTTTTTCGGTCTGCGAAAAGGCAATCGAGGGAATGCCGAAGAGATAACCTTCCATGGCCGCACCCACGGTGCCCGAGTAAATCGTGTCGTCGCCCATGTTGGCACCGTTGTTGATACCCGAGACCACCAGGTCGGGCCGATAACCGAGCAGTCCGGTCAGCGCAATATGCACGCAGTCGGCCGGGGTGCCGTTGATGTAGCGAAAGCCGTTGGCCGCGGTCTGCACGTACATCGGCGAATGCAGGGTCAGCGCATTCGATTTGGCGCTGTTGTTCTGCTCGGGTGCGACCACCTCCACGTCGGCAATGTCCTTCAGGGCCTCGTACAGGGCGATGATGCCGGAGGCCTGGTAGCCGTCGTCGTTGCAGATCAGGATTTTCATGAATCGATTTTAAGGTCTCAAGAGTGACAAACCGCGGGCATGCCGCGTCTATTTGGCCCGGCAACCTGCCTATGATGTGTTCACTTGACCCCAACGGAGACCCCCATGCATGCCTGGCTTTGTGAAAACCCCACCGGCGTTGACGCCCTGCAATGGAAAGAACTGCCCACGCCCGAACCCAAGGCCGGCGAGGTGCTGATCGAAATCAAGGCCGCCAGCCTCAATTTCCCCGACCTGCTGATCGTGCAGAACAAATACCAGATCAAGCCGCCGCTGCCTTTTGTGCCCGGCTCCGAATACGCGGGTGTGGTGCAGGCAATCGGTGAAGGCGTGAAACACCTGAAGGTCGGCCAGAACGTGGCCTGCCTGTCGGGTACCGGTGGTTTTGCGACCCACACCATCGCGCCCGCGGCCCTGTGCATGCCCCTGCCCGACGGTTTTCCGCATGTGGATGCAGCAGCCTTCATCATGATTTACGCGACCTCGCACCACGCGCTGGTGGACCGCGCACAGCTCAAGGCCGGTGAAACCGTGCTGGTGCTGGGTGCGGCCGGGGGCGTGGGCACCTCGGCCATCCAGATCGCCAAGGCCATGGGCGCCAGGGTGATTGCCGCAGCCTCCACCGACGAGAAATGTGCGCTCTGCAAATCCATAGGCGCCGATGCCACCATCAACTACAGCACGGAGAACCTGCGTGAGGCCATCAAGACGCTGACCGAGGGCAAGGGCCCCGACGTGATTTACGACCCCGTGGGCGGCGACTTTGCCGAGCCGGCCTTCCGCTCCATCGCCTGGCGCGGGCGCTATCTGGTGGTGGGCTTTGCATCTGGCCCCATTCCCTCATTGCCACTGAACCTGACCCTGCTCAAGGGCGCCTCCATCGTCGGCGTGTTCTGGGGCGGCTTCGCCAAAAACGAGCCCAAAGCCAGCGCAGCGGCCATGGCCGAACTGGCGCAGTGGTATGCACAAGGCAAGATCAAACCGGTCATTGACCGCACCATGCCCATGGCCGAACTCAAGGCCGCCTACGCCCACATGGGCTCTCGCGGCGTCAAAGGCAAGCTGGTCATGGTCAACCAGGACGCCTGAGCAAGGCACCTGAAGGCCCCTGGCGCGTGGTACTTTCGCACACAAATAATAGAGACACATTCAGTTACAAGCGCACTTTCGCGGTACATTGGAGTTTCCTTCATTAGTTGGGGAAAAAAATGGACGTACCGACCATGCTGGTGGTGGAAGACAATCCGGATCACCTCGAACTGACCTTGACCACGCTGGAGCAAAACGGGGAGTCCCACCACATCGTGGTTGCCCGCGACGGCATGGAAGCACTGGACTATCTGCTTTGCCAGGGCGTTCACAGTAACCGCAATCCGGACGAGCAGCCTGAGCTGGTCCTGCTGGATCTCGGACTCCCAAAAGTAAACGGCCTCGAAGTTTTGCGCCGCATGCGTGAAGACCCCCGGACATTTTTTGTGCCGGTGGTCATGCTGACCTCCGCCAGCGAGCAGTCCGAGGAAATCCTGGCATTGAAAGGTGGGCTCAACAGCTATGTCAGCAAGCCACTCGATTTCCGCGACTTTCAGGCCAGGCTGGAAGACGTCAGGGAATACTGGCGCACCTCCAACCTCGCGCCGCTGAGTTCCTGAGCCGCACGCGCCTCGCGGTTCAGCCAAAGAAAAAGCCCCTGTTGCAGGGGCTTTTTCTTTGAAACACTGGGGTGGCTGATGGGGCTCGAACCCACGACAACAGGAATCACAATCCTGGACTCTACCAACTGAGCTACAGCCACCGTAGCCTCAAATTATAGCGGGAACTGCGCGCCTTCCACGCCGCGCACCCCGCTTTATGCGCCGGCCTTCTGCTCCGCAGGACGCGACACCTTGATGTCTGCCTTGAAACGCTCTTTCAGGATGTTGTAGTACGCCAGGCTTTCAGCCGACGTCCACCACTGGGTGTACTGGGCCTGGGCCTGCTGGGCAGCGGCGGCTGCCTGCTCCGGACGCGGCAACACCTTGCGCACATTGACGACAGCGTAACCCTGGGGCCCGAGGTCCACACCCACCAGCGCGGGCATCGCACTCGTGTCGGCACTCAGTATGGCGCTGACGACCGGCGCCGGCACTTGCTGCGTCTGGTCCCGCGAAACCACGACCGCCGCAGGCAGCGCAGCGGCCGCAGGGCTGGCCTTCCAGGCAGCCAGTTTTTCAGCGCCGTCCTTGCGCGCCATTTCGGCACCGCGCTGCTGCTGCAGGCGTGTACGAACGCGTTCCTTGACCTCTGCCAGCGGCAGCGTGCGGGCCGGGGTGTACTGGGTGATGCGGCCGGACACGAGCTGGCTGGGGCCTGCTTCAAGGGCTTCGGTGTTGCGCTTTTTTTCCACCGAATCGGGCGAGAACAAGGCCGCCAGGAACTTCGGGTTGGCCAGCACGCCGGTGGCGCCTGCCACGGGGGTACGCGTCAGCTTGGCGGCTGTCTTGATTTCGAGCTTGAGCCGCTCGGCGATCGGCCGCAGGGTGTCGGACTGTTCGTACACCGCGTTGCTGAAAGTTTCCGCCGTCTCGGCAAATTTCTTCTGCGCCAGTTGCTGCTTCAACTCGGCTTCCAGTGCGGGCTTCATCTCTTCATAGCTTTTCTGCTTGGGCGCCTTGATGTCCGTCAGCTTGATGATATGGAAGCCGAATTCGGTTTCCACCACATCGCTGATATCGCCCTTCTTCATGGCGAACACGGCATCGGCAAAAGGCTTGACCATGGCATTGTGGGCAAAGAAATCCAGATCGCCACCGGCAGCCGCAGAACCGGTGTCCTGTGAATTCTTTCGCGCCACTTCGGCAAACGAGTCGGGCGCTTTTTTGACGTCTGCCAGCAGTTGCTGCGCTTTCTCTTTGGCTTTCTCGCGCGCGGCAGCCGGCGCAGAGCCCGGCGCCTCGATCAGGATGTGGCTGGCACGGCGCTCTTCATTGCCTGCAAGTTGCCGGGCATTCTGTTCGAAATACGTCTTCAAGTCCTGCTCATTGACCGTGATGCTTTTTTTCACTGAGTCCAGATCAAGCACGACGTATTCAACGCTGGCCTCTTCCGGCGCCTGGAACAGGGACGGGTTGTCCTTGTAGAACTGCTCCAGCTCAGCATCGCCTGGATTGACCCTGGCGGCATAGTCGGCCGTGTTGAAATGCGCCACCTGGGCCTCGCGCCTTTCGAAAAAGGCATTGAGCGAAACATCGGCAATGGCCTTGGAAGCCAGGCCGGTTCCCGCCACACCCAGCATGACCTGCCGCGTGGCCAGGTCGGCACGCAGGCCTGCTTCATACTGCTCCGGTGCCATGCCCGTTTGCGCGATAAAACCCGCGCGGTCGAACTTGCCGTCCGGCAGCCTGAATGCGGCAATGGCCTTGTCTTCGGCATACAGCCTCTGCAGCTTCTGGTCCGCTACCACCAGACCGCCTTTGGCCGCCGCCGCTGCTAGTACCCGGTCGCGCACCAGGCGCTCGAGTGTGCCGTAACGCGCTTCGGGCGAATCCAGCAGCTTGATGTCAAGCGTTGGCATGGAAGCCCTGAGGCGGTTCACCTCGTTCTGGTGCGCCGCATCCCATTCCGGCTGGGTGATGTCCTTTCCATCGACCACAGCAACGACGCCGCCGTTTCCCCCGGAGGGACCCTTGTTGTTCATGCCGACCAGAATAAAGGACGGAACAATCAGCAAAAACAGCAATGCCATCGTGACTTTGGTGTGCTTGCGAATGAAATCAAACATCTCGAATTTCCTGTGCGGCTGTCAATCGGCCATTTAAAACTTGCGCTAAGCCATCAATGAAAAAGGCGAACATCTGTTCGCCTTTTTTGTTCCAGTCGGTGGTGGGTGCTGACGGGCTCGAACCGCCGACCTACGCCGTGTAAGGGCGCTGCTCTACCAACTGAGCTAAGCACCCCACCTCAACTTTTACTTCATGTGTTTCAGTTCAGGGCGTCCTTGAGCGCTTTGCCGGGACGGAACTTGGGCACTTTGGCTGCCTTGATTTTAATCGCATCGCCGGTACGCGGGTTGCGGCCTGTGCGGGCGGCACGTTTGCCCACTGCAAAAGTGCCAAAACCCACCAGAGACACGGAGCCTCCTTTTTTCAGGGTTGATTTGACAGCGCCAATGGTTGACTCCAGCGCGCGCGTTGCGGCAGCTTTGGAAATGTCAGCGTTCTTGGCAATGTGCTCGATCAGTTCAGTCTTGTTCACAAGGAGCCCCTCGTTGTTGAAAGTTAATCTGGTTGTCTCTTGAGATCTCCCCTGGGCACCTGTCAAAAGATGGCAGCGGGAGGCGGCATGTGCAGATCGTCTGCTGATTCCAATTAGAGCCATGGACTCCCATCGTGTCAATACAACATCAGATTTTTACAACGTGCGGTGGCGGATTCTAGCCCTTTTTTTCACGCTTTCCCGTCATATTCATAAGCACACCCTGCATTTCAGTGAGCCCCGCCACATCCCGAACAAAACGTTTCAACCCAATGCCGCGGCAATGGCTTTGCCCACATCGGCCGTGCTTCCAGTGCCGCCCAGGTCAGGCGTTCTGGGCGCACCACTTTTGGGAGCCAGCACTTTTTCAATGGCCGCGAGAACCGCGTCGTGCGCATTTCTATGTCCCAGAAATTCAAGCATCATCGCGCCACACCAGATCTGCCCGATGGGATTGGCGATGCCGCGCCCCGCAATATCGGGCGCCGAACCATGCACAGGCTCGAACAGCGAAGGAAATTTCCGATCAGGATTCAGATTGGCACTGGGCGCAATGCCGATGGTTCCGGTGCAGGCCGGGCCGAGGTCACTGAGGATGTCGCCGAACAGGTTGCTGGCAACCACCACATCGAAAAAATCGGGACGCTGGACAAAATGCGCCGTCAGGATATCGATGTGGAATTTGTCGAGCTTCAGGTCGGGATACCCTTTTGCCATCTCGGCCACGCGTTCGTCCCAGTAAGGCATGGTAATCGCGATACCGTTGGACTTGGTCGCACTGGTCAGGTGTTTTTTCGGGCGTGACTGCGCCAGCTCAAAAGCGAACTTCAGCACGCGGTCCACGCCAATGCGTGAAAAGACGCTTTCCTGCATCACGATCTCCCGCTCGGTGCCGGCGTACATGCGTCCACCTATGCTGGAGTATTCACCCTCGGTGTTTTCGCGCACGATGTACATGTCGATCTCGCCGGGCAAGCGCGCGCTGCCATCGCGTCGCACCACCGGCGCAATGATGCCGGGCATCAGCCGGGCCGGCCGCAGGTTGATGTACTGGTCGAACTCGCGGCGGAAGAGCAGCAGCGAACCCCAAAGCGACACGTGATCGGCGATTTTTTCCGGCCAGCCCACCGCGCCGAAATAAATTGCGTCATGCCCGCCTATCTGCTCCTTCCAGTTGTCCGGCATCATCTGGCCGTGTTTCTCGTAGTAGTCCCAGCTCGAAAAATCGAAATGATCGAACTGCAGGTCAATACCGAACTTCGACGCGGCCGCCTCCATCACGCGAATGCCCTCTGGCATGGTTTCCTTGCCGATGCCGTCGCCGGCGATGACCGCAATTCTCTTTTTGCCGGTGTTCTTGCTCATGTCTGTTTTCCTTGGGTTGGGGGTTTGAAAAAATCAAGGGCTTGCGCCAGCAGCAGGGACGGCGCTTCTTCCGCAATATAGTGCCCGCAGGGCAGGCTCAGGCCCGACACATCCTTTGCCCGTGCGCGCCAGAGATCGAGCACATCGAAACACTGGCCGACGGCGCCATGCTCGCCCCAGAGCACGCGCAGGGGCTGCACCAGCCGCCGTCCTTCGTCCACGTCGGTTCGATCGTGCAGCAGGTCCACCGTGGCCGAAGCTCGGTAGTCTTCACAGATGCTTGTTGCCGTTCCGGGAATCTGTGCGCAGCGCTCGTACTCAGCCAGCGCAGCCGGCATAAAGGCGCCAAGACCCGCATGGCGCTTGCCCATCACACTGCGCAGGTAACGTACCGGATCGGATTCGATCAGCGCTTCGGGCAAGGGCGGCGGCTGAATCAGGAAGAACCAGTGCCAGTAAGCGCGCGCAAAAGCCTCCGAGGTGTTTTCGTACATGGCCAGTGTGGGTGCAATGTCCAGCAGCATCAGCCGCTGCACGGCGGCGGGATGATCGGCTGCCAGCCGGTGCGCCACCCGCGCACCGCGGTCGTGCGCCAGCACCTGGAAAGTATTGAAGCCATGGTGCTGCATCACGGCCAGCGCATCCAGGGCCATCTCGCGCTTCGAATAGGCAAGATGGCCCGGGTCTGTTGGCGGGCGGGCGGAATCGCCATAACCGCGCAAGTCCATCATGACCACCGTGAAGTGCCGGGCCAGTTCGGGCGCCACCGCATGCCACATCGCATGGGTTTGCGGATGGCCGTGCAGCAGCAGCAAGGGCGCGCCCTGCCCGCCCCTGCGGCCATGCAGCCGGACCGCGCCCCGGCCGACTTCGAAGGTCTCGAATGCTTCAAACATGCAGTGATTGTGATTGCCAGACCACCTTGAATCAAGAAATAATCCTAGAATTGATTATTCTCTGAATGGAAATTATGGAACGTGCCGACCTGGCCCTGGTGGTGGCAATTCAACAGCATGGCAGCCTCGTGGCCACCGCCGAGGCGCTGCAGATGGCACCTTCCGCCGTGACCAAACGCCTGGCCCAACTGGAGGCCGAACTCGGCCTGCTGCTGTTTCAGCGCACGACGCGGCGGGTGGCCGCCACACTGGAAGGCGAGTTGCTGTGCGAGGGCGCACGGACCATGCTGGACCAGTTCGATGCGCTGGAACAATCCCTGCAGGAACGCAAAACGGAAGCCTCGGGATTGATTCGCCTGGCGGCCACTTTCGGCTTCGGGCGCATCTGGCTGGGGCCGGTGCTGGCGGAGTTCCAGGCCAGGCATCCTGCCATCCAGATCCAGCTGCAGCTTTATGAACAACTGCCGGATCTGTCAGCGGAAGGTTTTGACGGCGCCGTGTGGCTCTGGTCGCCCCGGCCGCAACGGGCCGCGGAGTGGACAGCGCGTAAACTGGCCAGCAACCAGCGGGTGGTGGTAGCTGCACCCGCTTATGTGCGCAAACACGGCAAGCCGGCCACGCCGGCGGAGCTGGCGCAACACAATTGCCTGATCGCACGCGAAAACGAACGCCAGTTCGACACCTGGCACCTGCAGACGGTGCGCGGCGCGCGCAGGAAGGCCTCCGACACCGCGGACGCCGGTCAGCGTGTTCGCGTGCAGGGAACACTGTCATCCAATTCGGGAGAACTGGTGCGCGACTGGTGCCTGCAGGGGCGCGGCGTGATGCTCAGAAGCCTGTGGGATGTGCAGGCCCAGCTCGATTCAGGCAAGCTGGTGCGGCTGCTTCCGCTGTACGCCATGCTGGATGCCGACATACAGTGGCTGGCGCCCTATCGGCCGCAAACGCCGAAGCGGGTGCGCCTGCTGATCGATTGCCTCGCGGAAAAATTCAGGCATGAGCCCTGGCGCGCGCCTGTTTGAAAACAGCGGGCCGCCTTCCCCTCTTCAGGCGGCGGCTTTCGCCCCGGTGCGCACCACCAGCCAGACACCCAGCGCAGTCAACGCCGTCCCCAGCACCGTCACCACCGTGATGGCTTCACCAAACAGCAGCCAGGCCATCAGCGCGGTGGTGGGCGGCACCAGATAAAGCAGGCTGGTCACGGCGGTCGCAGCACCGCGCTGGATCAGCATGTAGAGCAGCGAGCTGCCACCCAGCGTGAGTGCCAGCACAGACCACGCCAGCGCCCCGAGGAACTCTGCCGTCGGCACCACCGGCTCGGTTTCCATCCAGGCAAACGGCAAGGTCACCAACAAGGCTGCACCCAGCTGGATGGCATTGGCACTGCGCACATCCGCCGCCTGGACAAACCGCTTCTGGTACAGGGTGCCGATGGTGATGCTGAGCAGGGCAAACACCGCGAAGGCCAGGGTAGAGGGCGTGGCTTCATTGCCCGCGCCAAATTTGCGCGACACCACCAGCAACAGGCCGGCCAACCCCAGCACCAGGCCCAGCCATTGACGCGCGCTGACGCGGTTTTCGCTTTGGCTGCTATCGCCCATGCGTGAAACCCAGACCGCCGTCAGTACAGGCTGCAGGCCAACAATCAGTGCCGACAGGCCCGACCCCATGCCACCCTTGATGGCCGACCAGACACCGCCGAGGTAGCCCCCATGAATCAGGATGCCGGTGACCCCCAGGTGCAGCCACTGTGCCCCACTGCGCGGCCAGGCCACACGCGCGATGGCGATCCAGACCAGGAAGCAGGCGAGCGACAGCACATAACGGATGGCCAGAAAGCTCAAGGGTGGCGCATAAGGCAGGCCGTATTTGGCGACGATGAAGCCGGTGCTCCAGATCAGCACAAACACGGCGGGCATGGCCCTGATCAGGGCGCCAGTGGACGCAGGAGAGCTCATTTGGCCCGCGCGCGGATTTCGGGAATGGCTTTTTTGAGGTAGTAGGCCATGGACCAGACCGTCAGGATGGCCGACAGCCAAATCAGCCAGGTGCCCCAGACGTTGGTGTTGATGATGCCGAACAAAATTCCGTCGAACAGCAGGAAGGGAATTGCCACCATCTGCACAGTGGTCTTGATCTTGCCCAGCATGTGCACCGCCACGCTTTTAGTGGCGCCTATCAGTGCCATCCATTCGCGCAGTGCGGAAATGGCGATCTCGCGCCCGATGATGATGAGTGCCACAAACACATCGGTACGCTGCAAGTGCACCAGCACCAGCAACGCCGCGCAGACCAGGAACTTGTCAGCCACTGGATCGAGAAATGCGCCGAAGGACGAGGTCTGGTTCAGCCTGCGCGCCAGGAAGCCGTCCAGCCAGTCGGTGGCGGCAAAAACCACGAACATGATGGTCGCGATCAGGTTCTGGCTGGCCGGCAATATGTCGAGGTAGAAAATGCCCACAATCAGAGGAATCGCAACAATGCGGGTCCAGGTCATCAAGGTGGGTATGGTCAGGAACATCAGCTGATTTTGACATGCCCCAAGCTGGGGCGGAGGGACGGCCGGGAGAGATCCCCCAAATACCCTGCTTTCCGCCTGCTTCGTTGCGCAAATACGTCTTGCACCGGCACGTGGCCCTCAGTGCAGCGCGCGATAGATTTCCTCGGCCAGCTCGCGGGAAATGCCTTCCACCGTGGCGATGTCTTCCGCGCTGGCCGAACTCACGCCGCGTATGCCGCCAAAACGCTGCAGCAGGTTGGCGCGCCGCTTCGGACCGATGCCGGCGATGTCTTCCAGGCGGCTGGCGCCCACACGCACCTTGGCGCGCCGGGCACG
This sequence comes from Polaromonas sp., assembly GCF_049790275.1. GTDB lineage: Bacteria > Pseudomonadota > Gammaproteobacteria > Burkholderiales > Burkholderiaceae_C > Polaromonas. The sequence goes on from NZ_JBAQYR010000052.1 coordinate 19,371, forward strand.
CATGCCGGTGATCGCGAAACGGTGGGCTTCGTCGCGGATCTGGGCGATCAGCATCAGCGCGGCCGAGTCGCGGCCCAAGTAAACCTTGTCCCGGCCATCGGCAAACACCAGTTCCTCGAGACCGACCTTGCGGCCCTCGCCTTTCTCGACACCCGCAATCAGGCCGAGGTCCAGGCCGAGTTCCTCGAACACCTCGCGCGCCATGGACACCTGGCCCTTGCCGCCGTCGACCAGCACCAGGTCGGGAAGGCGGGCCGTGTTATTGCGCGCCGCTTCGGCAAGCTTGCTGTAGCGGCGCATCAGCACCTGCCGCATGGCAGCGTAGTCGTCGCCCGGCGTGATGCCCTCGATGTTGTAGCGCCGGTATTCGGCGCTCTGCATCTTGTGGCCATGGAACACGACGCATGAAGCCTGGGTGGATTCGCCTGCAGTGTGGGAGATATCAAAACATTCAATGCGCAAGACGTCGAGTTTGTCGAGTGGTAAGTCCAGCGCCTCGGCCAGGGCGCGGGTACGCGCCTGCTGCGAGCCCTGCTCGGCCAGCAGGCGGGCCAATTGCAGGTCGGCATTTTTCTGCGCCATTTCGAGCCAGATGCGGCGCTGCTCGCGCGGCTGGTGAATCGCCGTGACCTTGTTGCCCGTCTGCATGACCAGCGCGGCCATCAGTTCCTTGTCGACCGGCTCGCTGCAGACCAGCACGGGCGGCACTGGCACATCGACATAGTGCTGGGCAATAAAGGCTTCCAGCACGAGGGCTTCCAGGCTTTTGGTTTTACCGGTCGGCATGCCTTCCCCACCTTCCGTGCTGTCTTCATCGAGCGCGGCCAGGTCAACCGCATGCTCGACATGGGTGGGGAAATACGCCCTGTCGCCAAGATGCCGGCCACCGCGCACCATGGCCAGATTCACGCAGGCCTTGCCGCCCTGCATCTTCACCGCCAGGATGTCCACATCCTTGTCGCCACCGATTTCCATGGACTGCTGGTGCAGCACCTTGGACAGCGCCGAGATCTGGTTGCGCAGTTCGGCCGCCTGCTCGAACTCCAGCTTCTCCGCATGGCCGCGCATCTGTTTTTCCAGCTCCGTCAGGATGTCTTCGGCCTGCCCCTGCAGGAAGCGCTCGGCGTTCGCCACGTCCAGCGCATACTGCTCGGGCGTCACATGGCCGACGCAGGGGGCGGAACAGCGCTTGATCTGGTACAGCAGGCAGGGCCGCGTGCGGTTGTTGAACACCGTGTCTTCACAGGTGCGCAGCTTGAAGACCTTCTGCAGTAGCAGGATGGTTTCCTTTACCGCCCAGGCACTGGGGTAAGGCCCGAAGTAGCGGTGCTTTTTTTCCACCGAACCGCGGTAATAGGCCACGCGCGGAAAGCTGTACGACGCCAGCTTGAGATAGGGATAACTCTTGTCATCCCGGAACAGGATGTTGTACTTAGGGTTGAGCGTCTTGATCAGGTTGTTTTCGAGCAGCAGCGCCTCGGCCTCGGAGCGGACCACCGTGGTTTCCATGCGGGCTATCTTGGTCACCATATGGCCGATGCGCGTGCCGCCATGGTTTTTCTGGAAGTAGCTGGCTACGCGCTTCTTCAGGTCGCGTGCCTTGCCGACATAAAGCACCGCGCCTTCGGCATCGAAGTAGCGGTAAACGCCCGGCATGGCCGGCAGCGCTGCGACTTCGCTGAGCAGTTGGGGATCAAATTCGTGGGTCATGCTTGTGCCTGGATATCCGTATTGTGGACAATCCCGGCATGGATCATCGCCCGCAATGGGACATTTTTTGCAAGGTCATCGACAACCACGGCGACATCGGTGTCTGCTGGCGGCTCAGCGCCGAACTGGCCGCACGCGGCCAGCGCGTGCGGCTCTGGGTCGACGATGGCTCCGCCCTGCAGTGGATGGCACCTGAAGGCTGCGACGGCGTCGCGGTGCTGCCCTGGCTGGAGCCGCTGGGCATGAACCTCATGCGCCTCGATGCCGCGCCCTGTGATGTGCTGGTGGAAGCTTTCGGCTGCGAGATCGCTCCTGAATTCATAGCCGCCTGCGCAGAAGGCGCGGGGGCTACAGGCCAAAAACCTGTATGGCTGAACCTTGAATACCTGTCCGCCGAAGCGTATGTGGAGCGTTGCCACGCCATGCCTTCGCCGGTACTGCATGGCCCCGCCGCGGGCTGGACCAAGTGGTTTTTCTACCCCGGATTCACCCCGGCGACCGGAGGCCTGCTGCGCGAAGACGCACTGCCGGCGCGCCAGGCAGCTTTCGATCGCCAGACCTGGCTGGCCGGCTGCGGCATCCCGTGGAAGGGCGAGACACTGGTGTCGCTGTTCTGTTACGAGCCCCCTGCCCTGGCGCAGCTGCTGGACCATCTCGCCCGCGCTGGCACAAGCTCGGCGCCGGTACGGCTTCTCGTGACGGCAGGCCGTGCGACCAGCGCCGTTCAGGCCGTGGTTCATGGTCAAAAGTGGCGCCAGCCCAGGCAGGATGGGCGTGAGCCGCTATCTATTTCATACCTCCCCTGGCTCAGCCAGCGCGATTTTGACCATCTGCTCTGGGCCTGCGACCTGAACTTCGTGCGAGGGGAAGACTCGGTGGTGCGGGGGCTCTGGGCCGGGCACGCTTTCGTCTGGCAGATTTATCCCCAAGGCGACCAGGCCCACCTGCCCAAGCTGGAAGCCTTTCTGGACATGCTGGAGGCGCCGCCTTCGCTGCGGCATTTTCACCAGGTGTGGAATGGCCTGCCGGGTGAATTGCCGGCACCGGATCTGCCGCTGTGGTCGGCCTGCACCCAGGCAGCCCGGCAGCGCCTGCAAAACCAGACCGACCTGGCAACGCAGCTGCTGGACTTTGTCACGCACAAGCGCCCGCCACACGCATAGGCGGCCGCTGCAAACGTCAACATCGCCGTGGCACGGTCCGGGAGCCGGATTTCAGGCTGCTGGCAAAAAAACGTTAAAATACAGGGCTTTGCACGGCCCGGTAGGGGCCATGCCGCACTCCCGCCGCAGACCCGCATCATCCCAGACGCATTGGCGGCCAACTCACTACTAGAAACTGTTATGAAAATCGCTCAAGAAATACGCGCTGGCAATGTCATCATGCACGGCAAGGACCCGATGGTGGTGCTCAAGACCGAATACAGCCGCGGCGGCCGCAACTCCGCCACCGTGCGCATGAAGCTCAAAAGCCTGATTGCCAACTTCAACACCGAACAGGTGTTCAAGGCCGACGACAAGATCGATCAGGTCATCCTGGACAAGAAGGACTGCACCTACTCCTACTTCGCCGACCCGATGTACATCTGCATGGACGCCGACTACAACCAGTACGAAGTCGAAGCCGAAAACATGGGCGACTCGCTGAATTACCTGCAGGATGGCATGGAACTCGAAGTTGTGTTTTACGACGGCAAGGCCATCTCTGTCGAACTGCCGACCAGCGTCAACCGCGAAATCACCTGGACCGAGCCTGCCGTCAAGGGCGACACGTCCGGCAAGGTGCTCAAGCCCGCCAAGATTGCCACCGGTTTTGAAATCGGCGTGCCGATTTTTGTGGCACAGGGCGACGTCGTCGAGATCGACACGCGTACCGGCGAATACCGCAAACGCGTCTGATCCTGCCCAAGCGGCGTTTCGTTAAAAGGCTCCTGATGGAGCCTTTTTATATCCCACAACTACCAGGTACGGCTTATGGAACAAACAGACGATCACATTGGCAGACGGCTCGCCGACGCCTGGGCTGAGCTGCAGTCGCATGCCGACAAGGGCAACCCACTGGACGCCGACGCGTACCGGCTGGCCTTTGCCGACCCTGAATTTTTACTGCGCCGCGAAACCCGCGGCATCCGCTTCCAGCTGGAAATGCTCAAACCGGACATGGAGCAGCAGGCCCAGGGCATTGAAAATACCATCGTGGTCTTTGGCAGCGCCCGTTTCCCGGCGCCAGAACAGGCCGAGCAGGCACTGAAACTCGCCAAAGCGTCCGGGGATGCGCAGGCCCTGGCAGTGGCCGAGCGGCAAATGCGCAACGCCGCCTACTACGACCAGGCCCGGCTGTTCTCGCGCCTGGTCGGTGCCCATAGCAAAACCCGAACCCCCGAAGAGCAACTGTTCATCTGCACCGGGGGCGGTCCCGGCATCATGGAAGCCGCCAACCGGGGTGCGCAGGAGATGGGCGTGCCGACGGTAGGCCTGAACATCGCACTGCCGCACGAGCAAAACTCCAACCCCTACGTGACGCCCTCGCTGAGTTTCAAGTTTCACTACTTTGCACTGCGCAAAATGCACTTCATGATGCGCGCCAAGGCACTGGTGGCTTTTCCGGGAGGGTTTGGCACGCTGGACGAGCTGTTCGAAGTCATCACGCTGGTGCAGACCCGCAAGGCCAAACCGGTGCCCATCATCCTGTTCGGATCGGACTACTGGAAACGCCTGGTCAACTTTGACGTGATGATCGATGAAGGCGCGATTTCACCTGAGGACCTCAAGCTGTTCCAGTATGTCGATGATCCCGAAACCGCCTGGAACGCAATCAAGACGTTTTATCAACTTTAGGGCCAGCCTCCGCCGGCCGCAGCAACCAGGCGACGCGCGCACCGGCACCCACGACGGCACCGGTGGCCCAGAACACGCCGGCGATGCCGATCACGGCGCCCAGGGTACCGAAGAGCATAGGCATCACCACGCTTGACGCGTTGATGGCCATCAGACGGAGCCCTAGCGCTTCCCCATGGCGTGCCTCTGGCGTGATCTGGTGCAACATGCTCATGATCATGGGCTGCACCGTGCCGAGCGCAAAGCCCAGAAGCACGGAACACACGCCCATGCCCAACGCTGTCCGCATGAACGGGTAGACGGCAAACAGCACGGCGGTCACCAGCATGGCAGTGGCCAGCACGCGCCACTCGCGCAAATGGGCTGCCAGCAGCGGCATCACCATGCGGATTGCCGCAGCAGCCACGGCAAAGGCACCCAGGATGGAGCCGATCACCGAGGCACTGATGCCTCTTTCAAAACCCAGCACCGGCACCACAAAGGTATGCACATCCCAGCAGGATGACAAAAACCAGTTGACCAGCATCAGGCGGCGAAAGGTGGGCTCGCGCAGCAGGTGCCAGGCACTGCGCGGCACTGTGCCCTGCGCCACGACCACGGGTGGGAGTTCCCGGGTTTTCCGCACCAGCAGCCAGCAGGCCAGCGGCAGCACGGCCATCAGGAAAAACGCAGCCCGGTAACCGGTCGTGCTGTTGGGCAAGGCGCCCGCGTGGTCGATCAGCAGTCCGGCGGTGAAGGGGCCGAGAAAATTGGACACTGCCGGCCCGATCGACAGCCAGCTGAACACGCGCCGCAATTGCAGTGCACCTGCCGCCGCGCGCCCCACATGACGCTGCAGGGAAATGACCGCCGCGCCGGTGGCACCACCCGTCAGCAATGCCGCCAGGCACAGAACCGGGAACACCGGAAAGGCCACCGCCAGGCCCGCACCCAGCATGGCAGCCATGACGCTGTAGCCGATGGGGCGTTTGAGACCATGGCGGTCGGCAAAACGGCCCGCCGGCAGCGCGAGGAAAACCTGCGTCAGGGCAAACAGTGCCAAAAGCACACCGACTGCCGCCGGGCTGTAACCCTCGCGCAGCGCGAGCAGCGGCGCCGCCATGCGGGTGCCGGCCATGCAGGCATGAAGGCAAACCTGGGCCAGAATCAGACGGGCCAGTTCAGGTGTCATGAATAGTAGTCAAATCAGGCTCTAGCCCTTTTTCCACGGTCGCAAGCAGCTATCAAATCAGAAGCATCCTCAAAAATCGTCACTCGTCCGGCATATCGATGTCAGCCACCGGCGGCAGCAGCACCTGGGTCTCGGCATCAGGCAGGGCTTCGACCTTGCGCAGGGCCAGCCGCATCTGTTTGGCGCGGGTGTCGGCCTTGTCCAGCGTGTCGGAGGCCTTGGCCACCTGCTCCTTGATGCGCGCGACCCATTCACCATACCGCTCGAACTCGGTCTTGACGGCGCCCAGCACTTTCCAGACTTCGGATGCCTGCTGCTCCAGGGCCAGCGTACGGAAACCCATGTGCAGACTGTTGAGCATGGCCAGCAGCGTGGTCGGCCCGGCGAGCGTCACGCGGTGCTGGCGCTGGATTGCGTCCATCAGCCCAGGCCGGCGCAATACCTCGGCATAGAGGCTTTCGACCGGCAGGAAGAGAATGGCGAAGTCGGTGGTGTGCGGCGCAGCCAGGTAGTTCTCGGCAATGGATTTCGCTTCGCTGCGAATACGCGCTTCCAGCGCCTTGCCGGCGATTTCCACCGCGGCGGGGTCTACACGTTCATGCGCGTCGAGCAGGCGCTCGTAGTCGTCGCGCGGAAATTTGGCATCCACCGGCAACCACACCGGTGCGCCGTCGTCACCACGGCCCGGAAAGCGGATCGCGAAGTCCACGCGCTGACCGCTGCGTGGCTTGGTTTCAACCTGCTTGGCGTACTGGTCGGTGGTCAGCACCTGCTCGAGCAGGGCCTCGAGTTGCACCTCACCAAACACACCGCGCGTCTTGACGTTGGTCAGCACGCGCTGCAGGCTGCCCACACCCACCGCCAGCGACTGCATCTCACCCAGGCCCTTGTGTACCTGCTCAAGCCGGTCAGCCACCTGTTTGAAGCTTTCACCGAGGCGCGTTTCCAGCGTGGTCTGGAGTTTTTCGTCCACAGTCTTGCGCATTTCGTCGAGCTTGGCCGCGTTGGTTTGCTGCAGCTGCGCGAGTTGCTGCTCCAGTGTCTCGCGCACTTCCACCATGCGCCTGGCGTTCGACTCGCTGAGCGATTGCAACTGGGTACTGAGGGTATCGGACAGTGTTTTCTGCAGCAGGGTTAACTGCTGCGCAAACGCGTCTATCTGTGTGTTCTGCGTGCGGATGGCTTCGGCACTCTGCTGAACCAGGGTTTGCTGAAAGGTCGCAAATGTGCCAGCGAGCTCCTGTCGGCCGCTGCGTGCACTATCGGTGATTTCGCGGCGCAACTCCCTCTCGAGCTTGTCGTTGCCGGCCGCAAGGCCGGCCAGCAATTCGTCGCGGCCGTTCGCGGCCGGTTTGCGCAGTACCAGCCACACCAGCAAAAGCAGGTTTGCGAGTAAAAGGAGAAGTGCCAGCCAGGCTTGGAGGGAATCCATATCTGCTATTTATTTCGTAGCTAGCACCGCTGGATTCAAAGGGGTCAGCGGCTTTTTATCCTTGAAAAACCCGATCAGGTTATTCGCAGCCAGCCTGGCCATGGCCAGACGTGTGGGTACGGTGGCACTTGCAATATGCGGTGTCAATACGACGTTGGGAACGGTCAAGAGATCGGGATGGACTTTGGGCTCGCCTTCGAACACGTCCAGCCCCGCCGCGGCAATGCGCTTCTCCCGCAAGGCCGCAGCCAGCGCTGCGTCGTCCACAATGCCACCGCGTGCGATGTTGACCAGCGTTGCCGTGGGCCTCATCTGCGCCAGTTCGGCCGCACCTATGGTGTGGTGGGATGAAGGGGAATACGGCAACACCAGCACCAGGTGATCAGCTGTTTTCAGCAATACTTCCTTGCTGACATAAGAGGCCTTGCATTCAGCCTCCAGGTTTGCGTCGAGCCGCGAACGGTTGTGGTAAATCACCCTCATGCCAAAGCCGTGCGCCCCGCGCCTGGCAATGCCCTGCCCGATGCGACCCATACCGAGAATGCCCAGCGTGCTGCCATGGATGTCGGCGCCGGCAAACATGTCAAAACTCCATTTGCTCCACTTGCCGGCGCGCAGGAAATGCTCGCTCTCGCTGATACGCCGGGCTGTGGCCATGAGCAGGGCAAAGCCGAAGTCGGCGGTGGTTTCGGTCAGCACATCCGGTGCGTTGGTGGCCAGCACGCCGGCCGCGGTCATGGCATCGATGTCGAAGTTGTTGTAGCCCACGGCCATGTTGGCGCAGATTCTCAGCGCCGGGCAGGCGGCCAGCACCTCCGCATCGATGCGATCACCACCGGTGGTGAAAGCACCCTCCATGCCCTTCAGCTTTTCGATCAGCTGCGCCTTCGGCCAGGTTTCATCTGTCTGGTTGGAATACACCTCAAAGTGCTGCTCCAGGTAGGTAATGATTTCAGGAAAAATCGCGCGCGCGACGAGGATTTTGGGTTTGCTCATGGTTTTTTCCAGATTGAAACGGTTTACCGGAACCAGATGAATGTCATCAGGACAAACAGCGGAATCAGCACCGCGCCCGACCATGCCATATAGCCAAAGAAGCTGGGCATCTTCACGCCGCGGTCCTCAGCAATGGCCTTGACCATCAGGTTGGGCGCATTGCCGATGTAGGTGTTGGCGCCCATGAACACTGCGCCGGCTGAAATGGCGGCCAGCGTCGGCGCCAGCGTTGTCATCAGGACAGCCGGGTCGCCGCCGGCCGTGTTGAAGAACACCAGGTAGGTCGGTGCGTTGTCGAGGAAGGAACTCAGCGCACCTGCGGCCCAGAAGTACATGGCCGGATCGGGCTGGCCGTCGGGCCGGGTGACGGCCGACACCACTGCGCCAAAAGGCCCGGCGGTGCCGGCCTTGAGCATGGCAATAACCGGGATGATGGTCAGGAAGATGCCGGCAAACAGCTTGGCCACCTCGGCCATCGGTCCCCACGAAAACTGGTTGTCTTCATGGACCTTGTCCGCGGTGATCTTCAGTGACAAGAAGGTAATGGCAATCAGTCCGGCGTCACGCACCAGCCCGGGCAACCCGACCTCGGTGCCGTAAATATCGAACACCACGGCTGACTTCCACATGCCGCTGAGCAGCACCAGGCCGGCGATGCAGGCCAGCAGCGCAAAGTTGAAGGCGCCGTCAAAACCGAGGCGACCGGTGTCCGGCGTCGGATCCATCGGCTGCACACCCTCCTTGCGGTAGTACCAGCTGTCCAGCACATAAAAGATCGCCAGCAGGCTGCCGATCAGGAACAGGGTTTCCGGAAAAATATGCTTCACCGTCCAGAAAAAATCCACGCCTTTGAGGAAACCCAGGAACAGGGGCGGATCACCCAGCGGGGTCAGGGACCCGCCCGCATTGGAGACGATGAAAATGAAGAACACGACGATGTGAGCAGCATGTTTGCGGTTGTCGTTGGCGCGAATCAGCGGACGGATCATCAGCATGGACGCACCGGTGGTGCCCATGAAGCTGGCCAGCACGGCACCGATCAGCAGCAGTCCGGCGTTCAGCCCGGGGCTGCCATGCAGGTTGCCGCGAATGAAAATGCCGCCGGCCACCGTGAACAAGGCGGTCAGCAGGATGATGAAGGGAATGTATTCGGCCGCCAGCGCATGAACCAGGCTGGAACCGGCCACGGCCGGACCGAACACCACGGCAAACGGCAGGAAAAAAGCCATCGTCCAGGCCGCGGACACCTTGCCGAAATGATGGTGCCAGAAGGAAGAAAGCAGCAGCGGCATCACCGCGATTGACAGCAACAATCCCGCAAATGGAATGGCCCAGAGCGGGGAAAGGCGGCTGCCGTCAAAATCCCCTGCCATGGCCCAGCCAGGCAGGAAACAAAGTAGGGCCGCGAGCGCGGTCCAGCGCAATATTTTCATGAGGTCTCCTGTTTTTATTTGAAGCCGAACGGCTGGCATCCGGCCGCTCATTGTCCACCTCACGCGATGTCAAATACCTGACGCAGATAGGCCAGGTATTTTTCGTCGTCACACATGTTCTTGGAGGGCGTATCGGAAAGTTTGGCGACAGGCTGGCCGTTGCAGCGCACCATCTTGATGACGATCTGGAGAGGCTCGTAACCCAGGTCATTCGTCAGGTTGGTGCCTATGCCAAAAGCCAGCTGGCAACGGCCGCGAAACTGCTGGTACAGCTCGATGGTGCGCGGCACTGTCAGTGCGTCGCTGAAGATCAGCGTCTTGGTCTGGGGGTCCACCCGGTTCTTGCGGTAGTGTTCGATCAGCCGCTCACCCCAGGCAAAAGGGTCACCGCTGTCATGGCGTGCGCCATCGAACAGCTTGCAGAAATAAAGGTCGAAATCGCGCAGGAAAGCGCTCATGCCATAAACATCGCTGAGCGCGATGCCCAGGTCGCCGCGGTATTCCTTCGCCCAGGATTCGAAGCCGAACACCTGGCTGTCGCGCAGGCGCGGCCCCAGCGCCTGGCAGGCCTGCAGGTATTCATGAGCCATGGTACCCAGGGGGGTCAGGCCCAGTTTCATCGCGAACAGCACATTGCTGGTGCCGGCAAACTGGCCGGCGCTGCCGGCGCCCAGCCGGGCAATCAGGGTGCGCAGCACTTCTTCGTGCCAGGCCTGGCCGAAACGGCGACGCGTGCCGTAATCGGCGATTTTCAGGGCCCCCAGGCCCTCGGCCTGCAACAGCCCGATCTTGTTGTCCAGGCGCTTGCGCCCTTCCATCACGTCGGCGAGCTTTTGCGTGTTGCGGAAGTAGACCTCGTTGATGATGGCCAGCACCGGAATCTCGAACAGGATGGTGTGTAGCCACGGCCCTTCGATCACGACTTCGATCTCACCGGAAGGCAAGGCCTTCACGCTGACGTATTTCTCGTTCAGGCGGAACAACCCCAGAAAATCGACAAAGTCGCTTTTGATGAAACGCATGCCACGCAGATAGGCCAGTTCGGCGTCCTGGAAGTGCAGGCTGCACAGTGCGCGAATTTCCTCGCGGATTTCGCGGATGTAGGGCGCGAGGTCGCTCACACCCGTTGCACCGGCGTTGCGGCACTTGAAGCGGTATTCCACCTGCGCACCCGGGAACTGATGCAACACCACCTGCATCATGGTGAACTTGTACAGGTCGGTGTCAAGCAGGCTGGTAATAATCATGGTCGGGCACTTCCATAAATCCATTTTTTGGGCGAATTGCTTCGTTGCGCGGTGCTCGGAATCCTCGTGCACGCAAGTGCATTCCGGTATCCTGCGCGCCGGGCGCCTCGCACTTCATCCCAAAAAGCTGAATTTCTGGAGGTGCCCGCGCCGTCCGGACTCACGAAACGCTCAACCCAGAAAATCGACTTCGAACAGCAGCGTGGCGTTCGGCGGGATCACGCCGCCGGCGCCGCGGGCACCGTAACCGAGTTCGGCTGGAATCACCAGGCGGCGCGTGCCGCCCACCGACATGCCCTGCACGCCTTCGTCCCAGCCCTTGATGACCTGGCCGGCGCCTAGCGAAAACTGGAACGGGTCGCCGCGATCCTTGCTGGAATCAAACTTGGCGCCCTGGACCCCGTCGTTGTACAGCCAGCCTGTGTAATGCACGCGGACATTCTGGCCGGCCTTGGCGATGGCGCCGGTGCCAAGCACGGTGTCTTCGTATTGGAGGCCAGAGGGGGTGGTGGTCAGTGCCATAACAAGTCTTTCAAAAAATGTGGGGAAAGCGCCTGTGCGCAAACCCCTGACTTTACCCGCAAGCGCCAGCGCCGGCACAAGGCCGGGGATGCGCGACGGGGCGGCAAAGCTGATCAGTCCAGCCAGGTCGTGAAGGCCTGCACACCGACGCGCGGCGTGCGGAAGGTGTTGACCAGTGCAGCCTCGTCGGCATAACCCAGCGCCATGCCACAGACCAGCATTTCGTCGTCGCCCGCGCCGATGTGCGGCAGGATGATCCTGGCAAAGCCGTTCCAGGCCGCCTGCGGACAGGTGTGCAGACCGTGGCCGCGGGCAGCCACCATGATGCTTTGCATGAACATGCCGTAGTCCACCAGGCTGCCACGGCCCATGACGCGGTCCAGCGTGAACATCAGGCCGACGGGCGCGTCAAAAAACCTGTAGTTGCGCTGGTGCTGGGCGTGCATCTTGTCCTTGTCGCCCTTGCCAATGCCGAGCAGGCCGTACAGGCCCCAGCCGTTTTCGCGGCGCCGGTCGATATAGGGCGGCACCCATTTCTCCGGATAGTAGTCGTACTCCTCCTTGTACTGCGCGGCCAGTTCGGGGTTGGCACGAATGGCGTCATGCGCAGCGCAGACCTTGCTGACCAGGCTGTCGCGGCTGGCGCCCTGCAGCACATACACCTTCCACGGCTGGGTGTTGGTGCCCGAGGGCGCCCGGCTGGCGATTTTCAGCAGATGCTCCAGCGTTTCGCGCGGAACCGCCCGGGGCAGAAAAGCGCGTGTGGACATGCGGCTGTGGATGGCTGCATCCACGGCATTGAGGGTGTCGGTCACTTCAGGGTCTCCAGCAAAGTCAACAGTCGGGTCGGCAAAGGCACGGGCCGTCGGGTTTGCCGGTCCACATACACATGAATGAAATGCCCTTTGGCAGCAGTCATCTGCGCCGCCGGTTCACCGTCGCGGCCCGGAAAAAGGCCGACTTCGTAACGCACACTGGATGAACCCACATGCGCCACCCGGATGCCGGCCAGCACCGGCTCGGGAAATGACAGCGGCGAAAAGTAGTTGCACTGCGTCTCGATCACCAGCCCAATCACCGGGCCCTCGTGGATATCAATGGCACCGCTGTCGATCAGATAACCGTTAACAGCGGTGTCAAACCAGCTGTAGTAGACGACATTGTTGACGTGGCCGTACACATCGTTGTCAGACCATCGGGTGCCGATTGGCCGAAAGATCCTGTAGGCGGTGGATGGCTCGGCCTGAGGGCGTATCGGGGTTGTCATGAAGGACTATTTTGCCAGCGCCGGCAGAGCCCGCCATCGACTCCAGTATTCCAGAGCCACGCGCCAGGTGTTCATCTGGACCTGCACGGTCTCGTCAATGTCGATGCCGTAGCCGCCGGCCATCGCAAAGGCCAGCGGAATACGGCGCTGCCAGGCCCAGTCAAATACCCGCCGGTCCCTGGCTTCCAGGCCGTCATAACTGAGCTTGAGCCGTCCCAGCCGGTCGCCCTCGAACGGATCCGCTCCGGCCAGGTAAATCACCAGGTTCGGCTCGAAGCGCCGGTCCAGCTCGGCGAGTGCGTGCTCCAGCGCCTGCAGGTAGGGCGCATCGGTGCAGCCATCGGGCAGGTCTACATCGAGATCGCTCGCCTCCTTGCGGAATGGAAAATTCTTCAGGCCATGCAGTGACAGCGTGAATACGCCGGGATCGGCACTGAAGATACTCGCCGTTCCGTTGCCCTGGTGCACATCCAGGTCGATGATTGCCACCTGCAGCGGCGTGCGATGGCGGCGTGCCCACTCCATCTGCATCTGTCGGGCCGCGACGGCCGCATCGTTGAAGACGCAAAAGCCGCTGCCCTTGCACCTGAATGCGTGATGCGTGCCACCCGCCATGTTGGCGGCCACCCCTTCGCATGAGCCCAGCAAACCCAGCGCGGCGCGCGCCGCCGCCACTGTGGCTCCGGCCGAGCGGCGCGAGCGCTCAACCATTTCAGGACTCCAGGGAAATCCGATCTCGCGCATGGCGGCCGCATCCAGTGAGCCCTCGGCCACCGCCTGGATGTAGGCCGGATCATGTGCCAGCGCCAGCTCACCGTCGCTGGCGCGGGGCGCAGCATCCATGCGCACCAGCGGCAACTCGCGTGCCACGCGGTCGCGCAGGCGCAGGTACTTCGCCATCGGGAAACGGTGTCCCGGCGGCAGGGGAAGCACAAAGTGGTCAGCGTAGAAGGCTAGCAAGGTCGTTGAAAAAAGCAGGGAAAAGTCCGGGACCCCAAGGGTAACTCCTAGGATAAACAGCGTTATTTCTGCTTGAGTTGGTTATACAAAATAACTACAGTTGATAACCATAGTCACACAAAATAACTACATTCACAGCGCTTTCCGAGAGACAACCTCTCGTCCAACCCCATTGAGGAGCGAAAAAATGTCCTGGCTCATACCCGGCCTGGCCCACCGCCTTGGAAGCCTTCGGGCCCACCGGCATCGAGGCCCTGTGCAGGAGGCCAGGATCGAGGAGATACGCGACGCCATGCTCGCAGTCCTGGATGAAAGCGGCGATGACAGATTCCTGGGGCTGAAAACCCGCATCAGGTACGCGGTGGACGCGCGGCGCATGTGGGACCTGCGAAGCGAACTCATGAAAGCCCTGGCGAGCGACCAAGGCGAGGCCTGCGCCAGCAAAAAACTGCAGCTGATCACAAGCATGTTTCGCGACGTGCTGCCGAAGGGCCTGGCATCAGGTCTCGGCCATCACGCAGGTTCGGGCACAGGCTGGCAGACGACGCAGCTTCAGGAAAATTTCACAAACCCGGAATAGCGCGGTCACTTTTCAAGGAGACAAACATGTTTCGTTCAGTACTCATCGCATTGACGCTGCTTGCAGGCGTTCAGGCACTTGCAGGCGACAAAGGCGTCACGGCAACAGAAATCCGCCTCGGATCGTCCGCCGTACTCAGCGGTCCGCTGGGGCCGCAGACCAGGGAATATGGCGTCGGCTCGCGGCTGTACTTCGACGCGGTGAATGCGGCGGGTGGCGTGCATGGCCGCAAGATCAGCTACACCACGCTGGACGACGGCTTCGATGTCAAGCGTGCCGTGGAAAACACCCGCAAGCTGATCGAGGAAGACGGCGTCTTCATGATCTACAACAACACCGGTACAGCACAGACCGGAGCGATCCTGCCCATGCTGGAAGAATCCCGGACCATTGTCTTCGGGCCGGTGACAGGTGCTTCCACATTCAGGGACAAGTTCAATCCCTACCTTTTTCACGTGCGGGCCAGCTATGCCAATGAAGCGCGGCGCATTATTTCGCAGCTCAAGCAAATGGGCATTTCCCGCATTGCCGTGTTTTACCAGGACGACGGCCTCGGCAAGACCCTGCTCGCCGAACTCCGCCAGGCCGCGACCCTCGAAAAAATAAGCTTCGTCGTTGAAACAAAGATCGATCCGGCCAAACCGGACTTCGCTGCGGCAGCTGCGGCAACTGAAAAAGCGCAACCACAAGCCGTGGTCCTGGGCACGGCGGGAACCACCTTCACCAGTTATGTCAAGGCGGTCCAGCAGACTTCCGCCAAGCCAGGTTTCTATGGTTTTTCCGTTGCGAGCCTGGATGTCATCAACCGCGAGCTGAAAGAAAAAGCGCGAGGAATCGTTCTGACCCAGATCATGCCCTCCCTGCGCAACGCCACCATTCCAGTGGTAGCGGAGTACCTGAAACTGCTGCGCGAGAAGACCCCGGACGCCCGGCCTTCCGCCTCGCAGTTCGAGGGATTTGTGCACGCCAAGCTGCTGGTCGAGGGATTGCGCCGCGCCGGCCGCGCACTGACCACCGAGTCCTTCATCAAGGCCATGGAGGGCGCGGGCGAAATCAGCTTCGGCCGATTTGTGGCGAAGTATTCGCCTCAATCGCACAACGGCTCGTCGTACGTGGAGATGGCCATCATCGACAACGAAGGCCAACTGCGCTACTGAGGCCGGTGCTGGCCGGAGCCGCCTCGCAGGCGAAACCGCTGCGCGGAAACCAGTCCTGACCGAGGACCGGTTTCCCCACGGAAGCTAGAGCTTGCCCCCTAAATTGCTGCACTGCAGCAAAAACCACTTGCAATCCCGTCTCCAGTGCCTATACTTAAGTTATGTTGCAGTGCAGCAATCGACAACGAGAGTCCATAGCAAGATTGTCCAGCAGCGCAACTACCTGAGTCTTAACCCACCTATATTGGAGATTTAAATATGTTGACCGCTGAACAAGTCATGGCTTCCCACAAAGCAAACGTCGAAACCCTGTTTGGTCTGACCAGCAAGGCCTTTGAAGGCGTTGAAAAACTGGTGGAACTCAATGTCCAGGCTTCCAAGGCCGCCTTGGCTGAAACCGCCAACCACACCCAGTCGATGCTGGGTGCCAAAGACGCCCAGGAACTGCTCGCCCTGCAAGCCGGCCTGATGCAGCCCCTGGCTGAAAAAACAGCTGCCTACAGCCGTCACCTGTACGACATCGCTACCGGTACCGGTGCTGAAGTCGGCAAGGCCTTCGAAGGCCAGGCTGCTGAAGCCCAAGCCAAGTTCATGGGCCTGATCGACAGCGCCTCCAAGAACGCTCCTGCAGGTTCCGAAACTGCTGTGGCCGTCATGAAAAGCGCCGTCGCCGCTGCGAACAACGCTTTTGAGTCGGTCCAGAAAGCCGTCAAGCAAGCCAGTGAAATGGCTGAAGCCAACATCACCGCCGTGACCAACACCGCTGTGAACGCTTCGAAAACTGCTTCCAAAAAGCGTTAATGACAGGGCTTGAATTTGCCGGCTTGAACGCCAGCTGATTCAGGCCAGAGCCGGTACCACGGAAGGCCGCAAGGTTTTCCCTGAAATACCGGTTCCCCCAATCAGGGGTGCGGCTCCGATCATTCAACCATCGGAGCGGTGCTCCGGCCAGTTGTCTCCTCGGGTCCTTCCAGAAATCCAGTTTCACGGACCCCTTAAAGCCTGATTGCAAAATCAGGCTTTTTTTTGGCTTGAAAATGCCTTCAGCCCTTGCCAGTCATACGCAAGCAGCTATCAAAAAAGGAGTTTCAGCGTGCTGCAGCCTGCATGGTTTCCAGCTTTGCCCGAAGGGCCGGCAACGCCGCCAGCATCGCAGCGCGCCCCGCGTCGATGGCGCGCTGCCTGGCCGAGAAGTCGGCGCTTTTCAGGCCGACTTGAGAAGGCTGCACCACCACGTCGGCGTCCTTGAGTTCGTACTGGTTGATGCTTTTCCCCATGATGGCAAAGGTCTGCAGCAGGATCTGCAGCGTTCCGTCGGACGGATTGGCCTCGGGCGGGCTGGAGATGTCAACCGCGATCACCAGTTCAGCACCCATCTGCCGCGCAAACCGCACCGGCACCGGCGACACCAGGCCGCCGTCCACATACTCGTGCCCGCTGATCTTGACCGGTACAAACACTGCCGGCACCGCGCTCGATGCACGCACGGCCGTGCCGGTGTCGCCGCGCTGGAACAGCACAGCCCGGCCGCTGTTCAGGTCAGTCGCCACAATGCCGAGCGGGATGGCCATGTTCTCAATCAGCCGGCCCGCCACCAGATCGTTCACATAACGGCCCAGTGCTTCGCCGCGAAACATGCCGCGGCCGAAAATCGGCAGCATCCAGTCGGTGATGGCCACCTCCTCCATGTTCAGTGCGGTCTGCTGCAGTTGTGCGCTGCTTTTACCGCTGGCGTAAAGCGCCGCCACCAGGCTGCCGACCGAGGTGCCCACCACCAGGGAGGGTTTGAGGCCGGCCTCTTCGAGCACGGCAATCACGCCCACATGGGCAAAACCGCGCGCCGCGCCGCCGCCCAGTGCCAGCCCGATGCGCGGTGAGCGTTTTACGCCGGCTTCCACCGCTGGCGCAGGAGCGGCCGGCTGCCCGCCAGGAGTTGCCTGGAACCCGGCACAACCCGCCAGCAGGACCAGCCCGGCTGCGGTCAGGCACAACCGGGCCTGGCGCAAAACGGAACGCCCCGGTTTATTGGACGAAATAGCAAAGCTATTGAGAACAATTCGCGTTTGTATTAGACTCAATGGTGTTCCAACCTTCACAAACCTGCCCCATGCATAAAAAAACTCCGCCCCTGGTTTGCCTGACGATGGCTGCGGCCCTCTTCGGCGTCGCTGGCACCGCCAGCGCGCAGGAGCAGGTGGTCAACCTCTATTCTGCCCGTCACTACCAGACCGACGAGGCGCTTTACAGCAATTTCACCAAGACCACCGGCATCAAGATCAACCGCGTGGACGCCGATGATGCCGGCATCCTGGCGCGGCTGAAAGCCGAAGGCGCGGCTTCTCCCGCCGACGTGATTTTGCTGGTGGATGCCGCGCGCCTGGCCAAAGGCGAAAGCGAAGGCCTGTTCCAACCCATCAAGTCCCCTGTGCTGGAAGCCGCCATCCCTGCACGGCTGCGCGCCCAGGCCACACCGGAAGGCACGGCCTGGTTTGGGTTTTCCACCCGCGCCCGCGTCATCGTGTATGACAAGCTCAAAGTCAAGAAGGCCGACGTGGACACCTACGAGGAACTCGCCGATCCCAAGAACAAGGGACTGCTGTGCACACGCTCGGGCTCGCACCCCTACAACCTCTCGCTGTTCGGGGCCGTGACCGAACACATGGGACCGTCCAAAGCCGAGGAGTGGCTCAAGGGCATGGTGGCCAACATGGCCCGTCCGCCCAAGGGCGGCGACACCGACCAGATCAAGGGCGTGGCCAGCGGTGAATGCGGCATTGCGATCACCAACAGCTACTACCTGGCGCGCATCATGCGCTCCACCAAACCCGAAGACAAGGCGATTGCCGACAAGGTCGGCGTGGTGTTTCCCAACCAGCAGTCCTGGGGCACCCATGTGAACATCGCCGGTGCGGCCGTCGCCAAAAACGCCAAGAACAGCGCCAATGCGGTGAAATTCATGGAGTACCTGGCCAGCCCCGAGGCGCAGAACTACTTTGCCAACGGCAACAACGAGTGGCCCGCCGTCGCCAGCGTGAAGGTCAGCAATGCGGCCCTGCAGGCCATGTCGGGCGGCAGCTTCAAGTCCGAAACCATCCCGATCAGCACCGTCGGCGCCAACCAGGTGAAGGTGCAGCAGATGCTGGACCGCGTCGGCTACAAGTAAGCCGACGCGTCGTCAGGAAAGAAAAAGCCCGGTTCGCCGGGCTTTTTTATGGGCGATTTTTATGCGTGATAATTGCAATTGACGTTGACGTTAACGTCAACTCCGAAACACCCTCCCCTCATCATTTCCCGAAGGAACATCTCATGGACATCGCAGGCAAAGTATTCATCGTCACCGGCGGCGCATCGGGACTCGGCGAAGGCACCGCACGCATGCTCGCGGCCAAGGGCGGCAAGGTCGTGATTGCGGACATGCAGGTTGAAAAGGGCGAAGCGATTGCGAAAGACATCGGCGGCGCCTTCGTCAAGTGCGACGTGAGCCAGGAAGCAGACGGCCAGGCCGTGGTCGCCAAGGCCGTATCCATGGGCAAGCTCATGGGTTTGGTCAACTGCGCCGGCATTGCACCGGCCGAGAAAACCGTCGGCAAGAACGGCGCGCACAACCTCGGCGTGTTCAGCAAGACCATCACGGTCAACCTGGTCGGCAGCTTCAACATGATCCGCCTGGCCGCCGACGCCATGTGCAAGAACGAACCCGAAGCCACCGGCGAGCGCGGCGTGATGATCTCCACCGCCTCGGTGGCAGCTTACGACGGCCAGATCGGCCAGGCCGCCTACAGCGCGTCCAAGGGCGGCATTGTCGGCATGACGCTGCCGATCGCGCGCGACCTGGCGCGCAACGGCATCCGCAACATGACAATTGCCCCCGGCATCTTCGGCACGCCCATGATGTTCGGCATGCCCAAAGAAGTGCAGGAGTCGCTGGCAGCCTCAGTGCCTTTCCCCAGCCGCCTGGGCACGCCGCAGGACTACGCCAAGCTGGCGCAGCACATCTTTGAAAACGACATGCTCAACGGCGAAGTCATCCGCCTGGACGGCGCGATCCGCCTGGCGCCGCGCTGAACACGGATCAGGCGCTTTCAGGGAAAGCGCCGCAGCGAAGCCGTGTTTGTCCGATGGCCGCCTGAAACCTCGGATCCCGCCGCAAGCATTCCGCTGCGGCCTGACGGCTGTCAGGCGTCCTTGCCGGAGCGGCGGGCTCGCCCGGCAGCATCGGCGGCGGCCCGGGCTGCTTCTCTCGCGGCTTCGCCCGCTTTCTGAAGGGCCTCGCGAGCGGCCTGAGCGGCTTTGTGCGTGTCTTCTTTCGCGGATCGCGCGGCAGCGCGAGCGGCCTCTTCGGCGCGGTCGGCCGCCTCTTGCGTGGCCGTGACAGCCTTCACGGCTGCCTCTTCGCTTTTGCGCCAGGCCTCGCGGTTTTCCTCGTTCACCTTTGCAGAGGTTTCGCGGATTTTTTGCTGGCTGCGCCGCGCTGCATCCGCTGCCTTGCCGGCCAGCCGGCTGATCGTGTCCGAAACGCGCTGCGAGATGTCGCCAGCGGCCTGCTCCGCTTTCTTCGCCGCTGCTTCGACGGCGGCAACCGTTCCGCGGCTGGCTCTCGCAGCATCACGCCCGGATTTCGCCGCATCTGCGCTGGCCGATGGCGCTGCAACCCGAGCAATGGGCGGCGGCTTCGCCGGCTCTTGCGCAGCCAGTCGGGCCGTTCCGGCAAGCAAGGGGATCAGGATCAGGAGGTGTCCGATGTGCATGATGCGCGCTCCGAAAAAGCAGGTCGTTGAAGCGCACAGCATGACCCGCTCTGGCGCTGCGCTGATTGATGCAGCGCAACACTTCAGCGCCTTCGTTCACGGGTCCGGGGCAGGCCCGCCTCTTTTCAGCTGCTTACAAATGGCCGCGAAGGGCAAGGCCTTGTCCTGCGGGAACAACGCCAGCTTCGGTTTACCATGAAGCGCTCATCACCCGGAGAAGCCATGAACAACAACGCCCCCGCCCTGAAGCGCCCTGCCTTTCGCCTGCTGGCAGCTGCCCTGGCGGCCACCTTGCTGGCCGCGGGCTGTGCCACTGCCCCACCCTTTGCCTACAGCGTGCCGCAGCAGCCAGAAGGCGGCTCCGGCTACACCGAAAAACCCGGCTGGGCCACGACGAAGTTTGCGGTGGCTGCGGCCAATCCGCTGGCCACCGATGCCGGCTACCAGGTGCTCAAGGCCGGCGGCTCGGCGATCGATGCGGCGATTGCCGTCCAGATGGTGCTCACGCTGGTCGAGCCGCAATCGAGCGGCATAGGCGGCGGCGCGTTTTTGCTGCATGCCAGCGGCAGCAAGGTCGAGGCCTTCGACGGCCGGGAAACCGCACCTGCGGCCGCGGATGAAAAACTCTTTGTCGGCGCTGACGGCAAACCCATGGTCTTCATCGACGGCGTGGTTGGTGGCCGCTCGGTCGGCGTGCCGGGCACGGTGCGCATGCTGGAGATGGCGCACAGGCAGCATGGCCGGCTGCCCTGGGCGCAACTGTTTGTCCCGGCCATCACGCTGGCCGAGGGCGGCTTCAAGGTCAGCGCGCGCCTGGCCACTCTGCTCAAGACCGAGCAGCACCTGAAGAAAGACCCGGTCGCCGCGGCCTACTTCTACAAACCCGGCGGTGAACCACTGGACGTGGGCACCACGCTGCGCAACCCGGCGCTGGCCGATGTCCTGAAAAAGATCGCTGCCGGCGGCTCTAAAGCCTTGCTGGAAGGCGAGGTCGCCCAGGCCATCGTGACCAAGGTGCAAAGCCATCCGACCAATCCCGGCAAACTCAGCCTGGCCGACCTGGCCGGCTACCAGGTCAAAAAACGCGAGCCGATCTGCCACGACTACCGGGCCCAGGCACGCGACTACCGCATCTGCGGCATGCCGCCGCCAAGTTCAGGCGCAATTGCCGTCGGGCAAATCCTCGGCATCCTGAACAACACACCCGCCGCCACCCTGGCACTGGACACCGGCATGGGCGGCCTACCGGGCACCACCGGCCCCGTACCGTCAGCCGACTGGCTGCACCTGTACACCGAGGCCTCGCGCCTGGCCTTTGCCGACCGCGCGCAATACCTGGGTGACCCCGACTTCGTGCAGGCACCCGGCGGCAACTGGATGAGCCTGCTGGACCCGGCCTACCTGGCCGAACGCGCGAAGCTGATCGCAGCCCAACCCGGCGGGCAAAGCATGAAGGTCGCCAAACCGGGCGCACCGGGCGGCGTGAAAAGCGCCTACGCCCCGATGCCGGAGCAGCCCGAGTACGGCACCTCGCACATCAGCATCGTGGATGCCTATGGCAACGCGATTGCAATGACCACGACGATTGAAGACGCTTTCGGCTCACGCCAGATGGTGAACGGTTTCCTGCTGAACAACGAATTGACCGACTTCAGCTACGCCCCCACGGACGCCAGCGGTGTGCCAGTGGCCAACCGCGTGCAGCCCGGCAAACGGCCGCGCTCGTCAATGGCACCCACCCTGGTGTTTGACAAGGCCACCGGCCAGCTGGTGATGAGCGGCGGCAGCCCGGGTGGCGCGCTGATCATTCACTACACAGCCAAAACCGTGTACGGCGTGCTCAACTGGGGACTGATGCCGCAGCAGGCCATCAACCTGCCCAATTTCGGCTCGCTCAACGGCCCGAGCCTGCTCGAGGAAAAGCGCTTTGCACCCGCCACCGTCGAGGCCCTGAAGGCACGCGGCGCCGAAGTGCGCGAGATGAACATGACCAGCGGCCTGCAGGCGATCACGCGCGGCCAGGCGCACGGCACCCCGGTGTGGCTGGGTGGAGCTGATCCACGCCGCGAGGGCGTGGTGATGGGTGATTGAGCATAAAAACAGGTTCCAGCCCATAAAGGGCGGGCGCAGGCAGCTCTTATTTTGATAGCAACCGCAGCGTGGCGCACGGGAAGAAGTCCTCCCGGACCCGGCCCAGGAAAACCTAAGGCGTTTCCGCGCGCAAGGGGTTGGACGGTACAGACTCTGGCGGATTATCGATGCGTTCGTATTCGGAAATCACCTGGGCACCCAGCAGCAGCAGAGTGGCGGCAATCTCCAGGCTCAGCAAGACCACGATGGCGGTGGTCAAGGAACCGTACACCACGTTCACCTGCGACAGCGTGCTGAAGTACCAGACCAGCAGGTGGCGTGTGATCTCCCACAGCAGCGCCGCCGTCACGCCGCCTATCAGTGCGTGCCGCCAGGAGAGTTTGCCGACCGGCATGACCATGTAGACCGAGGTCAGCAGGAAGATCTCCCCGGCCAGCCCCAGCAGGTAAAGCAGCAGGCCAGAAACACCGCTGAGCGACCATTCGCGGCCCAGCACGTCCACGCTCTCTTCGCCCATGGCACGCAGGCCGCCCGAGACCAGCGTCACCACCAGCAGCCCGGCGCCCAGGCTGACGATGTAGCAGTAAGGCAGCAGGGCCGAGACGATGAAGTGCCGGCGCCGCACCGCAATGCGGTGCAGGAAGATCACCGACATCGCGTTTTCCAGCACCGTGAAGGCCAGCGAGCTGAAAAACAGCATGGTCACCAGCAGCACCCAGCCGACCACGTCGCGATGTTCGAGAAAGGTCGCCAGCTCGGCCACCACCGCGCGCGACTGCACCGGCATCAACCACTCCAGATAACGGCCCAGGGTCTGCAGCAGCTCGGCCTGGTCGATCACATGCGACAGCGCGATCACAGCCAGGATCAGCAACGGAACAATCGACAGCAGCGCGTAATAGGCCACCGCGCCGGCCAGCAACAGGCCCTGGTTGGCCCGGAAGCTTTTGAGCACCCGCCAGGCGAAGGCCGCCGGGTTGGCCATCACATGGGCGGCCTGGTGGCTGAGGATCTGCATGGCCCATGGTAGCCGCAGAAGCCGGGCCATGCAGTCCCGGGCGGCCCAATCACGGAGTCGGGAAGGCACAATACAGCCGTGGCCATTCCCCAATCGTTTATCCAGGAGCTTTTAGCGCGCGCCGACGTGGTGGACATCGTCGGGCGTTATGTGCAGCTCAAAAAAGGCGGGGCCAATTTCATGGGGCTGTGCCCCTTCCACGGCGAAAAATCCCCCTCCTTCAGCGTCAGCCCGTCCAAGCAGTTCTACCACTGCTTCGGCTGCGGAAAAAACGGCAACGCCATCAGTTTTCTGATGGAGCACGGCGGCATGACTTTTGTCGAAGCCGTGAAAGACCTGGCCCAGCAGTACGGCCTGCAGGTGCCGGAAGACGATGTCTCGCCGCAGGAGCGCGCCCGCGCCGCCCAGGCGCGCGAGCAGCAGGCCACGCTGACCAGCGTGCTGGAAAAAGCCGGCATCGCCTACATCAAGCATTTGCGCAGCTCGCCGCGCGCCGTCGACTACCTCAAGGGCCGCGGCCTGTCGGGTGAAATCGCGAAGGCCTTCGGCCTGGGTTACGCGCCCGAAGGCTGGCGCGCGCTGGCCAGCGTGTTCCCCGACTACAACGACGCACTGCTGGTCGAAAGCGGCCTGGTTATCACCGGCGAGCCTGGCGAGGAAAACGCGCAGGGCGAGGCCAAGCGTTACGACCGTTTCCGCGACCGCATCATGTTCCCCATCCGCAACGTCAAGGGCGAATGCATCGGTTTCGGCGGGCGCGTGCTGGGCGACGAAAAACCCAAATACCTCAACTCCCCGGAAACTCCGGTGTTCAGCAAGGGCCGCGAGCTCTACGGACTGTTCGAGGCACGTACCGCCCTGCGCGAACACGGCTATGCGCTGGTGACCGAGGGCTATATGGACGTGGTGGCGCTGGCCCAGCTCGGCTTTGCCAATGCGGTGGCCACCCTGGGCACCGCCTGCACGGCCGACCATGTTCAAAAACTCTTCCGTTTCACCGACTCGGTGGTCTTCAGCTTCGACGGCGACAGCGCCGGCCGCCGCGCGGCGCGCAAGGCACTCGATGCGGCCCTGCCCTTTGCCACCGACGTGCGCACCGTCAAGTTTTTGTTCCTGCCCCAGGAACACGACCCCGACAGCTACATCCGCGAACACGGCCAGGAAGCCTTTGCCGCCTATGTCGCCAAGGCCGTGCCGCTGAGCAAATTCATGCTCGAAGCCGCCGGCGAAGGCTGCGACCTGGACACCGCCGAAGGCCGCGCCCACATGGCCAGCAATGCCAGGCCACTTTGGAGCCTGCTGCCCGACGGCACGCTCAAGCGCCAGCTGCTGGCCGAAATCGCCGACCAGGTGCTGATCGACAGCCGCGAACTGCTGCAGATCTGGCAGCCAGCCGTCACAGGCTATAAAAACAATAGCAGTCAGCGCCCGCCTGGCAAGGGTCAACGACAAAAAACACCTGAAACATCAGGCGCCGCCCCGCATTTCGAGGATTTCTCGGGAAACTTTGCCGACCTGCATGACGAAGGCGCCTACGCCGCCTCGCTGCCGGCGCTGGCAGGGCCGGCCAGCACCAGCCGAAGCCGTCCTGCGCGGCGCATTGCAGGCCGGGTGCTGCCCGCCAGCCGCGAAGACCGCGTGCTGCGCCTGATGCTGACCGACCCGCAGAGCTGGGACAAGCTCAGCAGCGAGGAACATGTGCTGCTGTGCGAGCTGCCGGCCCCGCACGGCCCGCTGTTTGTCTGGCTGGAGAGCCAGCTGCATGAACATGGCCCCCAGCCCTGGGCGGCCCTGCGCGAAGGCCTGCGCGAGCACCCGCACGAGAAACACGCGATTGACCAGATCGCCCAGCTTCCCGAGGGCATCGAATGCGACTGGGACGAGGTCCGCAGCATCCTGGACCAGCTCCTCAAGCTCAAGCGCCAGCAGGAAATGGTTGATTTGCTGCCCCAGGTCATGGCCGACCCTTCCGCCCGGCGGCGTTATGAAGAACTTTCCGCCCTCCTGAAAACAAGCTGAATTTCCCTTGTTTTTCTGCCCAAAAATGAGGCAGAAGGGTATAATCCGATTTTCCGCTACGGCAAGCGCGACAGCAGCACCTCCGGCACCCGCCCCCCGCAAGAACGGGACCTCACAGGTTGAAGGGCAACTTCCCCGCAAGGACTGCACACCAAATGTTCGCCCAAACAACTTGCCTGCAAATGCCCAGCCATCCGGCGCGGGCATTTTTTGTGCCCGCGTCCTGACTTCCGTCAGGTGCCCGGGAACCCAGTCTGTTGAAGGAAGTTTTACATCGGGAGTTCGCCATGCCTGCCCAGAAGTCCAGCAAGTCCGTCAAAGCCGTGCCCAAGTCCAAAGCCGCAGCCAAACCTGCGGCCCGACCGCCCGTCAAGAAGGCGGCCAGCAAGCTTGAAAAACCCCGAAAAACCGCCATATCCACAGCAGTTCCCGGCAAAAAGACCGCAGTCCCCAAAGCTCCCCTGAAATCCGAAAAGCCAGTCAAGAAAGTGTCCCCCGTGCCGACAAAGTCTCCCGCCTCCACTGCCAAGCCCGCTGCCAAAAAAGAAGCCGAACTGAAGGTCACCCCGGCCGCAGCCGGCACCGATGTGCCCGTGAAAAAGAAACCCGGCCGCCCACCGAAAAACCCGGCCGTAGCCGTGGAAGCCGGCGGCGCCAAGCGCGGCCGCAAGCCGAAAATCGCCATCAAGGGCGACATTGACGAGGACCTGTCCGACATCGAAGACGACCTGGTCGGCGAACCCGTGGCGGAAACGACCGAGAAGGTCAAGCCGCTGCGCATGAAAATCAGCAAGGCCAAGGAACGTGCCTTGATGAAGGAATTCGGCCTGGATGAAACCGTGCTGTCCGAAGAAGACATGCTCAAGCGCCGCCTGCGCCTGAAAACCCTGATCAAGCTCGGCAAGACACGCGGCTACCTGACCCACGGCGAAATCTCCGACCACCTGCCCGACAAGCTGGTCGATGCCGAGACCCTGGAAGTCGTGGTCAACATGCTCAACGACATGGGCGTGGCGGTGTACGAACAGGCGCCCGACGCCGAAACCCTGCTGCTGAACAACACCGGCCCGACGGTGGCCACCGAAGAAGAGGCCGAGGAAGAAGCCGAAGCCGCCCTGTCCACCGTGGACAGCGAGTTCGGCCGCACCACCGACCCGGTCCGCATGTACATGCGTGAAATGGGTACGGTCGAGCTGCTCACGCGCGAAGGCGAAATCGAGATCGCCAAGCGCATCGAGGGCGGCCTGATGAAGATGATGGAAGCCATCTCCGAAAGCCCGGCCACGATTGCCGAGATCCTGCGCCTGGGTGAAGACATCCGCGAAGGCAAGGTGGTCATCTCCACCGTGGTGGACGGTTTTTCCAACCCCAACGAAGCCGACGATTACGTGGCCGAGGAAGACTTCGACGAGTTCGACGAGGAAGACGACGACGACGGCAAGGGCGGCTCCAAAGCGCTGACCAAAAAACTCGAGGAACTGAAGAAGGAAGCGCTGAGCCGCTTCGACACCATCGCCTCCCTGTTCGAAAAAGTCCACAAGACCTACGACAAGGAAGGCTGGGGCACGCCCGCCTACACGAAAGCACAGAAAGCGCTGAGCGACGAGCTCATGACCGTGCGTTTCACCGCCAAGACGATTGAAAAGCTGTGCGACCTGCTGCGCGGCCAGGTGCTGGACGTGCGCAAGAAAGAGCGCGAGCTGCGCCGCATCATCGTCGAGAAATGCGGCATGCCGCAGGAAGTCTTCATCAAGGACTTTCCGCCCAACCTGCTGAACCTGAAATGGGTCGAGAAACAGGTGGCTTCCGGCAAGCCCTGGTCCACCATCATGGCGCGCAACGTTCCGCCCATCCAGGAACTGCAGACCAAGCTCGGTGAACTGCAGGCCCGCGTGGTCGTGCCCCTGGGCCAGCTGAAAGACATCAACAAGCGCATGAACGAAGGCGAGACCAACTCGCGCGACGCCAAGAAAGAGATGATCGAGGCCAACTTGCGCCTGGTGATTTCGATCGCGAAGAAGTACACCAACCGCGGCCTGCAGTTCCTGGATTTGATCCAGGAGGGCAACATCGGCCTGATGAAGGCGGTCGACAAGTTTGAATACCGCCGCGGCTACAAGTTCTCGACCTACGCCACGTGGTGGATCCGCCAGGCGATCACGCGTTCGATCGCCGACCAGGCGCGCACCATCCGCATCCCGGTGCACATGATCGAGACCATCAACAAGATGAACCGTCTGTCGCGCCAGCACTTGCAGGAGTTCGGCTTCGAGCCCGACGCCAGCATCCTGGCCGAGAAGATGGAGATTCCTGAAGACAAGATCCGCAAGATCATGAAGATCGCCAAAGAGCCGATCTCGATGGAAACGCCGATCGGCGACGACGATGATTCGCACCTCGGCGACTTCATCGAGGACAGCGCCAACACCGCACCGCTGGAAGCGGCGATGCAGGCCGGCCTGCGCGATGTGGTCAAAGACATCCTCGACAGCCTGACACCGCGCGAAGCCAAGGTGCTGCGCATGCGTTTCGGCATCGAGATGAGCACCGACCACACGCTGGAAGAAGTCGGCAAGCAGTTCGACGTGACGCGCGAACGCATCCGCCAGATCGAAGCCAAGGCGCTGCGCAAGCTCAAGCACCCTTCGCGTTCGGACAAGCTGCGCAGCTTCATCGACACGCTGTAAACAGCCATCCCGGGCCTGGCCCGGGATTCAGCATAAAAAGCGCCTCAGGCCCTTATTCAACGGGCGTGAGGCGCTATTTTTTTGGGAGCAGAAGTGCTTGCCTAGTCCAGCGCAGCCAGCGCCATCATGCCGGCGGCCGTATTGGAGATCGGGATATGGTAATTGGTGTGCACCTTGCGCACGCGGCCCGGCACGGCAGCACGCGTGGCCAGCCACATCAGCAGCTCCACACCCTGGGTGCCGGTTTTTTCGACGAGTTCATGGATGCTGTACTGCGCGGCCCAGTCGGGCTCGCTGATCAGGCTGTCCATGAACTTCAGGTCAAAGGCCTTGTTGATGAAACCGGCGCGTTCGCCGTCGAGCTGGTGGCTCAGGCCGCCGGTACCTATCACCACCACCTTCTTGTCGCTGTCCCACGAGGCAATCGCCTCACCCACCGCCTTGCCAAGGGCCAGGCAGCGCTTGGCGCTGGGCAGCGGAAACTGCACGGTGTTGATGCAGATAGGCACCGTCAGCACCGGGCACGGGCCTTCGGGCCAGAACAGCTTGAGCGGCAGCGTGAAGGCATGGTCCACCAGCATTTCCTGGCAGGTCGTGATGTCGAACTCCTTGTCCACCAGTTCGTTGATGATGTGCCAGGACAGCGTGGGCACCCCCTTGAACGGCGGCAGCGTGGGAATGCCCCAGCCTTCGTCGGCATTGCGGTACTCGGGCGCGGCGCCCACGGCAAAGGTCGGCATTTTGTCCAGGAAGAAGTTCAGGCCGTGGTCGTTGTAGAACACCACGGCAATGTCGGGCCTGACCTCGTCGAGCCAGGCCCGCACCGGCAGGAAGCCGTCAAAAAAAGGTTTCCAGTAAGGCTCCTGCTGGGCGCCCCGGGCGATCGCGCCGCCGATGGCGGGCACGTGGGAGGTGGTCAGGCCACCGATGATTTTTGCCATGGTGCTTTTCCTCAGGCCAACAATGTGGCGGGTTGATCGTTCTGCGCGAGCAGCCGCGCCTTGAAGGCCTCCTTGCTCAGGCCGGTCTGCGCGGCGCCCAGGTCCTGCACGTCCAGCCCCAGGATGCCGGCGAACTTGGCCAGGTAATACACATTGCCGCCGGCCGCCAGCAGGCCCAAGACGTTGCGCGTGCGTATGGCTTGGGCCTGCTGCTCGTTCAGCCCGTAGCGAAGCATGTAGCCCACCTCATCGGCCTTGAAGGCCGCACGGCTGTCCGCGTTGTTGAAGGAAAAACACATCTTGTTGAGCGCATACCCTTTTTGGGCCTGCTCGCCATCAAACAGCGTGGTGCCGGGAATCGGTGGTAGCGGCGGGGATTGGGACACGGAAATCTCCTGAGCTTGACCTGTATCAGTACCCCAGTATTGCCGTCCGATTACAAAAGATAAACCGATGGAGGCTCATGAAACAGATGAATGAAACCGATGGGTCCGGCCTGGACGCCCGGCTGTTGCAGCTGCTGCTGAGCGTGATCGAAACCGGTAGCGTGACCGTGGCGGCGCAGCGCCTGGGCGTGACGCAGTCCGCCGTGAGCCACGGCCTGGACCGGCTGCGCACCATCACCGGTGACCCGCTGTTTGTGAAGGCTGGCCGCGGCATCGTGGCCACCGCGCGCGCCGAGGCCCTGGCCGCACCGGCGCGAGAACTGCTGGGCGCCATGGGACGTTTTGCACGGCTCGGCAACTTCGACCCCGCGCAGTGGCAAACCAACTTCACGATCGCCGCCAATGACTTCCAGCGCGACCTGCTGCTGCCTGCTCTGGCCGCGCGCCTGCGCGCGCAGGCGCCGGGTGTGGTGCTGCGCGTGATTCCGTCGGCAGTGCCGCGGCTGGAAATGCTGCGCAGCGACGACTGCCAACTGGCCATCAGCCCGCGCCCGCCCGAAGGCAGCGACATCGTGCAAAAACGGCTGTTCGAAGACCAGTACCGGGTTTTCTACGACCCGGCGGTGCGCGAGGCCCCGCGTACCGAGGCCGACTACCTGGCCGCCAGTCATGCCACGGTGGTCTACGAGCCGCGCCGCAGCCTGGAGCTGGACCGCGTCCTCGCAGCACGCGGCCTGAAGCGGAACTTCACGGTGATGGTGCCGTCCTTCAGCGCACTGCCCGCCTTTCTGCGCGGCACCCCGCTGCTTGCGACGGTGCCCGGGCTGCTGGCGCGCCACACCCTGCAAGGCCTGGTCAGTTGCCCGCCGCCCCTGCCCTGCCCGGGCATGCCCATGTACGCGATCTGGCACCTGCGCTACCGGCAAGATCCGGCCCACCGCTGGCTGCGTCAGCAACTGGACGCCGTGGTAACCCCTGCGCTGGCCGACGCCGCGTCGGGTCAGTTTTCAAGTCAAATCGGCCGCTAGCCTTTGTCAGTCGGGTCGTAGTCGCTATTGTTTTTGAAGCATCAGATTCAGTCGCGCGCCAGCCAGTCCGCCATGGCGGCGCTGACTTCTGCCGGCCGCTCCATGGTGCTCATGTGGCCGCAATGGTCTACAAGGCGCAGGCTGGAACCGGCAATGGCGGCATGCATGGCCTGGTGCTGCGGCGGCGGGCTCCAGGCGTCGTCGCGTCCGCACAAAACCAGTGTGGGGCACTCGATGCCGGGCAACAGCGCGGCGGCATCGAGCCGGTTCAGCAGTGCGTGGATCTGTGCTGCGAACTGGTCGGGGTTGCTGCGCTCCAGCATATCCAGAATGGATTCAAAAAGCGGCGTGTCCAGCTGGTCCGGGTGAACCATGCCGCGCGCCCACTGCTCGCCAAGCGCGCGCATGCCGCGGCTGCGGGCCAGCATCAGCAGGGTCATGCGCCCTGCCCGCTCCTTCTCGCCAGCCTCACCCGGGGCCAGGGGATGCGTGCCGGTATCCAGTAGCGCCAGACGGTCGACGCGCTGGGGTGCCAGGCGCATCACCTCCAGCGCAACGCGCCCGCCCATGGAATGCCCGGCCAGCGCAAAACGTTCGGTGGGTGCTTCCTGCAGCACTTGCCGGGCCATGTCGGAAAGGGAACTGCGCAAGCCCCAGGCCGGTACCACGCAGCGGGCCGGCAAGGCCGCCACCTGGTGCGCCCAGGCGGCGGCGTCGCACATCAGGCCCGGCAGAAGCATCAGCGTGCCTTGCATGCCGCCGCCTAGTGCTGCAACCTGGAAGTATCGGAACAAGATGAAAGTGATGGATTCGTGCCCAGGGCAAGGCGCAAACCGCAGCGAAGGCTGGCCGCCTTCGCAAGGGTTGCAACGCCGCCATGGGTGCGAAGACGCGCTTTCATGTTTCGATATTTTCGGGTTGCAGTACTAGTACGTTTCGGTATCGACTTCGCTCTGCGACTGCGCGCTGTAGCGATTGCCCGCCACGGTGTGCTGGTTGATCAGGACTTGCACCCGCGCGAGCAGGCCGGCATCGAGCTTCACGTCGGCGGCGGCGAGATCTTCTGTCAGATGCTCCACAGAAGTGGTGCCGGGAATCGGGATGATGTGCGGCGCTTTGTGCAGCAGCCAGGCCAGCGCCAACTGGGCAGGCGTGCACCCGGCCTCCGCCGCCAGCGCCTTGTACCCCGGCAGAAGCCGCAGGTTGGCTGCATGGTTGGCCGCATCGAAACGCGGCATCGAACGCCGGATGTCTTTCGCGTCCAGGGTGCCGACGTCGTGCACCGCGTCGCACAGAAAACCGCGCGCCACCGGGCTGAAGGCCACGAAGGTTGCGCCCAGTTCGCGGCAGGCCTCGAGCACCGCGATTTCGGGGTTGCGCGTCCACAGCGAATACTCGGTCTGCACGGCCGCGATGGGATGCACGGCATGGGCTTTGCGCAAGGCGGCTGCCGACACCTCGGACAGGCCGATGCTGCGCACCTTGCCCGCACGCACCAGCTCGGCCATGGCGCCCACGCTGTCTTCAATCGGCACCTTCTTGTCCCAGCGATGCAGGTAGTACAGATCAATCACATCGGTCTGCAGGCGCTTCAGGCTGTCTTCGCAGTTTTTCCGGATGGCCTCGGGCCGGCCGTCGATGACACGCTTGACGCCATCTTCAAACTGAACGCCTGCCATGCCGCCCTTGCTGGCCAGCGTGAAGCGGCTGCGGTGCTTTGACAACACCTTGCCCACCAGAGTTTCGTTGGCGCCAAAGCCGTACAGCGCCGCCGTGTCGAACAGCGTGACACCGGCGTCCAGCGCCGCCAGCAGCACACGTTCGCCCTGCTCTGCCGACGGCGGCGTGCCGTAAGCGTGGCTCAGGTTCATGCAGCCCAGGCCGATGGCTGAAACGTGGAAAGGGCCTATGGTTCGCTCTTGCATCACTCAAGCTTAACTGGAAACGAAGCTCGTCCGTGGAGCCCTCAGCCGCTGGCCGGCCAATGTCAACCAGGGGCTGCCGCCATAAGCAGCCACCAGGTCATGGTTGGTCTCGGCCCATGCGGGATGGTTCGCGTCCACGCCCAGTTCCTGAATGAAATCTGCCTGAACGACCATGAACTGGCGCCGGTAAGGCAGCAGGTAGGCCCGCGGGTCAGCCTCCAGCGCCGCCCGCGCTTCCTCGTACCTTGCCAGCCACAGATTCAGCAAAATACCGGTCCGCGGCGCGTGCCAGAACGTCCCCATGTCGTCCTCCCGCGTCGCCAAACCTCCCAGCACGGCCCGCGCGTGCTCCCAGTGGGCAAAGCCCACATCACGCGCCACCTGGTTCAGACAATGGCGCAAGCGCACCCCGGCAGAGTCCGCCTCCTCCCGCCGGGCGGCATTGAGACTAAGCCGCGCGCGTGTCTTCAGTTCATCAAGCATCGCCGTCATGCGAGCTCCAGTGCGGTGCTGCGGCACAGCTGTGACAACACGGTCTTCACGCTCTCGCGCGCCGCGGCATCCATGCCCGCCAGCGCTTCCGAACAAACAGCCTCGGCGGTCACTGCAGCCTCGGTCACCCGTGCCCGTCCGGCCGGCCGCACGGCCACCATGCGCCCGGGTTCACGCTGGAGATAGCCCGTCTTTTCCAGAGGTGCAAGCTGCCGGAGCACGGCCGACATACGCACACCCAGAGGTCGCACCAGGCCGGCCAGGGGCAAGCGCCCGCCTTCGGCCTGCGACAGCAGGCGCAGCAGAATGAACTCCCCGAGGCTCAGGCCATGGAAGAGGCCCAGAACGTCGTCCAGTTTCAGTGTGAGGCTTGCATGAGCCAAGCTGACCTGCAGGCAATCGTCAAGTGCATTGGCTTTCATACGCCCAGCTCCTCGCGCCACATCGTCAGCAGCCCGGCCAGCTCCGCCTTGTAATCGAAGGCCGGGTCTTCCCGTTGCTTGACGAGGTCGATGACTTCGAAGCGGCAATGGTCCGGCCCGAAGGCCAGCCAGTCCTGCTGCAGTTGCTTGTCGCGGTAGGACTTGCGGTCCAGCTCGAAGCGGGCGCGGTTCATCGCCGCGTGCACGTTCGTGCTTGCCTCCACGATCAAGCGGCCACTGGACAGGCTGCGGATGGCGTAGACGCCCATGGGCGGCGGGGTTTCCCGGTACTGCTTTTTCAGCTCGCTGCGGGTGCGGCCGGCAGAAGCCGGCGCGGGAAGATGGGGAAAAGAAGGGATTGATGCCATGACAAGACTCCTGGGTGCGTATAGGCCAATCCCGCGCTTGGCCAACGAACCCGTGATCTGTCAGGTTGAAGAAAAAATTGAAGGAGGGTGAGAGCCTCTTGTGCGGGCAGGCGCCCCTCAGCGCCTGAACCGCAATTATATCGATTAGCTCAGTTGCTGTTCAAGATCATGCAGCACCTGGTAGCACGGCAGCACTTTGGCCACGCTGCTGTTCGGCTCGCGGCCTTCGCGAATGGCGGCGAAAAACTCGCGGTCCTGCAGCTCGATGCCGTTCATGGACACATCCACCTTGCTCACATCGATTTTTTCTTCCTTGCCGTTGAAGAGGTCGTCATACCGCGCAATGTAGGTAGCGCGGTCGCCGATGTAGCGGAAGAAGGTGCCCAGCGGGCCGTCGTTGTTGAAACTCAGTGACAGCGTGCAGATGGCGCCGTTGGCCGCCTTGAGCTGGATGCTCATGTCCATCGCAATGCCCAGCGTCGGGTGAATCGGGCCCTGGATGGCATTGGCTTTCACGATGGGGCTGCCGCACTGGTAAGCGAACAGGTCCACCGTGTGGGCCGCGTGATGCCACAGCAGGTGGTCGGTCCAGCTGCGTGGCTGGCCCAGCGCATTCATGTTGCTGCGGCGGAAGAAATAGGTCTGCACATCCATCTGCTGGATGTTGAACCTGCCCGCCGCAATTTCCTTGTGCACGTACTGGTGGCTGGGGTTGAAGCGGCGCGTGTGGCCGCACATGGCAACCAGCCCGGTCTGCTTCTGCAGGGCCACCACCTCCTGCGCACCTTTGAGAGTGTCGGCCAGTGGAATTTCCACCTGCACATGTTTACCGGCCTTCATGCAAGCCATGCTTTGTTCGGCATGCATCTGGGTCGGCGTGCACAGGATGACGGCATCCACCTCCTTGAGCGCCAGGCTGTCGGCCAGGTCGGTGGTGACATGGGCAATGCCGTATTTGGCGGCGACTTCTTTTGTTTTCTCCAGCTCGCGGCTGACCAGCGAGACAACCTCCACGCCTTCGATGTTCTTGATGCCGTCGAGGTGTTTGATGCCGAAGGCACCGGCGCCTGCCAGCGCGACTTTGATGGTTTTTGCCATTACTTGTTCTCCAGAATCAGGTGGCCTACCGCGGTGTTGCTGGCAGGCACATGGTAGAAGCGGTGCGCGACTTTTGGCGCGGGGCCGCCGGCCACATCGGCCATGGCGCCACGGGCGATCAGCCACATCACAAGCTCGATCCCTTCGGAGCCGGCTTCGCGTACATAGTCGATGTGCGGCTTGGACGCCAGACTCTCGGGGTCGGCAATCAGCTGGTCCAGGAAAGCGTTGTCGAACTCCTTGTTGATCAGGCCGGCTCGCGGGCCCTGCAGCTGGTGGCTCATGCCGCCCGTGCCCCAGATCTGCACCTTCAGCGGCTTGTCAAAACTCTCGACCGCCTTGCGGATGGCCTTGCCCAGTTCGAAGCAGCGCCGGCCCGAGGGCACAGGGTACTGCACCACGTTGACGGCAAACGGAATCACCGGGCAGGGCCAGGCCTGCGGCTGGCCGCACATCAGCGACAAGGGCACGGTCAGGCCGTGGTCCACGTCCATTTTGTTGACGATGGTCAGGTCGAAGTCCTGCTGGATCACCGACTGCGCAATGTGCGCGGCCAGTTCGGGGTGGCCGATGACCTTGGGCACCGGGCGCGGGCCCCAGCCCTCGTCGGCCGGCGTGAACTCGGCAGCGGTGCCGATGGCGAAGGTGGGAATCATCTCCAGGCTGAAGGCCGTGGCATGGTCGTTGTAGACCAGGAAAATCACGTCGGGCGTGTTGTCCTTGAGCCATTGTTTGGAGAAGTCGTAACCCTTGAACACGGGCTGCCAGTAAGGCTCGCCGCTTTTGCCCAGGTCCAGCGCCGCGCCGATGGCTGGCACGTGGGAGGTGTAAACGGATGCGGTGATTTTGGCCATGTTCAGGTATTCCGGGTCTGGCCGGCTCGGCCTTGGGGTTGGCGGTGGGCCTGCGCGGTTCCGTCTTCACCGACCACGCGGTTGCCCTCGACAGAGCGGCCTCCGCCAATCATCATGTCGCGGTATTCCTCCTCGGTCATGCCGGTCATGCTGCCCGCCATCTGCTGGAAGCTCTTGCCGTCGGTGGCGCCGATCTTGGCCAGGAAATAAATGTTGCCGCCCGCCTTGATGCAGCGATTCAGGTCACGCACCAGCACCGCCTGCTTCTGCTCTTCGCTCATGGGCCACTCGTCGAGGTAGGCACGTTCGTTGGCCTTGAAGCGCGCACGGTTCTCGGCTTTCATGAGCGACATGCAAAACTGGTTCAGGTGGTAGCCCAGGCGCGACTGCTCGGCATCAAAAATGGTGGTGCCGGGAACGTCAAGGTAAGGTTTTTCGAGTGACATGATCAGTCTCCCCAGTAAAGCCGGGTCGGGTTGTCCACCAGCAGTTTCTTCTGCAACGCAGGCGTGGTGGCGATGTGGGGAATGTAATCCACGAGCAGGCCATCGTCGGGCATGTGGTCTTTGAGGTTGGGGTGCGGCCAGTCGGTGCCCCACAACACGCGGTCGGAAAATGTTTCGACCAGGTGCCGGGCAAAGGGCACCACATCGCGGTAAGCGTTTTGCTCGCCGTTCAGAGCCGGCGGGCCGCTCACGCTGAGTCGCTCGGGGCAGCTGACCTTGCTCCAGATGTTGTCATGCTCACGCATCATCTTCACAAACAGCGCGAACTCGGGGCCGTCCACCGGCTTGCTGACATCGGGCCGGCCCATGTGATCTACCACCACGGTAGTTGGCAGGGCAGTGAAGAAATCGTACAGCTCGGGCAGGTCCTGCGCCTCGAAATACACCACCACATGCCAGCCCAGCGGCGCAATGCGGTTGGCAATTTCAAGCAGCACTTCGCGCGGCGTGAAGTCGGCCAGGCGCTTGACAAAATTAAAGCGTGTACCGCGCACGCCGGCAGCATGCATGTCCTGCAGTTCGGCGTCGGACACATCGCGCTTGACCGTGGCCACGCCGCGCGCCTTGTTGTTCGAGTGCCGGAGGGCATCGACCAGCGCGCGGTTGTCGCTGCCGTGGCAGGTAGCCTGCACGATCACGTTTTTATCAAAGCCCAGGTGGTCGCGCAGTGCGAACAGCTGGTCTTTGGAAGCATCGCATGGCGTGTACTTGCGCTCGGGCGCGTAGGGAAATTGCGCACCGGGTCCGAACACATGGCAGTGTGCGTCCACCGCGCCAGCCGGCAGTTTGAAGCGCGGTTTGCTGGGACCGGCATACCAGTCGAGCCAACCGGGAGTTTTGATGAAGTCGCCAGTTGCAGTTTTTTCCATGATGGGCTCGTCAGTCAATATATTTGAGCCCGGCCTTGGCCAGCGGTTCGCGCATGCTGTACATGTCCAGGCCCAAAATGCCGGAGGCCAGCTTGGCGCGCTTCTCCCCTTCGTTGGCTTCACGCGCGGCAGCGGCGTCGGCAGTCTTCGCCGCCAGCGCGGCCGGTACCACCACCACGCCGTCGTCATCGGCGACGATCACGTCGCCCGGGTTGACGCTCATGCCCGCGCAAACCACCGGAATGTTGACCGAGCCCAGCGTGGCCTTGACCGTGCCCTTGGAACTGATGGCGCGGCTCCACACCGGGAAGCCCATCTCCTGCAGCGTCTTCACGTCGCGGCAGCCGCCGTCGATGATGAGGCCGCGCGCGCCACGCGCCATGAAACTGGTGGCCAGCAGGTCGCCGAAGAAACCGTCGGTGTTGTCGGCGGTGCAGGCCGCCACCACGATGTCACCGGGCTGGATCTGCTCGGCCGCCACGTGCATCATCCAGTTGTCGCCGGGCTGCAGCAGCACAGTAACGGCCGTGCCGGACACCTGCGCCCCGGGATAGATGGGCCGCATATAAGGTTTCATCAGGCCCACACGGCCCATGGCTTCGTGCACGGTGGCCGAGCCGTATTGCGCCATGCGGTCGGCCGCAGCGCGGTCGGCCCTTGTGATGTTGCGGTAAACAACGCCGAGTTCGAACATGTTCATTTCCCCTGTTTTTTGAGCAGCGCGTCAAGGCGCGGGAACACGCGGCGCGTGTTGGCTTCATAGATCTGGTGCTTGTCGTCCGCGCTCAGGATCGTGGAAGCCTCGATGTAGCGCTTGGTGTCGTCGTAGTAGTGGCCGCTTTCCGGGTCGATGCCGCGCACCGCGCCAATCATCTCGGACGCAAACAGCACGTTTTTCACCGGGATCACGGTGTTCAGCAGGTTGATGCCTGGCTGGTGGTAGACGCAGGTGTCGAAAAACACGTTGTTGAGCAGGTGGTCCTTGAGCAGCGGACGCTTCATCTCCTGCGCGAGACCGCGGAAGCGCCCCCAGTGATAAGGCACGGCGCCGCCGCCGTGCGGAATCAAAAAGCGCAAGGTCGGAAAGTCCTTGAACAAATCGCCCTGAATCAGCTGCATGAAAGCCGTGGTGTCGGCGTTCAGGTAATGCGCGCCGGTGGTATGAAAGGCCGGGTTGCAGGACGTCGAGACATGGATCATGGCCGGCAGGTCGTACTCGACCATCTTTTCGTAGATGGGGTACCAGAGCTTGTCGGTCAGCGGCGGCGAAGTCCAGTGGCCGCCCGAAGGATCGGGGTTCAGGTTGATACCAACATTGCCGTATTCCTTGACGCACTTTTCCAGCTCGGGAATGCAGGTTTTCGGATCGACACCCGGTGACTGCGGCAGCATGGCCACGGGCACGAAGTGGTCGGGGAAAAGCTGGCTCACGCGGAAGCACAGTTCGTTGCAAATGGCCGCCCAGGTGCTGGAGACATTGAAGTCGCCGATATGGTGGGCCATGAAACTGGCGCGCGGCGAGAACAGCGTGATGTCGCTGCCGCGCTCTTTCATCAGCCTGAGCTGGTTGGTCTCAATGCTCTCGCGCAGCTCGTCGTCGCTGATCTTGAGATCGGCCGCTTTGGGCATGACGGACGCGTCCTTGATGCCCGCGATCTGCTGGTTGCGCCAGTTCTCCAGCGCCTTGGGTGCCGTGGTGTAGTGACCGTGGCAGTCAATGATGAGGCTCATGCTTTCTCCTGTGTTCGTGATGTGTTCAGGCCGGTTCCATGCCCTGGCGCTGTTTCGCTTCGGCGGCTTGTGGCGAGCGCATGTAGTCCAACATGGCATGCACCCGCTCCGCCTGCTGCGAACCGGCCGCCACGCTGGCATGAACGCCGGCGGAAAAGGTGGTGATGATCTGGATCGCTGGCGGCAGCGGGCCGACCACGGTGATGCCTTCCACGTGCAGCAGCTCGCTCAGTTGCTGGAAGCCCAGCTCGACCTCGCCGCGCGCCACCAGTGCGCCGACGGGCACACCCGGCGGGGCCTGCACCATGCGGCCCTGTATGTCTGTGGCAATGCCCCAGCGCTCGAACAGCCTGGCCAGCGCCACGCCGCTGGGCCCGGTGGAATAGCTGATGCTATCTGCGGCCATCACGGCGCGTTTCACCGCGTCTTCCGAACCGATGTCGGGCAG
This sequence comes from Polaromonas sp., assembly GCF_049790275.1. Taxonomy (GTDB): domain Bacteria; phylum Pseudomonadota; class Gammaproteobacteria; order Burkholderiales; family Burkholderiaceae_C; genus Polaromonas. The sequence goes on from NZ_JBAQYR010000052.1 coordinate 58,314, forward strand.
CGCCGCGCCGGCACGCACGCAGGCGGCGACGCCGGAGCGGACCAGGTCGACCTTGCTGCCCGCCTGCAGGTGGCCGGCAGCGATGAGCTTGTCGATTGCGTCGGAGGCCAGCACCACCACATCGAAGGCTTCACCGGCCTGCACACGTTTCGCGGCATCGACGCCGCCCACGGCCTCCATGGTGACTGCGCAAGCCGACTGCTGCTGGAACCCGGCCACCAGCTCGGCCAGCACCTGGCGGGTGGCCATGGAGGAGATGCCCTTGATGGAGGGAATGGCGCTTTGCATGAAGGGATTCTGGGTCGTTCCGCGCCCGGTGGAAAGGCATGGCCCGGACTAGCAGGTATAACATTTGGGCATAATAAGCCAAAGGTTATTCAAAAAGACGGCCATGGATCTCAAGCAACTCGAGTACTTCGTGCGCGTGGCCGAACTGGGCAGCTTCACGCGCGCCTCCATCGCGCTCGACATTGCCCAGCCGGCCCTGAGCCGCCAGATCCGGCTGCTCGAAGTCGAGCTGCGGCAAAACCTGCTGACGCGCACCGGACGCGGCGCCATTCCCACGGAAGCCGGCAAGCTGCTGCTCAAGCACGGGCGCGGCATCCTGCACCAGGTGGAAGTCGCTCGCGAAGAGCTGGGCGCAGTGCGCGGCGGCCTGGCGGGCCGGGTGTCCATCGGCCTGCCGCCCAGCCTGTCCAAACTCATCACGGTGCCGCTGACCCAGGCCTTCAGGCAGCAACTGCCGCACGCGCAACTGACGCTGACCGAAGGTTTTTCGATGCTGATGCAGGAAGGTTTGCGCGTGGGCAACCTCGACATGGCCGTGCTCTACAACTCCGAACGTTCACCCGAGCTGGAAACCATCACACTGCACTCGGAAGAGCTGGTGCTGATTTCACGCAAGGGCAGCATCAAGGCGCCCGTCAAAAAAGGCAGCACGGGCAAGCGCCAGCCCATCAGCCTCGCCGAAGTCGCCACCCTTCCCCTCATCCTGCCCAGCCGGCCGAATGCCTTCCGCATCCTGATCGAAGGCGAAATGATCACCATCGGCTGCAAGCCGCAAATCTCGCTGGAGGTGGACGGCCTGAACGCCATCCTGAGCCTGGTCAGGGAGGGCATGGGCCACGCCGTGCTGCCCAGCTACACGCTGAGCAACGTCGAAGACACGGCCCAATTCAGCCTGCGCAGCATCCGCTCCCCACGCATCATGAGCGAGCTGATGCTGGTGCGCTCTGCACGCCGCGCCAGCACCGACACGCAAAAAATGGCCATCGACGTCGTCAAGGCGGTGGTGGTCGAAGCCCTCAAGCCCTACCTCTGAGCATGGCCAGTCACCCTCATTTCCGGAGCAGACCTTTGACACCCCTGACAAGCCGCCTGTTTCTCGCCGCAACCCTGCTGGCTGCAGGCGCCGCCACGGCACAAGCCCCCGCTACTGCCGGTGCAAGCTACCCCACCAAACCCATCCGCCTCGTTGTTCCCTTCACGCCCGGCGGCAGCACGGACATCCTCGCGCGCGCCATCGGCCAGGAGCTGACCAGGGCCTGGGGCCAGGCGGTTGTCATCGACAACGTGCCCGGCGCGGGCGGCAGCCTGGGCGCCGACAAGGTGGCCAAAGCCGCGCCGGACGGCTACACCCTGCTCATGGGCCACATCGGCACGCTGGCAGTCAACCCCTCGCTCTACCCGGCCCTGCCTTATGACCCGCTCAAAAGTTTTGCACCCGTGGCCTGGGTGGCGCGTGTGCCCAATGTGCTGGTGGTGAACCCGCAGGTGGCAGCGCGCTCGGTGAAAGAGCTGGTGGCGCTGGCGAAGTCGCGTCCCGGCCAGCTCAACTACGGCTCCGGCGGCAACGGCAGCGCGGCCAACCTGGCCACCGAGTATTTCAAGCTGCAGACCGGCACTTCGCTGCTGCACATTCCATACCGGGGTACCGCCCCCGCAGTCAACGACCTGATCGGCGGGCAGATCCAGGTGCTGTTCACCGGCGCACCTGCCGTGCTGGGCCCGATCAAAAACGGCCAGTTGCGCGCGATTGCCGTTTCCTCACCGCAGCGCCTTCCGGCCCTGCCCGATCTGCCCACGGTGGCAGAGGCGGGCTACAGGGATTTCGAGGCCGACCAGTGGTATGGCGTGGTGGCTCCGGCCGGCACACCGCGCGAGATTGTTGCCAGGCTCAATGCACAGATCAACCTGTCGCTGAACTCGGCGGAACTCAAAACGCGGCTGAACAACGAAGGTGCGGTCGCCACGCCCACCACGCCCGAGGCCTTCGGCAAACACATCGCCAGTGAAATCGCCAGATGGAAACCCGTGATCCAGTCGGGCCGGGTCAAGACTGATTAGGTTTTTTTCGGGACGGCGGCCAGCAGGCGGTCCGCGTAGTCCTGCCAGCGGGCATCCTTGCCAATGTCTTTGAAGACACCCTCCCGGGCCTGGTCGGCCACCCATTGCTGTTTGTCGGCAATGGCTGAAGCCATGAAGGGGTCGAACCCCGGCCCGGCTTCACGCACGGTGTTGGCCGCCTCGCGCATCTCCTCGGCCCGGCGCTGGCCGTGCTGCACCACGCGGCTGAAGAAATAGGCGCCCTGCTTTTCCCAGTCAATGCTGGGGAAGGTTTCGGCCAGCGTCGGCAGCACATGCGCTTCCACGCCGTAGGCACGCGCAGTGGTGTAGCTCTCGATCACCAGCGCCTCCAGGCCCTTGATCATCACGCTGCGGCACATCTTGATGGCGCTGGCCACGCCCAGCTTTTCGCTGACCGCTTTTGCATCCATGCCCCAGGCCGCAAGCACCGCGGCCAGTTCGGCCGCACGTGCACCACCCAGCAACATCGGCACCCGGATGCCGTAAGGCGGCACCGAGGTCATCACGCCCGCTTCGACATAATGCGCACCCGCGGCATCGATCAGGGCCGCTGCCTGCTGCTTGGTGCCGGGCGATGCGGAATTGAGGTCCAGGAACACCGCGCCGCGCCGGATATGCGGCGCTGCCGCCTGCGCCACCGCCAGCGTGTTCGACGCAGTGACGGCCGAGACCACCAGGTCGGAACGCCCGCACAGCTCGGCCATGGAGGTACACGCTGCAACGCCTGCCTGCGCTGCATGCGCCAGCTGCGCTTCACGCAGCGCGGGTGCTTCGAACTTGAGGTCCCAGGCGCTGCTACCTGAAAACCTGTCCTTGAGGCCGGCGGTAAAAATCTTGCCAACCTCGCCGTAACCCACCATGCCCATGTGTTCAAACTTCATGAATTTTCTCCTGCGGCCGGCCCGGCGCCACGCCAGGCCCCGGCCTGTTGCATTCCTACTGTGTCGGTATTCTGGCGCGGGTGATCACCTCACCCCAGCGCCTGGTTTCGCTGGCCAGCAATGCGGCTGCCTGCTCCGGCGAGCTGGAGCGTGCTTCGACGTTCAGGTCCTGCAGCTTCTTGCGAACATCCGGCGAATTGACCGCGGCGATGATCTCCTTGTTCAGCCGGGCGATCACGTCTTTGGAGGTTTTGGCCGGCGCGGCCAGCGCGTTCCAGCTGGAGGCCACAAAGGTGGGCAGGCCGCTTTCCCTGGCCGTCGGCACCTCGGGCAGCACGGCGGCGCGCTTCTCGCCGGTGACAGCCAGTGCGCGCAGCGCATTGGCCTTGATCTGCGGCAGTACCGGCCCGAGGATTTCCACCGCAGCATCAATCTGCCCGCCGCGCAAGGCCGTGATGACTGCCGGCGTGCCGTTGAACGGGACGATCTGCATGTCGGCACCCGAGCTGGTCTTGAACAGCTCGGCCGTCAGGTTTTGCGTGCTGCCGATGTTGATGGTGCCGACATTGAGCTTGCCCGGGTTGGCCTTGGCAAAGGCCAGCAGCTCGCCCAGGGTCTTGAACTTCGAGTCGGCCGGCGTGACGATGGCAATGTCAAAGAAACCCAGGGTAGAGACCGGCGCGAAATCGCGCAGCGTGTCGAACGGCAGCGACTTGAACAGGCCTGCGCTGACCGCCGTGCCGTTGGACATCAGCAGCAGGGTGTGGCCATCAGGCTCGGCCTTGGCCACCGTGTCGCCGGCCACCACGCCGCCGGCACCGGGCTTGTTCTCGATCACCACCGGCTGGCCGAGCGACTCACCCAGCTTCTGCGCCACCGTGCGTGCCGTCAGGTCGGCCACGCCGCCAGCGCCGAAAGGCACCACGATCCTGACGGGTTTGCTCGGGAAGGTTTGTGCCGCGGCCAGCGAAACCAGCAGCAGGGAGGCCAGAAGGCCGGAGGCAAAGCGATGAACAGTCATGTGGGTGTCTGCCGTGTTGCGTGTCGTTGATATTGGGCATTTTGGCCCATGCAGCACGTGACCGGAAGCCACCCCGCCATCTGGCAGCCAGAACAAACCTGTATGACAGGTGCGGCCGGTTTGACAGGAAACAATGAATTAAAAGTGGCCCCAGCCCATGCCAGCCGGGCGTAGTCAGCTACTGATTCAATAGCACCTCAGGAGCTGTGCAGTGCCTGCGCGCACTACCCCACGAACCTGACCAGCCACAGCGAGATGGGCGGAAACGCGAGCAGCAGGATGGTACGCAGCACGTCGCTGACCAGGAAGGGCATCACGCCCTTGTAGCTCTCGGAGATGGGCACGCCCTTGGCCATGCCGTTGACCACATAGACATTGAGGCCCACCGGCGGCGCCAGCAGGCCGAAGCCCACCGTCATCAGCACCATGATGCCGAACCAGATGGCCACGGATTCCTTGGGCATGCCGAAGTCCAGCCCCATCACCACCGGAAAGAAGATCGGGATGGTCAGCAGGATCATGGACAACTCGTCCATCACCGCGCCCAGCACCACGTAGAACAGCAAAATGCCCGACACCACCATCACCGGCGCCACGTTCCAGCCCTGGATGACGGTGGCCAGCTGCGCCGGCACCTGGGTCAGCGCCAGGGCGGTGTTCATCATGTCGGCGCCGATGAAGATCATGAAGATCATCGCGCTGGCGCCCGCCGTGGAATAAAAACACAGCTTGATTTTCTCGAGCGTCAGCTCGCGCCGCAGAAGGGCCGCGACGAACGTGGCCGCCGCTCCCACGCCTGCGCCTTCGGTGGGCGTGAACAGCCCGCCGTAGATGCCGCCGAACACGATGGTGAAGATGACGGCGATGGGCGCCACGGCCATCACACCGGCCAGCGTCATGCGCGGACGGTCGTCGTCATGCTCGGGCGCATGACCGGGGAACAGGCGCACATAAACGGCGATGGCAATCATGTACCCGCACATGGCAATGATGCCGGGGACGGTGGCCGCTGCAAACAACTTGGCAATGTTCTGCTCGGTCAGGATGGCGTAGATCACCAGGGGGACGGACGGCGGAATCAGGATGCCCAGCGTACCGCCTGCCGCCAGCGTGCCGGTGGCAAGACGCCCCGAATACCCGTGGCGCCTCATCTCGGGCAAGGCCACCGAGGTGATGGTGGCCGCCGTGGCGATGGACGAGCCGCAGATGGCGCCGAAGGCCGCGCTGGCCATCACGGCCGCCATGGCCAGGCCGCCGCGAAAACCCGCCATCACCACGCTCGCAAACTGGAACAGGGCCTTGGAAATACCGCCCTGTGTGGCGAAGTTGCCCATCAGGATGAACAGCGGAATCACCGACAGGTCGTAACTCGCAAACCGGGCGTAGGTCAGGCCATTGAGGTTGTTCAGGAACGGCGCCAGGCCGACCTGGTACAGGTAGCCGAAAACACCGGCGACAAACATGGAAATGGCGATCGGCACGCGAATCGCCATCAACACCAGCATGCAGGCAAAAATAAGGCCCGCCAACATCAAGGAACTCATTGGCCCTGCTCCGAAAAATCGCCATACACGGTCTGAGCCAGGGCAATCACCCCAGTCAGGACAATCGGGGGCACCATGAGTACGTAGATGATCCACTCGGGGAATCCCAGCATCATGGTGGTGGAGTTGGAGCTGAAGGCATTCATGCCACCCACCGTGGTGCGCCACGCCAGCAACAGCATCACCACGCCCATCAGCGCGCTGCCAAAGCGGTCCAGCCCGCTATTGGCTGCGGCGGACAGGCGCGAGGTGAAAAAGTCCACGATGATGTTTTCACGGCGCAGCTGGCACCAGGGCAGGAACAGCGCCACGGCGGCACCGGCGGCGGCGGCGGTCAGTTCATAGTCGCCGACCAGCGTCGTGCCGACGGTGTTGCGTCCGATCAGGCTGACGCAGGTGATCAGCGTGATAACGGTCAGGATGACACCCGCCAGGACCGCGCAGGCTCTGGCCAACAGGGAAAGCAGCTTCAATTCATCACCATGTAAGAGTAAGCCGCACCCTTCGCCTTTGCAGCGAAACAGGAGCAGCGTTTGTGGGCAAAAAACCGGCAGGCCGCGAACGGCCTGCGCGCGCCAATTATCGTTGGTACTTGGCGATCAGCGAGCGGGCTTCGGAAGCCAGCTTGGCACCGTCGATGTTCTTGCCCTTCATTTCGGCAACCCAGTCGGTCTCCACCGTGGAGGCCGTACGGCGCCAGCGCTGTGTCTCGGCGATGTCCAGCGCAACGATGTTATTGCCCGCTTTTTCAGCGATGGCACGGCCCACCTTGTCACCTTCGTCCATCGCACGGCCGAACATGGCCGCGGTTTCGATGCCGGAGTTGGCGTCAATCACCTTCTTCAGGTCGGGCGGCAATTTCTCGTAGGCCGCCTTGTTCATCGAGAACGCAAAGGTCTGCGTGTAAAGGCCTTCCTTGCCGGCAAAGGTGGTGTGGTTCCTGACCAGCTCGCTGACCTTCAGCGCAGGCGTCACTTCCCAGGGAATGGTGGTGCCATCGATCACGCCCTTGGACAGCGCGTCGGTCACGGCCGGCACGGGCATGCCCACGGGTGTGGCGCCCAGCTTGGCCAGCATGTTGCTGATCACGCGCGAGCCGCCGCGGATCTTCATGCCGCGCAGGCTTTCAAGCCCCGTCACCGGCGTCTTCGTGTGGAAGAGCCCCGGGCCATGCGTGTGCACGGCAATCAGCTTGACGTCCTTGAACTCATCGGCGGCGAATTTCTCGACGTATTCCTGAAACGCGCGCGACGACTGCTCGGCGTTGCCACTCATGAAGGGCAGCTCGAACACTTCCGACTTGTTGAAGCGGCCCGGCGTGTAACCCAGCACGGTCCAGGTCAGGTCCACCACGCCGTCACGGGCCTGGTCGAACAGCTGGGGCGGCGTGCCGCCAAGCTGCATGGCATGAAACAGCTGCACCTTGATTTTCCCGCCGGAGTCCTTCTCCACCTTCTGCGCCCAGGGGATCAAAGCCTTCGCCGGAATGGTGGCCTGCTGCGGCAGCATCTGGTGCAGGCGAAGCGTGACCTGCTGTGCAAAACCGGCGCCGGCAGCGCACAAGGCAGCAACCGCCACGGCGGTTTTGAAAAGGTTTCTTTTGTTCATTTTCAGTCTCCAGTTCTGGTGTTGAGGTATGAGGGTACTGCTGCGGTGGCGCTTTCCCCATGGGGTCATTGCGGATTGTCACCTTGCCAAACCGCCATTGGAACGCCCGGAGACGGTCTAACAGCTATGCATTTTTAATATATCAGCGCCCGAGGTATCTCCTTAAACTAAACACATTGACTTACAACCAGGAGGCACGATGACAAACGCAACAGTAAAACGTCTCGCCATACGCACCGCGTTCATACTCACCGCGCTGGCCGTGATACCAGCGGTGAACGCGCAAGAGATCGTGCTGGGCCAGATCGGCCCATTCACGGTGCTTCCGGTGCCCGACGCACCCGAGATCAACCAGGGCATCAAGGCCTATGTCAACGAAGCCAACAAGCAGGGTATCCGGGGGCGCAAGATCAGTTTTTTCGAGGCCGACGACCGCTATTCGGCCGATGGTTTTGTCGAACAGTTCAAAAAGGCACTTGAGAAAAAGCCCTTGGTCCTGCTTTCGCCCATAGGTTCCAACGCGCTCAAACGCATGCTCGACGACAAGCTCCTCGACAACGCCGACGTGCTTGTGATGAATGCCATTCCAGGCGCGGAAAGCTTCCGGGCGCCCGGCCACCCCAAACTCTTTCACATCCGTGCGGGCGACAAGCAGCAAATCGAGAAAATGGTCACCCATTCGCGCACCATCGGCATGACGCGGCTGTCGGTGCTGTACCAGGATCTGCCCATTGGCACCTCCGGCATGGCCGTGGCACAGGAGGCAGCCGGCCGCTCCGCCGGACTGGAACTCAAGGGCGTGAAGTCAGCCCCCGACGCCCCCGCGCTGGCGACTGCGAGCCAGCAAATCGTCGCCCTGGGCGGCCAAGGTGTGCTGATCCTGGGGGCGCCGCGTTTCATGGCCGAGGGTGTGGCGGCCTTGCGAAAAGCCGGCGTCTCGCAATCGATTTTTGTGCTGTCTTATGTGCCTTCGGGGCTGATCGTCAAGCTCGCGGGCCCTGAAGGCGCGCGCGGTGTTGGCATTGCGCAGACCTACCCCAACCCGAATGGCCGCACCCTGCCGATTCACCGCGATTTCGAGGCTGCGATGAAAGGCTCGTTCCCCCAGCTCAAACAGTACACGTCCTTCCATCTGGAGGGTTACCTTTCAGCGCGCACGGTCGCCGAAGCATTGAAGCGCAACACCGAAAAAGAGCCCACTGCTGCGGGGTTGGCGAAAACCCTCAGGACCATGGGCGAGATCGATTTCGGCGGCTTTCGTGTCGATTTTTCCAAAAGCAATATCGGCAGCAATTTTGTGGACATCGCGGTGATCGGAAGCGACGGCAAGCTCCGTTATTGACGGGGCAACTGGCCGGAGGGCTGCATCAGCTCAGTCCGAACGGTAAGCCGAATCCAGCGTCACCGAGCCCACCACGCGCGACACACAGGCGCAGATGCGGCTGCACTGCTGCTTTTCGTGTTCGCTCAGGAAAACATCGCGGTGGTCGGCCTCGCCTTCCAGCGCCAACACGTCCATGGCGCACAGCCCGCATTCGCCGCGGCGGCAGTCCGACAGGGTTTCCACCCCCGCGTTTTCCAGCGCGTCAAGCAGCGTGCTGCCGGCCGGCACCATGATGTCGACATGGTGGCGCGGCACCTGCACCCGGAAGGCCTGCGCCGCAAAACGCCCGCTGCTGCCGAAGGTTTCAAACCGCAGGCCGGCCGCCGGGCGCCCGGCATCGCTCCAGGCTTTTCGCAGGGCTTCCAGCATGGGCACCGGTCCGCAGGTGTACAGCTGCGCATCACCCGGCAAGGCGGCAATTTCAGCGGCCAGGTTCATCACTTCCCCGCGCTCGCTGACAAAGGTCTGCAGCGCATCGCCCAGGGTTTCGCGCAGCAGCGGCAAAAACGCCAGCTCGTCCTGCGTGCGCACGCCGTACAGCATGCGCAAGGTGGCGCCGGTTTTCAGCGCGTGGGCCTGCAGCTGTTGCACCATCATCACCAGCGGCGTGATGCCGATGCCGCCGGCCACCAGCAGGTAGTGCGGCGCCGACAGGTCCAGCGGGAAATGGTTTTGCGGCTCGCTGACCTGCAGCCTGTCCCCCACGGCCAACTGCCACATGGCCCGCGAGCCGCCGCGGCCGTCGTCCATGCGCTTGACCGCAATGCGGTAGCTGGCGCCGTCAGGCAGGCCCACCAGCGAATAACAGCGCGTCTGCACCTGGCCATCCACCAGCAGTTGCACCTGCAGGTGCGCGCCGGCTTCCCACGGTGCGGCAACGCCTTCTACCGGTTGGATTTCAAACTCGCGCACCGTGGGGGTCAGGTCACGCAGGGCCACCACCGTGGCCGGGTACAAGGTCTGGTTGCTTTTCATGATTCGTTGATTGTTGGCATCTAGCGGCGGCGAATGAGTTTCATAGCCCGCATCGATTCAGGCATGTGCGAGCCTGCATGGCCCGACAGCGCGTGGCGCAGGTTGCGCTGCGCCAGGCGCGAGTGTTCGCGCATCAGCGCTTCGGCGCGTGTGCCCTCCCCGCGCTCGATGGCGTCCAGCACCTGCCAGTGCTGGTCTTGCGCCACCACCAGCATGTCGCGCGCCTGCGGCGAGTTGGACTGCACCACCACAAAGGCCGAGGCCGATGCAAACGGCAGGCTCACCACCCGCTCGAGCTGGCGCACGGTGACGGGGCTGTCGGCCATTTCGTACAGCAGCGCATGAAAACGTTCGTTGAAGTCCACATACGCAGAAAACGCCTCATCAGTCAGCGCCGGGTCGGCCAGCACGGCATCGACCTGGCGCAGGCATTCCTTGGCTTCGGCCAGCACCACCGCCGGTGCGCCGCGCTCTGCCGCCAGCCGCACCAGCAGGCCTTCCAGCGTGCCGCGCAGCTCGATGGCGTCGGCAATGTCGCGCTCGGAAAACATCTTCACCGCGTAGCCGCCGTTGGGCAGCGCTTCCAGCAGGCCCTCTTGCTCCAGCCGCATCAGCGCCGCGCGTATGGGTGTGCGCGAAACGCCGAGGCGCTCGACAATCGCCAGCTCGGCAATACGCGTGCCGCCCGGGAGCTCGCCCGAAAGAATCAGCTCGCGCAGCTTCAGCAGCGCCCTGACCTGCGCACTTTCAATGCCATTTTGGCCATCACCCCCCGCCACGTCTGCGCCAATAGCTAGCTTTTTGATAGTGCTTGCCATGGTTCAGGCCGCCTGCCGGATGGGAATCACGGTGTTGGCGGGCTTCTCGCGCGCAATCATCTTGTCGATCAGCTTGCGCGCCCACATGGAGCCGGCGTCGATGTTGAGGTTGTAGAACTGGTGGTCGGGGTGTTCGTTCATCGCGATCTGCTGCGCCTCCAGCACATGTTCGTCTTCGCGGAAGATGCCGGCCACGCCTTCGCGCAGCTTGTGCGTCAACGCCTGCTCACCCAGGCAGTAGTTGCGCGCAAAGGCCCAGAAATAGTGGCAGCTGCCGTCGGTCTCGGGTGTCACCGTGTTCAGCACAAAACCATTGACGCCCTTGCTGCGGTCGCCCGGCTGGCCGTCTTTGGGCGGCGCGCCGGTGCCGGTTTCGGCCACACCCACGTCGATATTGACCGTGCATGGCGCCTCAAAACGGATGATCTGCCAGCGGTCCACCTTGCCCTTGTAGCCGCGCGCATGTTCGATCTGCCCGGCCCAGAACGGCGGTGCATCGATGTTTTCCATCCAGCGCGTCACGGTGGCGCTGCGGTCGCCATGGGTGGCCACAAACGGTGCCTCGGCCACGGCGCGCTGGCCGATGCTGGAGCCGTGCACAAAGGTCTCGTGCGTCAAGTCCATCAGGTTGTCGACCACCAGGCGGTAGTCGCACTGCACGGTGATCAGCTTGCCGTCGCCAGCCCAGGCCGGGTCGTCGTTCCAGTGCATGTCGGGCACCAGCGCCGGATCGGCCTTGGCCGGGTCGCCGGGCCAGACCCAGATGAAGCGGTGTTTTTCCAGCACCGGGAAGCTGCGCACGCAGGCGGAAGGGTTCAGCGTTTCCTGGCTCGGCATGTGGGTGCAGCGGCCCTGCGCGTTGTACACCAGGCCGTGGTAACCGCAGGTGACTTCGTCGCCATCAAGCGAGCCCATGGAGAGCGGCAGCAGCCGATGCCAGCAGGCGTCTTCCAGCGCGGCCACGCTGCCGTCCAGCTTGCGGAACATCACCAGCTTCTGCTTGCAGATGGTGCGCGCCAGCAGCTTGCGGCCCACCTCCACGTCATAGGCAGCGGCGTACCAGGCGTTCAGGGGAAAAGAGGGGTTTTCAGCTTTCATGAATACGTACTGTATACATAAAACCCTGAAAATCAACTGAAAATGGCTATTTGGAGCGATTTTGTCGGGTTTATGTATTCATAGAGGGGTGAAATTCATGCTTTAACATGGCAGCTTCGTCGTCAAGAAATTTCCCAGGAGACCTTCATGAGCACCCCCACCCCTCACCTGCCCGCCCGCTACGACCACGTTGGCAGTTTTCTGCGCCCCAAGTACCTGCTGGAAGCGCGCGAACAGAAAGCCAAGGGCGAGATCACGCCCGAGCAGCTGCGCAAGGTGGAAGACAAGGCCATCACCGAGATCGTCAAGTTCCAGGAAGACGTGGGCCTGAAAAGCATCACCGACGGCGAGTTCCGCCGCACCTATTTCCACATTGACTTCCTCGAGCAGATCGGCGGCGTGAAAACCGACATCCCGGTCACCGTGATTCGCCCCGATGGCACGCAGGAGCTGGCCCCGCCGGTGATGCGCGTGATCGACAAGGTGCGCCACGTCAAAGACATCCAGCTCGCCGACTTCCAGTACCTCAAGAGCCAGGTGAGCAAGGGCAACACGCCCAAGGTGACGATCCCCTCGCCGACCATGCTGCACTTCCGCGGCGGCCGCGCCGGCATCAGCAAGCAGCACTACCCCGAGCTCGACCCTGAGTTCTACCAGGACGTGGCCAATGCCTACGGCGACGAGCTGCGCAGCCTGGCCGCCGCCGGCTGCACCTATGTGCAGATGGACGACACCAACCTGGCCTACCTGTGCGACGAAAAAATGCGCGAAGCCGCCCGCCAGCGCGGTGACGACCCCAACGAGCTGCCGCACCGCTACGCCAAGTTCATCAACCTGGTGGTTGCGCAGAAGCCGCCCGGCATGCTGCTGGCCATGCACCTGTGCCGCGGCAATTTCAAAAGTACCCACGCCGCCAGCGGCAACTACGAACCCGTGGCCGAGGCGCTGCTGAAAGAGATGAACCTGGACGCCTACTTCATGGAGTACGACGACATCCGCAGCGGTGACTTCAAACCCCTGCGTTTCCTGCCCAAGGGCAAAACCGTGGTGTTGGGCCTGGTCACCACCAAGTTCGGCACCCTGGAAGACAAGGACGAGCTGAAAAACCGCATCGAACAAGCCGCCAAGTACGCCCCGCTGGAGCAGCTGGCGCTGTCACCGCAATGCGGCTTCAGCAGCACCGTGCACGGCAACGACATTGCGGTGGAAGCACAGCGCGCCAAGCTGCGGCTGGTGATCGAGACGGCGCAGGAGGTTTGGGGTTCGGCTTGATTGGCTCGCCAGACACCAGATAGAGAAAAGCCGCTGATGGACACCAGCGGCTTTTTAATAGTCGAATCGGGCTCCCACCAGCAGAGGCTTTGGGCAAGCAGCTATTGTTTTAGTAGCATATGGACAATACCTTAGGGCACCTTCCGTGCCCAAGCTACAGCGTCTGCCACATCGGTATCCGTAAGGCCAAGTCCAGCCAACTTGGCCCGCACCGTAAATTGTTGCAGCCGGGCGCGCACCAACGGCTCCCTGTCGGGTTGACTGAGCAAGCCCGCCAGCGCGTTGTTGAAATCCGGGCTGACCAGCAGTTTGGCGACGCAGTCCATCACATGCTCGCGCACATCCGCTGAAGCCGTTGACAGCTCTTGCACCAAATCTGCACGTCCTTCAATCACGGTGAGAATGTCTTCCAGGTCGTGGCTGGTGTAGACATCATTGCTGCCCCTGTCATAAAACGCCTCAAACTTGGTTGCCAAAAAGTACGGCGCAGACAAATGACGCAGCACCAGCCCCGGCGCCACCTCGGTTTGCACTGCAGCATCAAACCCTGCGCGATACCAGCGGTTGGCAAAGCCAAGCACCTTTTCGTCCAGTGGCACAAGGTCTAGCTGCATGCGCTGCCAGAACCAGCGAAACGGTGGCGTGTTGTCTTCCATCGTTTGCCTGAAGCCCTGCTGCTGCAATTCGTCGGCCAACGCGTGATAGCCCGCCAGCGTGGCCACTTCCACAATGCCGTCGACATCTTCCGTAGGCCGTACGTCCAGCAGGCCAGGTACAGGCAGTAAAAGACCAGTGGCACATCCACCCACAAACACCACACGCTCGCACAACGGGCCCAATGCCCGGGCCATACCCACCAACAAACCAAGATTGGGATTAGCCACGCGCAGGCCTTTTCGGTGGCTTGGGCGCAGACGGGTCAATCAGCGCCTGCAGCCGCTCCACGGCCATGCCGCGCTCACGCGCGCGCCCTACCCGCAAGGCGTCAAACAGGGCCAGCATTTCATACAAGCTGGCGTCCCGCATGGCAGCAAAAGGCACGCTGGGGTGCAAGGGTTCTATGCCGACTCCGCGCATGGTGCCATTGGGGTGCGGCCACACGTAATCTTCAGACCCCGGCGCGAACACACCTGCAAATGCCGGAGCGCTATGGCTTGTGGGCACGCCAATGGCCGAAGGCGTTTTGTCGGCCGCGAAGGCATATTTGGCACCGTGCAGCGCAAACTCGGCCAACTGGCGCGCGTGCGGGCGCACCGGGTTGTCGGCAGGAGCGTCTTCGCGGCTGACCCGCTTGCGCCGCGCCACTCGGTAAATGGCGGCGGGCTCTTGCGCCGCTAGCGCAGCCACCTCTGGCGCAAGCGCGTCGTAGTTTTGCACCAGCAGCCCCGCCTGCAAGCCGCGCTTGATGCAGGCGTGCGCCTCAGACGCACTTAAACCCAGCTCCTGGGCCAGCTGCGCATACGTCCAGCGCTGGTCGCCCCAAGCCACCAGCTTCAGGGCCACCACGAAATCTTGAGGTTTTAATTGCATTTAATTCTATATTCTTGAATTGCGAATACAGAATGTATCTGATTTGCTTGTCACTGACAAGTTGACGTTAAAAAGCCATGGATCCGCCCTGCTCGGTGAAGGCCAAAGGGAGTTTGCGACGCCCGCCCCATCTTGATGTCACAGATTGTGATATCAAGTTTTGAAACTCATCGGCGGCGGTTACTATGTTTTTAATAGCTGTTTGCGCACACCCCACAAAGGCTACAAGCCAATTTGACGTGGTAGATATCGCCACCCCCGGGTTCCAGGTCATCCAAGCCTCTGTTCAAACCTGTTTTCATACTTGCGCTTCGTATTAAAGATTGATTTAATGTGACTCTGTCAAATTAAAGACTTCTTTCACACCATGCGCAGCACCGGCACCTACGTCACCTCTATTACCTCGGGCGAGTCCGTGCAGGCGTTTGTGCCGCACGGGCTGCCACCATCCGGGCCGGCGCTGGCGCCCGAGTCCTTTATGGAGGCCAACCGTGCGGCCGAGTTGGCGCTGGCCCGGTTGTCGGGTGTTGCCGGGCTGGTGCCGTCGGTGGACTGGCTGCTCTACAGCGCCATCCGCAAAGAGGCGCTGCTGACCTCGCAGATTGAAGGCACCCAGGCCACGCTGGCAGATTTGTTTGACGAAGAAGCGGGTTTTGCCGTCAGCAACACCGACGACGTGGAAGAAGTCACCAACTACCTGCGTGCCTTCCGGCTGGTGCAGTCGCAACTGCGTGATGCGGCTGGCCTGCCCTTGAGCGTGCGTTTGCTGTGCGATGCCCACCGGCTGCTGCTGGACGGCGCCCGCGGCAACGGCAAGCAACCGGGCGAGTTGCGCCGCTCGCAAAACTGGATTGGCGGCACACGGCCCGGCAATGCGGTGTTTGTACCGCCACCGCCGGAGCGGGTGCCCGCCTTGCTGGCAGACCTGGAGCACTTCATCCACGACAGTGACAACGGCTCGCAGCCCTTGCCGCCGCTGGTGAAAACAGCACTCGTCCACCTGCAGTTTGAGACGATTCACCCGTTCCTGGACGGCAATGGCCGTATTGGGCGCCTGCTGATTGCCGCGCTGCTGGAGCATTGGGGCTTGTTGCCCGAGCCCTTGATGTACCTCAGCGGCTACCTGAAGCAGCACCAGGCCGAGTATTACCGCCGCCTATCCAGCGTGCGCACCGAAGGCGACTGGGAGGGCTGGGTGGCATTTTTCCTGGAGGGCGTGGCCACGGCAGCCCACGATGCCGAGCGCAACATTGTGGCGATTGCCACGCTGCTGGCTACCGACCGCCGCAGTTTGCTGGCCTCGCCCAAAGCCGGGCCCAGCAGCTACCGCTTGTTTGAAATGCTGCCGATGATGCCGCGCTTCACCATCGACCAGGTGCGCCAAAAGCTGGCCACCAGCTTCCCCACTGCCACCGCGGCGGTCAAGGTACTGGAAGATCTGGGCATCGTCACCGAGCTGACCGGGCAGAAGAAAAACCGCAGCTACAGCTACACTGCCTACATTGCACAGTTGGCCGGTTGAACGAAAAGACAACAATAACAACCGAAGACCAGCTCGAACAGGAAACCCTGGGCTGGCTCCGGGATGTGGCTGCGCAGCGCCACCGTTAGCTACACCACCGAACTGGGCATGCGTTTGCGCCCCTGGTGGGTTAGGCTCTTCTGAGCCGGCTGCTTCTAACGGCCGTGAATGGCTCCGGGCTCGGTCATCGGACGTATGACTAAGACTTGCTCACCGCCGGTTTAGACGCGCGGTCTCCGGGTCGTAAACCATATCGGTAATAGACCCATCCCGAATTCGCGCAACCGCTTCGTCAATTACATGGAGCGGGACCAGGAACCACTCCCTCGGTTTGACCGGATTGCCGAATCGGTCTTCAATCGTCAAATCCAACTGTGCCGCACCGAACAAGCGATGGAAAATGTTCTCCAGCCTAATGCGGCTTAGGTTGTGGAGCTTGTAGGTGGCAATCACCTCCACGTCTGCCAAGAGATAGGTAGCATCTTTGTCCGCAGCCGCGATCCGGCTCTCTACCTTACCTCCGGTCACGCCGATCTTATGAATCAGCTCGCGGTGCTCGGCGACAAAGGGATGATTGGAGAGGCTGCGCAGCACATAGATGGTTCCGGATTCAATGTCGTCAGGCTCCGCCGCATCGCCAAACAGTGGCCCCAAATCCGGATCGGTCATGCGGCGTCCGGTCTCGTCTTTGTAAAGCGCCCGTTGTAGCGACCGGCGCAGCAGATTACTCTCAGTACCGTTGGCGTAGATGACGCGCAAGCGGGCAGCCTCGGCCAAACGCTTTTCCCACGCATCGGCAGAGTTGATGTCCGGCAGTCGACCGCGATCATTCTTGAACTGCAAGGCGCGCTTAGATAGCTCACGAGCTTCCTCTTCGGGAATACTCACCTTCTTGGCGGCAATACTGGTCTGTACTTGGCGCAATGACTTTTCGTCCATCGCTTTCGCCAGCACCGCATAGGCGGCATCGAAGGGGTTAATGCTGTCAATCAGATCGATGTCTAGGTCACGCACATTCACGAACTTGCGCACCCCATCGATCAAGGCGGTACTCCCTTGCGCAGCGCCCGCACCGTTCGCATCGGCCTGGGCCAATGCCAGCTTGGCTTGCTGGGTGATATTCATGGCGGCTATTGGAGTACCGATAGTCAGTTTTGATCTTTCCGCAAACCGTAGCAATCCAGACGAGGTGCAGTTTTGACACTAACAATGCCAAGGTCCACAGTTCTGCATTGAATACGCCAAATGCACCGTCTGCAACAATAGCGCCAGCCTGAAAATAGGAAATAGGTAAGTAGTCGCGTCGTTCAGATGAATGACGCGGCACCAAAATTACACTTTGGTTGTCTCTTTGTCTGATTTGCTGAAAAGCATATGGACTAGCGACGCCTTCTTTGGTTAATTCCTTCGAACTTTCAGAGCGCATGTGGATTACCCCATCAGTGCGTTCTTTAATCAGTGGCAATGACATCGCTTTTTCTGCATCCAGTGCATGGATCCATAGACAATATCTAAGATCACCGTGAATCGTGTCCTCTGTGCCGATAAATGGTCGAACGTATGGGGTTGTACGCGGGTCTTGTTGTTTTAATTCTCGCGCCTCTTCCGAGGAAAGAATGAGATGACCACCATCGGCGGGCTTACTACCGTTGGTCATTTCCTTTATGCCGGACATCACTCCCGACCTTGCTTCCACATAGACGTCGTAATAAGGAACGAGATAGGCATTGATGTTATCCACATCACGACGCTTGATCCCTTCAATGCCGGCATCTTCGTACAAGGTAACCTTTCCGGCAGCCTTTCCAGAAAGTCCGACTATTACAACCGTCACGGCCGCATTCTTAGCAGCCAAATTCGCCCACTTGAAAGAAGTGAAGGCAAAATTGATTCGTAGTGATTCTCCGAGAATTAATGGCCACAGACGAGCCACCTGTTCACCCTGCATGACGGAATTAGTACTTACGAAGGCACAAGCCGATTGCGTTGTGTGTGCATATCGGGAAAATTGCATAAACCAACCCGACACGTAATCTAGCGATTTCCAGCTATTTGTTTTCTTCGAAAAAAGCACCTCCAAATCAGCTTTTCGATTTTCGGCCTCTCTTTTAAGACGCTCTTTCACTTCCTTACTTGCGCCTTTCGGTGGCTTCACTGTGGAGCCTACATACGGCGGATTGCCGCAGAGATAAGTCTCCCCGCCTTCGTTCTCGAAATCGATCTCCGTCTGATTCAGCGGCGTACCAAATAAATCGTCCGCCACCAATCTCACACCTGTGCCGGTGGGCGGGCAGACGCTCAACCAATCCAGCCGCAACGCATTGCCGCAAACGATCCAGTTCTGCGCATCCAAAGGTAGAAACTCCGCCAGCGCATCCTTCTGCCCGCGATACAGAACATCGCACTGAAACTCGGCAATGATGAGCGCCAGGCGCGCAATCTCCGCGGGAAAGTCACGCAGCTCAATGCCTCTGAAGTTAGTCAGCGGTATCTCGCTGCCCAGATGTACTTCTCCCCGACGCTGGTTGACTTCAGCCTCGATCTCGCGCATCTGTTTGTAGGCGATAACCAGGAAATTTCCGGAGCCGCAAGCCGGATCGAACACGCGGATGCGGGCCATGCGTTTACGCAGGTTTAGCAGCTTCGCCTTGTTGTCGCCTGCGGCTTCAAG
The DNA here is from genome assembly GCF_049790275.1 of Polaromonas sp. Lineage (GTDB taxonomy): Bacteria > Pseudomonadota > Gammaproteobacteria > Burkholderiales > Burkholderiaceae_C > Polaromonas. Next base: position 77,005 of record NZ_JBAQYR010000052.1, read on the forward strand.
CTGCGTACGCAGGTCATCTAGAAATAGAGGGTTCAACACCTTCAGGATGTTGGGCACGCTGGTGTAGTGCATACCCAGCGCGCCGCGCTCTTCATCATCAGCCACGGCTTGGATCATGCTGCCGAAAATGTCGGGGTTGATCTCGCGCCAGCGCAAGCTGCCTGCGTGCAATAGGTAAGTACGCGCCATGCGGGTAAAGCGCGGGACGTCGGTGCCTCCAGAGAAGAGGCCACCGTTGACATAGGGGAACTGGTCAGCCCAACCCGGCAGACGTGGTTTGGCGCTGGCGCGCTCAACGAGCTTGGTGTTCATAGCGCGAAAGATGTCACCCATCACGGCATGGGTGTTCGCACCGCCCGGCTCGCTGTACTGGTTTACGGTCTGGGTAAACAGACCCTCACCATTGAAGATGTCGGTATCTTCCGCAAAAAAACAAAACACCAGCCGGGCCATGAAGTGGTTCATGTCAGCGCGGCGCTCGGCCGTGGCCCAGTCGGGATTATTGCTCAGCAGCTCAACATACAGCTTGTTCAGCCGCCCGGTAGCGCGAACATCGATGGGGTTGTCCTTGATCTCCTTGATAGTGGAGATACCCGCTAGCGGCAGAAAAAACCCGAAATGGTTGGGAAAGTCTGCATACGCGCAGGTGACGGTTTCGCCACCGGTCAGTTCCTCCGCTTCAAGGGTTTGCCCATCGGTAGCCAGGATGAACTTGGCCTTTGCTTTGATGGTGGCCGGGCTGGCGCGCAATGCATTGAGGGTGTCGCCCACGGTGCCTTTTTCGCCCGGTTGGCACACTGCGATGTGGATGTTGTTGCGCAACAGCACGCCACTGGACACATCCGAAGCGTTGTTATTGCCGGTACGCAGGCGTTTGAGGGTGGTGTCCTTATTGCCGAAAGCGGCTAGGAAGGCGAACGGAAACTCCGCTGCGTCGAAAGGTTGAAGGGCCAAATCTGATATGGCGGCTTCTATCTCTACTGCATTCATGGGACTTTTTGCCTATGTGGCGTCATTGCGTCTCTTTTCGGTGGGACTCAACTGCCGGGTCGGATTTTTTTGGGCTAGCTTGTGGAGAGTTGTTCGTGGGAACTCGTAGCTTGCAGTCATCTTGCAGGTAAATTTCATGCAGGCGCTCGTTCATGCTCCAAGGCCATTCCCAAGAATGGCTCACTCCAATGAGCAAATGAGTCAGTACTGTAGCGTGGATTCGAAATCAGCCTCAAAGTCGCATGGACACTAGATTTGCGCGGATCTACCAGGATTTCCACCCCCTCTTGCCAATGTCCCGGGACGGGCCCACGGGACTTCAGGAAGTCCGCTTCAACGCCACCCCAAACCCCCGCTCCACCCCCTCCCGCCCCATCATCCCCCGATACCACCGCTGCACATTCGGAAAATCCGCCAGATCAACCTTGTGCCGCTCATGCCGCCAGACCCAGCCGACGATGGCGAAGTCGGCTATTGAGATTTCTTCGCCTGCAAAGAAAGCGTGGTCGGCCAGGCGGCGGTCCATCACGCCGTAGAGGCGTTTTGTTTCAGCCATGAAGCGCTCCAGGCCGTAGCGGCGGTCGGCTTCGTTCTCCAGCGCGGCGAAGTGGTGCACCTGGCCCGGCATGGGGCCGAAGCCGCCCATCTGGAACATCAGCCACTCCATGACGGGCACGCGCGCCTGCAGGTCTTGCGGCCAGAACTTGCCGGTCTTTTCGCCCAGGTAATACAGAATGGCGCCGGACTCGAAGACGCTGATGGGCTGGCCGCCCGGGCCGTCAGGGTCAACGATGGCGGGGATCTTGTTGTTGGGGCTGATCTTCAGGAAACCGGGCGCGGTCTGCTCGCCCTTGGTGATGTCCACCACGTGTACCTCGTAGGGCAGGCCCATTTCTTCCAGGGCGACGCTGATCTTGCGGCCGTTGGGGGTGTCGAAGGCATAGAGCTGGATGGTCATGGCTGGTTCTGGTTTGTTGAGGCGGCGAAAGGCAGTCTGCCACAGGACGCGGGAGCAGCGGCATGGATCCCGGATCAGGTCCGGGATGACAGGGGGATAAAACCCTTTTTCATCAACGACTTATGCTCGCCTTCGCTCGTCACGTTTTGCCGGAGCCCACTCAGACTGTCACATAGTTGCGGGAAGTCTCTTTGCGCTGCTATAACTAAGCTCTACATAACAACGGGGAGTTTAGGGATGGAATGCAATGCGATGTTCTTCGGCGGCTCTGCGGTCTATAGCAAATTTGACGGGCGGGCGACATGAAACACTTCCCTGCAATTGCATGGGCGTCAATAGGCGCTGGTTGGCTCGCCGCGTTCTTTTTCTTAGGCAATATGGTTGGTGGTATCCGATGGATCGGACACACAGGTCTGACTATCCCTGCCGGACTGAACCTCCTCATGGCCGCTCTAAGCTTTGCGTCTGTTTATCACCTCTATGCTGGCTCTCGGATCCCTGGGAGTCTTTCAATTCCTATTTTCCTGCTCGCACTGCTGCACCTGCTGAACCTGTTCCCTCCGGTTTCATATCTGTTTGTGTATCTGTTTTCGGTCATCTTGCGGACGAACACAGCATTCACGAACGCCATACCCGGTTATGCGACTTTGCTGGTGCTCCCCATCGCCTCCATGAGCCTTCTCTGGTTGAAGGGTAATGAACGACCTGCGGCTGATGCCTAAATGGCGGAAACGACTGGAGCGTGAGAAATTGGAGCGCGGCATCGCCCCAAGCTTGTCACGTTTACTTAGGTTGTCGAGCGGAGATATCGGATTAACAGCCCGGGGCAAGCTCCTCCAGTCCGGGATGACAAGGCGGGGACCCTTCGACAGGCTCAGCCCGAACGGGCGGAGGCATGGATGCGGGTCGGGGACATGGATCCCGGATCTGTGTCCGGGATGACATGCGGGGCCGGGGATGACTGAGGGGCGGAAAAACGGCCCTTTGACGAGTTCTTTAGAGTCAAATCGGCCATTCGTCCTTATCGGATGGGCGTAAGCAGCTATCAAATAATGAGCAGATCACCGCCCTCACCCGCCTCGGTCTGGGGTGGTGATATCCGAGTATTTCTGGCTGGCAGCTTAGGGCACCAACAGCACTCGTCCGCTTATGCCCCCACGCTCCAGCAGCAGATGCGCTTCTGCGGCGCTCTGCATTGGAAACACCTGGTAATCAGGAACGCGGATCGACTGCGTACGCAGCCAATCTGAAATTCGCGCCATTGCCACTCGAAGATCTTTTCCTTCAAGCGTTTCAGTGGAATAGCCAGTCAAGGTCACCGGCCGAATCAGTTGCCAGGCGTCAAGCGAGACATCACCACCACCGACCGCACCGACCAATACCAGCGTCCCGCGCTCGCGCAGTGCCTGGACACACGCGTTGAACAGCGGTCCCCCAACGCAGTCCAGCACAGCGTCAACACTGGCGGCGGCCAGCGAAGGTGGGCTGTCGCGCTCGAGCACGATCACCTCATCCGCTCCGAGGTCGCGTACATACTGCGCTTGCGCAGGTCGCGCCACAACGCCCGTCACCGATGCGCCCAGAGCCCTTGCAATGGATACTGCGGCAGAGCCCACGCCACCCGCGGCGCCCGTGACAAGTACCCGGCGGCCGTCCACAGGTCCCATGCGCCGGATTCCTTCGAATGCGGTGACCGCGCCAAGGCCCAACGAAGCCATCGCCAACGGATCAACCGTGTCCGGGACCAGCGCGAGCGCGTCGGCATCGACAGTCACAAAATTCGCATAGCCTCCTGGACGTTTCGCGCTGACGCCACCCAGGCCCTGCATCAGGGTAATGACGGTTTGGCCTACAGACCAGTTAGAAACCGACGACCCGATGTCGCTTATCCGGCCGACAACCTCAACGCCGGGAACATAGGGAAACGGATGCACCTTTCTTATCGGCCAGAGTCCTGCCCGAATTTTCAAGTCTGTGTGATTGACAGCGGCCGCGATGGTCTGGATACGCACTTCACCGGGTGCGAGTGCGGGCATAGCCATATGACCAGGCACAAGGACGCTGGGCGGACCGTAACCAAGAATCTGCATGACACGAGTGTTTTTCATAGGATCGATTTTGTTCCTTGAGCCAATGGTGCGTTATCCCTATGTTGCCGACCGCGTTGACTACGGTGGTCATTTCCATTGCATCTGTCAGGCACGCCCTTCCACTTTGTATAAGAATAACAAAGCTCCCACCCCACAGGAGGTTCCCATGGTTTTACTTAACCGACGCAACATGCTCGGCGCCCTGGGCGCAACGGCGCTTACCGGCACCCTCACCTCTCCCGCGCTGGCGCAGCCGGGCAAGATGCAGTCGTGGAAGCTGGCCACCTCGCGGCGCACCGGCATTCATGACTTGGCGCCTGCGCCGGATGGCGGCGTGTGGTTCACGGCGCAGGCCACCGGCCACCTGGGCTGGTTTGAGCCCAAGACCGGCCGCACGGAGTTGATTGCCCTCGGCTCGGGCTCTTCGCCGCATGGCGTGATTCAGGGGCCGGACAAGGCGGCATGGGTGACTGACGGCGGGCAGAACGCCATCGTGCGCGTGAGCTGGCCCGACCAGAAGGTGCAGGCCTTCCCCCTGCCCGCGGGCACGCCTTACGCCAACCTCAACACCTGCGCCTTCGACGGCGCGGGCGATTTGTGGTTTACCGGCCAGAGCGGCTACGTGGGCAAGGTGGCGGTGAAGACGGGCGAGGTTTCCGTGAAGCAGGCGCCGCGCGGCCGCGGGCCTTACGGCATTTGCACCACGCCGGCCGGCGAGGTGTGGTGGTGTTCGCTGGCGGGCTCGTTCATTGCACACATCGACAGGCGCACCGGTGAATCCACCGTGGTGGAGCCGCCCACGCCCAAGCAGGGCGCGCGCCGCGTGTGGAGCGACAGCAAGGGCCGCATCTGGGTGAGCGAGTGGAACAGCGGCAATGTTTCCATGCACGACCCGCAGGCCAAGACCTGGCGCACCTGGAAGCTGCCCGGCGACAGCCCCAAAGCCTACGCGGTGTATGTGGATGAGCGCGACACGGTGTGGCTGGCCGAATGGGGCAGCAACGCCGTCCTCAGCTTCGATGCGCGCACCGAAAAGTTCGAGCGTTACCCGATGCCACGCGAAAGCACGAATGTGCGGCAGATTCTGGGCCGCGCCGGCGAGGTGTGGCTGCCGGAGAGCGGGACGGAGCACATCTCGGTGATCCGCACGGCCTGAGCCTTCAGGCTCAGGAAGGCCCGCAGCCTACTGCGGCATCACGCCCGCACTCTTGACCACCCTGGCGTAACGCTTGAGCTCACTGGCGAAGAACTCTTTCGACGCTTCCGGCGTGGCCACCTTGATGATGTTGCCCTGCTTGGCCATGGCCTCCTTGACTTCGGGCGTGGCAAACGCCGTGGAGAAAGCGGCGTGGATGCGGCTGACGTTCTCTGCGCTCATGCCTTTGGGGCCCACGGCTGCAAACCAGCCTTCCACCACATAGAAGGGCAAGCCGGCCTCGGCCGATGTGGGAATGTCGGGCGCGGCCGGGCTGCGCGCCAGCGACGCCACACACAGGGCGCGCAGGTTGCCCGTCTTCACCTGGCCCGCCACCGCGGGCAGCGCGCCCACACCCCAGTCGACCTGGCCGCCGACGATGTCCTGCATCATCGGGCCGAAGCCGCGGTAGGGAATGTGTGTGGAGAACGTTCGCGACAAATCCTTGAAGATCTCGGCCGCCAGATGCAGGATGGTGCCGTTGCCCGACGACGCATAGTTGTACTTGCCCGGGCTGGACTTGAGCAGGGCAATGAACTCCTTGAGGTCTTTCACCGGCAGCCTGGGGTTGACCACCAGCACCAGGGGCGTGGCGCCTATCACGGCAATCGGGGTGATGTCGTTGACGGGATCGAACGGCACGGACTTCAGCACCGCGGGGTAGATGACGTGGTTGTTCGACACCACGCTCAGCGTCTGGCCGTCGGGTGGCGACTTGATCATGGCCGAGGTGCCCACCAGGCCGCCGGCGCCGGGCTGGTTTTCAATGACGACCGTCTGGCCCAGCGCTTTGGACACGGCCGCGCTGGAGGCACGAACAATGGTGTCCACACCCGAGCCCGCGCTGATGGGCAGGATGAAACGCACCACCTTGTCGGACTGGGCATGCGCCGCGCCACCCATCGACAAACCGGCGGCGCCCAGGCCCAGGCCGCCCAGCGCAGCCAGGGCATGGCGGCGTGACAGCATGTGTTGTTCTGCGGTTTTCATCATCATCATTTGTCTCCTTCTTTGGTTTTGCAATTCACTCTCTCACGGTCTCACTCTTGAACGACGGCTCAGGCCACCACAGCCTGCGCCCTCAGCTCGTCAATTTCAGCGCCAGCCAGGCCCAGGCCTTCCAGCAACTCGCGCGTGTGTTCGCCCAGGCGTGGCGGGTGCAGGCGCACACCCAGGCGCCCGCCGCCCATAGTGATGGGGAACAGCGTGGTCTTGACGCTCTCGCCGGCCTTGGGGCCGTCGGGCAGGCGCACATCGACCAGGCCGCCGGTAGCCAGCAGGTGTTCGTCGTCCAGCAGGTCTTCGGGTTTGCGGATGGGCGCAAACGGCAGGCCGGCTTTTTCCATGAGGGCCGACAGCTCGGCGGCAGAGCGCTGCGCAATGCGCTCTGCAATGGTTTTGAGCAGCCGCGGGCGCTGGGCCACGCGCAGGTTGTTGGTGGCGAGCTCGGGCTCGGCCTTCAGGTCGGCAAAACCGAGCGCGTCGCAGAAGGTCAGCCACTGCGCGTCGCTCACCGCGGCCAGGAAGATCTGCTCGCCGTCTTTCACGGTGAACACGTCGTACACGGCCCAGGGGTTGTCGCGTGCAGGCATGGGCGCGGGGTGTTTGCCCGTCATGGCGAACTGCAGCATGTGCTGGCCCATGAGGAAAACATTGTTCTCGTACAGCGCCGACTGCACCTCCATGCCCTTGCCGGTGATGCCGCGCTGTATGAGCGCACCCAGCGCACCAATGGCGCCGAAGAGGCCGCCCATGATGTCGTTGACGCTGGTGCCTGCGCGCAGCGGGTCGCCGGGCCGTCCCGTCATGTAGGCCAGGCCGCCCATCATCTGCACCACTTCGTCGAGTGCGGTGCGGTGGTCGTAGGGGCCGGGCAAAAAGCCCTTGTGGCTGACGTAGATCAGGCGCGGGTTCACCTGGCTCAGCGCGGCGTAGTCCAGGCCGTACTTGGCCATGGTGCCGGGCTTGAAGTTTTCGGCCACCACGTCGGCCGTGGCGCAGAGCTTGCGCGCCAGCGCGGCGCCGGCTGCACTGTGCAGGTCGATGCCTATGCTTTTCTTGTTGCGGTTGAACATGGGGAAAAAGCCGGCGCCGGCGCCCAGCAGGCGGCGCGTGCGGTCGCCATCGATGGGTTCGATCTTGATGACCTCGGCCCCCATGTCGGCCAGCACCATGCCGCAGGTCGGCCCCATGACCATGTGGGTGAACTCGATGACGCGCAGGCCGGTGAGGGGTTGCGGTACGGTGCTGGCAGTGCTTGTCATCAGGGATCCGGTTGGGGGTTTGGGGTGTCATCCCGGGCTTGATCCGGAACTCATGTCTTCTGAATTCAGGCCGCGGCGACTGCAGCGTCTGCAGTCTTCATCGTCTTGGGCAAACCGGCGCGCCACAGCGTGCCGTGCAGGGTTTCCGTGCTGAGCCAGCCGGCGAGTTTTTTGCGCAGCGCGATCAGCTGGTCGAAGTCCTGCCCGGTGTTGATGCCCATGCTGGCCAGCATCCAGGCCAGGTCTTCGGTGGCCACGTTGCCGCTGGCGCCGGGCGCGTGCGGGCAGCCGCCTATGCCGCCCAGGCAGGCGTCGAAACGCGTGATGCCCATTTGCAGCGCGGCATACACATTGGCCAGGCCCAGGCCGCGCGTGTCGTGAAAGTGCCCGCAGTTGAGCTTGTCGCCGGCCACAGGCAGCGTGAGTGCAAACAGCTCCTGCACCATGGCCGGGTCGGCATACCCCACGGTATCGGCCAGGCTCACGCGGTCTACACCAGTGTCGAGCACGGCCTTGAGCAGGCGCAGCACTTCGGCCGGCTCCACCCTGCCCTGCAGCGTGCAGCCAAAGGCGGTGCTCATGCCGACTTCAATCAAGGTGGAAGAACCCGCGGCATCACGCGCCGCGCGAATGCGGGCAATGTCGGCCACCACTTCGTCGGGCGTCTTGCACAGGTTGGCCAGGCTGTGCGCGTGGCTGGCCGACAGCGGCACCAGCATCAGGTCGGCCTCCACATCCATGGCGCGCTCGGCGCCCCGGAGGTTGGGCACCAGCACCGAGACCGCCAGCCCCGGCAGGGTTTTGGCAAAGGCCACCACCTCGGCCGTGTCGGCCAGCTGCGGCAGCAGGCGCGCCGGCACAAAGGAGCCGACCTCGATTTCGCGCTGGCCGGCCGCGTGGGCACCGCGCAGCCATTCGAGCTTTTGCGCGGTGGGCATCACGTGGGCAATGCTTTGCAGGCCGTCGCGCAGGCCCATTTCACGAATGATGGCGCTGCGCGGCAAGGCGGCGCGTGCGGAAGTCGATTCAGGCAAGGTTTGTCTCCATCTGGGCCATTGCATAGGGCCTTGGGTGCAGTCTAAAATTTCCAGATAGAAACTTCTTGTCAATTTTGGAACGCATATCGTTCCGTCAAGGAACATCACATTGCACGACCTGGACCTCACCACCCTGCGCCTGTTTGTCATCGTCTGCGAGACCGGCAACATCGCGCGCGCCGGTGAAAAGGCCAGCATCGTCGGCTCGGCCATCAGCAAGCGGCTGGCGCAGCTGGAGCAAACCGTGGGCACACCTATCCTCACGCGCAAGCGCCACGGCGTGGCACCCACCGCCGCCGGGCAAACCTTGCTGGAGCACGCGCGCGCCATGCTGGCCAGCGCGGCGCGCATAGAGCGCGACATGGAAGCCTATGCAGCCGGCGTGCGCGGGCAGGTGCGCATACTCGCCTCGGCGTCGGCCATGGCCGAGTGGCTGGCCGATGACGTGGCCTCTTTCCTGCAACTGCCGGCGCACGCCAACATCCAGGTCGACATGGAAGAACGCGTCAGCCCGGACGTGGTGCGCGGCGTGCGCGACGGCACGGCCTCACTGGGCATCTGCTGGGACGCGGTGGACCTGGGCACGCTGCAGTCACGCCCCTACCGCAGCGACCACCTGTGCATGGTGGTGCCCAACAAGCACCCGCTGGCCAAACGCAAAGGCCTGCGCTTCGAGGAAACGCTGGACTACGAACACGTGAGCATGCCGGTGGCCAGCGCCGTGCAAGTGATGCTGCAGCGCGCCGCAGGACGGCTGGGGCGCGACATGCGCTGCCGCGTGATCGTCTCCAACTTCGAAGCCGCCCTGCGCGTGGTGCGCGCCGGCCTGGCCATCAGCCTGGTGCCGCGTGAAGTGGCCCAAATCTACGCAGAAGCCTACGGCCTGCAGATGGTGCCCATGGCCGAATCCTGGGCGCAGCGCCGCTTCATCATCTGCTACCGCGATGCGCAGGGTTTGTCGCCATCGGCGCAGTTGCTGGCGGACCACCTGGCGGCGCACGGCCAGAGTGCCTGAGGCACAACTGACGCCGCTGCGAGCAAATTCTTGCAGTCAAAACAGCTGCTAGCCCTTATTGGTCGGGCGCGAGCAGCTATTAAATAAGTAGCGCACGGGAGCTGCTGGCATTGATCTGCAGAGGCGGCGATACTGCGGGCATGCAGAGCCAACTTCACCCTTTTGTCGATGCGCAACCGGCCCCGTGGCTGCGAAGGCTGCTGGCCTTCGCGCTGCTGGTGGGCAGCAGCATCGCCCTTGCCGCCAACGCACCCAACGACACGCTGCGCATAGGCTCCAAGCGTTTCACCGAGTCCTACATCCTGGCGCAGGTGCTGGCGCAGACGGCGGCGGCGCACACGCCCACGCCGCCTTCGGTGCTGCAGGGCCTGGGCAACACGGCCATTGTTTACGAGGCGCTGCGCTCGGGCAGCATTGACCTTTACCCCGAATACGTGGGCACCATCAGCCTGGAGATTCTCAAAAACCCCGCGCCGATGACGCTGGAGGCCATGAACACAGCACTGGCGCCGCTGGGCCTGGGCGTGGCGGTGCCGCTGGGGTTTAACGATGGCTACGCGCTGGCCATGCGGGAAGACAATGCGCAGCGGCTGGGCATCAAATCGCTAAGCGACCTGGCAAAACATGCGGAGCTCAAGCTCGGCCTGTCCAACGAATTCATTGGCCGAGCCGATGGCTGGCGCGGCTTGGCGCAGCGTTACGGCGCCACGCAGGTGCCCACCGCGCTGGACCACGGCCTGGCGTATGACGCGATTGCGCAGAAGCAGGTGGACGTGATCGACATCTACACCACCGACGCCAAGATCAAACACCTGGGCCTGCGCGTGCTGGCGGATGACAAGGCCTACTTTCCGCGCTATGACTCGGTGCTGCTCTACCGGTTGGACGTGCCGACACGCTTTCCCCAGGCCTGGGCGGCGCTGCAGAAGCTGCAAGGCAGCATCGACGAGAACGCGATGATTGCGATGAACGCGCGGGCCGAACTGCAGGGCGTGGCGTTTGACGTGATTGCGCGCGACCATCTGGCCGGCAAGGCCGCAGGCGGCACGGCCGCCGCCGCGGCTGACCCGGCACAGCGCGGCTTCTGGGCCAAGCTCTTCGGGCCCGACCTGGCGCGGCTGACACGCCAGCACCTGGCGCTGACATTGATTTCAGTCGGGCTGGCGGCGCTGATCGGCATTCCGCTGGCGGTGCTGGTGTTTCCGCACCCGCGGCTGCGCGCTGTGGTGCTGGGCGCCACCGGCCTGCTGCAAACCGTGCCGTCACTGGCGCTGCTGGCGATGCTGATCTCGCTGATGGGCGTGATCGGCACGGTGCCGGCGCTGATTGCGTTGATGCTTTATTCGCTGCTGCCCATCATGCGCAACACGGTGGCGGGGCTGGGCGAGGTGTCGCAAGGCCTGCGCGTGGCCGGCCAGGCACTGGGCATGACGGCAGGCCAGCGCATGCGCCATATCGAGCTGCCGCTGGCACTGCCCACCATTGTTGCCGGCGTGCGCACGGCCACTTCGATTGCGATTGGCACCGCGACGATTGCCGCCTTCATAGGCGCGGGCGGCTACGGCGAGCGCATCGTCACCGGCTTGGCGCTCAACGATGGCCAGCTGCTGCTGGCCGGCGCCCTGCCCGCCACCTTGCTGGCGCTGCTGAGTGAAGCGCTGTTTGAGGCGGTGGAGTACGGGATGCGGCGGCGCAGGGCCTGAAAAGAAAAAGGCCCCGGATGGGGCCTTTGCAGCTGTTTTGCCGATTTTATGGAGCCAAATCGGCCTCCAGCCCTTATTCCACGGGCGCGAGTAGCTCCTGAATCAGGAGCAACAACCTGCATTCAAACTCAAACCATCAAAGCCGCTTGTCGCAAAGCAGGTTGTAATTTGACTCGCAACGAGGTCACCAGCTCTTGCAGTGGCACGGGCTTTAACTGGTTCTTGTTCAGGAAGGCCCGCCAGAGCGCCTGGCGGGATGCGTCGTTGGCAAATTCGTCGCTGAGGCCGATGGGCAGTGCGACAGGAACCAGCATGGTGCGACGCTTGAAGGTGGCAGCAATGGCCGCAGTCAGAATGTCCTTGTCCAGCGTCTCGCGCTCCATCAACACCGACAGGTCCAGATAGTCCTTCAGCCGACTATTGGTCATACCCAGCAAGGCGATGGCGTGAAGTTTTTCAGCAATGACGGTGTAGACCGGGTAGGTCTGCAGCATCGGGGCCGGAAAGTCGTCAAGCAGCACCGGATACGTTGCGGCCACCGGTCCGGGCGTCACGGCATCACCAAAACCAATGTCAACCTGCGTCTTCACCCGTGCGCCCGCTAGCTCGCCGGAAATGAAAACCCGAACACCGGCGTAACCGGCCTCTTTTCGAATCTCCTGCGCCGTGACGCTGGCAGGGTCAAACCGGATACCGTCTTCGACGGCAACCGATGCGATATCGCGGAAGGTTTGAGTGATGGACGCAAGATCGCTGGCACCAAAGCCCAGCAGGTCAACGTCGCGCGTTGGCCGGTGCGGCATGTCATACCAGAGCGCGAACAGCATGGCGCCTTTGAGAAGAAAGCGCTCGGCGTGGCTGGACTGGCTCAAGCGGTAAAGCAAACGCTCCAGTGCGTAACGCACCAACATGCCATTGAAATCTGACTGTTCAGCCTTTGCCCGGTTCAGCAGGCGCGCACGCACAGATGCGGCCAGGTTCTCACTCGCGCGCTGGGTCATTCGACAGCCTCGAGGTAAGGCCGCATCACATTGGCCACGCGGCAGATCTTTGCAAAATGCCAGAGCGCGTCGGCTGACGCTTTTTGCTGCGACCGTGCATCCCGCAGTGCCTCGAGCGCCACGTCCAGACCAATTTTGTTGCGGTGTTTGAAGCAGTCGGCCACGGTTTTTGCCACGCCGTACACCCGCAGTGGAACCTGGTCACGCTCAAACACTTCAATGCCCTCTGAATAGGCCTCGCCGGTGAACTGGACCATATTCACGGGCGGGTAGTCGATCCGGGGTGCATGGCTACCGCGTGGCATGGCGATCCACACTTGGCGAGGCAGCTGGGTGGTGAGCCCATGAAACTGCAGAGCCGTGAGCAGGCAAAACACCGCCTGTGGCACCTTGGCAGCAATCGTGACGAGGGTTTCGTGCTCCGACGCGTTGCTTCCCGGCAGTCGGTAAAGGCCTCGGCCCACCCTTTCAAGCTGGCCATTGGCCGTGAGCCGGGTCAGTCCCACGCGCGCAGCGCCGACGTCTTGCAGATCACTAGGACGCAGCATGCCCTTCTGGCGAGCCAGATCAAGTATGCGTTGGGTGTGGGTATCGGTGTGCATGGTCGTGCAGTATGTTCCATTTATTCGTCGAATGCAAATATTCGACGAATAAATGGAACATTGAAGCGTTGGCCGTCAAGGCGGCGCCGGGCCTGAAAAGAGAAAGGCCCCAAACGGGGCCTTTACAGCTGTTGTGCCCATTTTATAGAGCCAAATCGGCCTCTAGCCCTTATTCCACGGGAACGAGCAGCTATTAATTCAACAGTGAAAGTGCTGCAGAGCTCAAACCACCGGAATCGTCTGTTGTTCCATTTATTCGTCGATTGCAAACATTTGACGAATAAATGGAATACCGCCGTCCCAAATTGGCCGTATGAAATGCAAATTCATCAAACATACGGCCAATGGGCTATCTCCCTCAGTCCGACATTGCCAGTTCCTGACATCAGCAGCTGGTTATCAGTCCAGCTTGATGCCGGCTTGCGCCACCACCGCGGCCCAGCGCTTGCGCTCTTGCTCGAAGAAGTTGTCCTGCTCGGTGGGCGACATGGTCGCCACTTCGGCGCCCTGCCCGCTGAGCCGGGCGCGGATCTCGGGGCTGCGGATGACCTTGATGAGTTCGGTGTTGAGCCGCGCCACCACGGCCGCTGGCGTGTTCTTCGCCACCAGAATGCCCTGCCAGGTACCGGACTCGAAACCGGTGATGCCCTGCTCCTGCAAGGTGGGCACGTTGCCGATCAGCGGCATGCGCGTGGCCTTGGAGACGCCAAGAATCTTGAGCTGGCCGTTCTGCACAAAAGGCAGCGTGGCCAGCATGCCGTTCATCAGCACCTGGGTTTGGCCGCCCACGGTGTCGGTGATGGCCTGCGAGCCGCCCTTGTAGGGGATGTACTGCCACTTGGCTTTGCTGGCGCGTTCCACAGCCACGCCGGCCAGGTGCGGTGCGCTGCCCATGGCAGTGACGGCGAAGTTGAGCTGCTTCGTTTGCGACAGCGCCACCAGTTCCTTGAGGTTGTTGGCGGGCACCGAAGGGTGCACCACCAGCAGGTGCGGTGAGTAGGCCAGCATGGTCACGCCGCGCAAGTCTTTGCTCGGGTCGAACTGGAGCTTGGTGTACACGGACGGGCTGATGGCCAGCGCGCCGGTGTCGCACAGCAGCAAGGTGTAGCCGTCGGGGGCGGACTTGGACACGTAGTCGGCACCGAGATTGCCATTCGCGCCGGGCTTGTTTTCAACAATCACCGTCTGCTTGAGTGCGTCAGACAGCGGCTGGCTGATGGCGCGGGCAATGATGTCGGACGAGCCGCCCGGTGGGTAAGGCACGATGAGGCGGATCGGCTTGGCGGGCCAGGCCTGGGCTTGCGCCTGGACGCCGGATGCGGCCAGTCCCAGGGCCACGGACGATGCGAGGACTTTGCGGCGATTGAGGGTCATGTCTTGTCTCCTGAAGTTTGAAGGGGGAAGCGTGCGCCGCGGCTCAGGCCTTGGCGACTTCGTGGTTGGCCATCAGCTCGAGTGCACGTACCAGCGCCGAGTGGTCCAGGTCCTGCATGCCGTTGGCGCTGCAGACCTGCATGAGCTGGGCGGCACCGGCGGTTTGCGGCAAGGCCACGCCGAGCGTGCGGGCACCCGCCAGGGCCAGGCTCAGGTCTTTCTGGTGCAGGCCGATGCGAAAACCCGGGTTGAAAGTGCGCTTGATCATGCGTTCGCCGTGCACTTCCAGAATGCGCGAGGAAGCAAAGCCGCCCATCAGTGCCTGGCGCACCTTGGCGGGGTCGGCACCGGCCTTGCTGGCAAACAGCAGGGCTTCACCCACGGCGGCAATGTTCAGCGCCACGATGATCTGGTTAGCCACCTTGCAGGTCTGGCCGTCGCCGTTGCCGCCGACCAGCGTGATGTTTTTGCCCATCAGCTCGAACAGCGGCTTGACGCGCTCGAAGGCCGCTTCGGGGCCGCCGATCATGATGGTCAGGCTGGCGGCCTTGGCGCCGACTTCACCGCCGGAAACCGGCGCGTCGAGGTAATCGCAGCCCAGGGCGTTGATCTTCTTGGCGTAGTCCTTGGTGTCCATCGGCGAGATGGAACTCATGTCGACCACCGTCTTGCCCTTGCTGAGACCGGAAGACACGCCCTTCTCGCCGAACAGCACCTTGGCCACATCGGGGGTGTCGGGCAACATCATGAAAATGATGTCGGCTTTCTCCGCCACTTCCTGCGACGAGCTGCAGGCCACGGCCTTGCCGGTCAGCAGATCTGCCGGCACCTTGCTGCGGGTGGAAAGAAAAACTTCGTGGCCGGCCTTGATCAGATGCACCGCCATTGGTGCGCCCATGATGCCCAGACCGATAAAACCGAGTTTGCTCATTTGAATTCTCCTGTGTGCGTTAAAAAATGCGGTGGCCCATCACGCGCGGCTCGAAGGCGGGTGCATGGATCCCGGATCAAGTCCGGGATGACAGGCCAAAAAAAATCAGCTCGTGTACTTATCGCGCAGGGCCTGCGTGGCGCCGCGGAACACGCCGAGGTCGCTGCCGACGCCGACAAAGGTGGCGCCCATTTCCATGTAGCGGCGCGCGTCGGCTTCCACTGGCGCGAGGATGCCAATGGGTTTGCCGCAGGCCTTGGCGTCCGCAAAAATGGACGCCATGGCTGCCTGCACCTCCGGGTGGCCGGCATTGCCCAGGTGGCCGAAACCTGCGGCCAGGTCTGACGGGCCGACAAAAACGCAGTCCACACCATCGACCGCGGCAATCTCGCGGGCGGCGGCGGCGCCGGCGCGGCTTTCGATCTGCACCATCACGCAGATCTGGTCGTTGACGCCCTTGAAATAGTCGGGCACGGTGCCGTAGCGGTTACTGCGCTGCGACACCGACACGCCGCGTATGCCTTGCGGCGGGTAACGCGTGGCGGACACCGCGCTTTTTGCCTGCTCCGCGCTTTCGACAAAAGGAATCAGGAAGTTGTAGAAGCCGGCATCGAGCAGGCGCTTGAGCTCGACCGAGTTGTTGCTGGTGGGGCGCACCACCGGCGCACTTTTGCTGTCCTTGAGCGCCATCAACTGAGGGATGTAGGTGGCCATGTCGTTGGGCGAATGTTCGCCGTCGAGCAGGATCCAGTCGAAGCCGGCCACACCCAGCACCTCGGTGGTGATGGCGCTGGACAGCGAGGACCAGCAGCCGATCAGTTTCTTGTGTGCCAGCAGGTCGCGTTTGAAGCTGTTGGGAAAAGATTGGTAGGGTGTGGCTTGTGTCATGGGGTGTCGCTTGTAAAGAAGGAAGGAATGAGCCGGTCAACGAATGGGGGTCAGGTAATCGGGGCGGGGTTGAACAGCACCAGCGCGTTGTGCAGCTTCCAGTGTTCAGCCCAGGTTTTTTTGCGGCCGCTGGCCACTTCCAGCATCAGATGAAACAGCTCCCAGCCCACATCGGAAATGCTGGCTTCGCCGTCGGCAATGCGGCCGGCGTTGATGTCCATCAGGTCGTGCCAGCGCCGCGCCAGGTCGCTGCGTGTGGCCACCTTGATCACCGGTACTTCGGCCAGGCCATAGGGCGTGCCGCGGCCGGTGGTGAAGACATGCAGGTTCATGCCGGCAGCCAGCTGCAGCGTGCCGCAGATGAAGTCGCTGGCCGGGGTGGCGGCATAGATCAGGCCTTTTTGCCGGACCTTCTCGCCGGGTGCCAGCACGCCGCTGATGGGCGCACTGCCCGACTTGACGATGGAGCCCATGGCTTTTTCGACAATGTTGGACAGCCCGCCCTTCTTGTTGCCGGGTGTGGTGTTGGCACTGCGGTCCACCAGGCCCTTCTTGAGGTAGGCGTCGTACCAGGCCATCTCGCGGATCATCGCTTCGGCGACTTCGGGCGTGCTGGCACGCGAAGTGAGCTGGTCGATGCCATCGCGCACCTCGGTGGTTTCGGAAAACATGACGGTGGCGCCGGCGCGCACCAGCAGGTCGGTTGCATATCCCACCGCCGGGTTTGCGGTGACGCCGGAAAAAGCATCGCTGCCGCCGCACTGCACACCCACCACCAGCTCGCTGGCGGGCACGGGTTCGCGGCGGCGCGCATTGAGCCGCTCCAGGTGAAGCTCGGCGGTTTGCATGATGGAGTCGATCATCGACATGAAGCCGACATGGTTCTCCGACTGCAGGCAGACGATATCAAGCGCGGCTTCGGCATTGCCGCCTACATCGGCGACGCTGCGCTCATCAACAATCGCAAATGTGCCCGGTGGCAGCAAGCGCTCGGGCTGCAGTTTTTCGCAGCCCAGGCTCACCACCATGACCTCGCCGCCGAAATTGGGGTTCAGGCTGATGTTGCGCAGCGTGCGTATCGGGATGATGGCGTCGGGCGCGTCGATGGCAACGCCGCAGCCGTAGGTGTGCTCCAGACCCACCACGTCATCGACGTTGGGAAAGCGCGGCAACAGTTCGCTCTTGATGCGCTTGACGGCGAAATCGACGACACCGGCCACACACTGCACGGTGGTGGTGATGGCCAGGATGTTGCGGGTGCCCACGGAACCGTCGGCGTTGCGGTAGCCCTCGAAGGTATAGCCTTCCAGCGGTGCCAGCGCCGGCGGCTTCACGGTGGCCATGGGCAGCTTGTCCAGGCTGCGCGCGGACGGCATCTCGAGCAGCCGTTCATGCACCCAGCTTCCGGCCGGAATGTCCTTCATGGCAAAACCGATGGGCACGTTGTAGCGCAACACCGCCGTGCCTTGCGGCAGGTCCACCAGCGCCACCTTGTGGCCTTGCGGAACACGCTCGCGCAAGGTCAGGCCATCGGCAAACGTGGCACCGGCCGCCAGGCCGCCGTCGTTGGCGACGATGGCCACGTTGTCATGCGCGTGCATGCGGATGTAAAGAGGAGCTGGACTTGTGGTTGTCATACGGGGACTGCGGCAGTTTGCATGGCGCCCTGGATCATTTCAGGAGCATCCCTGGCAGCCAGAGCGAGAGGGCCGGAATGTAGGTCACCGCCATCAGCACCAGCAGCAGTGCACCAAAGAATGGATACAGGGCTTTCACCACACGTTCAATGGGGAGCTTGGCCACCGCTGCGCCCACGAACAACACGCCGCCCACAGGTGGCGTGATCAGGCCCATGCCCAGATTGACCATCATGATCATGCCGAAATGCACCGGGTCAACACCGATGGATTTGACGATGGGCAGCAGGATGGGCGTCATGATCAGGATCAGCGGCGCCATATCCATCAGCGTGCCGAGAATCAGCAGCAGGATGTTGATCATCATCAGCACGGCGTACTTGTTGTCCGAGATGCTGGTGAACATGCCGGTGATCTGCTGCGGAATCTGCATCAGCGTCATGATGTAGCCGAAGCTGGCCGCGAAGCCGATCAGGATCATCACGATAGCCAGTGTTTTCACGGTACGGTGTACCAGCTTGGGCAGGTCACGCCACTTGTAGTCGCGGTAGATGCACATGGTGACGAAAAAAGCCCAGATCACGGCAATGGCGGCGGACTCGGTAGCTGTGAAGATGCCGGTCAGGATGCCGCCCAGGATGATGCCCATGGTCATCAGCCCCCAGAGCGCATCTGCGCAGATCTTCAGGGCCTGCCGCATGGGGATCACTTCACCCTTGGGAAAGTTGCGCTTCTTCGCGATGAACAGGCACATGATGGCCAGGGTCAGTCCCAGCAGCAGGCCAGGCAGGACACCTGCCAGGAACAGCGCGGCAATGGATACCGAACCACCCGCTGCCAACGAATAGATCACCGCGTTGTGGCTGGGTGGAATAAGAATGGCCTGCACCGAACCACTGACGGTGACCGCGGTGGCGAAGTCGCGCGGGTAGCCCTTTTTCTCCATCTCGGGAATCAGCACGGAGCCTATGGAGGCGGTGTCAGCCATCGACGAACCCGAGATCGCGCCGAAGAAAGTGGACGCCAGGATGTTGACCAGCGACAGGCCGCCGCGCACAAAACCCACCAGCACGCTGGCAAAAGCCACCAGCCGTCGCGACATGCCGCCTTCGGCCATGATGGCGCCGGCCAGCACAAAAAACGGTATGGCCAGCAGCGAGAACTTGTTCACCCCGCTGGCGATGGAAATCATGATGGCGTCGAAGGGGATGTCTATCCACCAGGCACCGATCAAGGCCGACAGGCCGAGCGCATAGGCCACGGGCATGCCCAGGACCATCAGCAGGAGGAAAGACCCCAGCAATACAAATGCATCCATCAGAGTGTCCCGCCCTCAATTTTTTCGTGATCGAAGGTGACCACTTCGCGGCCGCCCTGGTGGCCGAACACCATGCGTTCCAGCACAAAAAACACCGTGATGGCGCCACCCAGCGGCACCGGCAGGTAGGTGGCGCCCACAGGCATCCACGGGATCTCGCCGATGTGCTGGCCCCAGGTTTCCATGCACAGCTTGGTGCCGTACCACGCCATGAACAGGGCAACGACCAGCATGAGCAGATCGATCAGCACAAGCAGCACGCCCTGCATGCTGGCCGGCAACCGGTCGGTCACCATGGCGACGGCGATGTGCGCATTGGCCCGGTAAGTGGCGGCTGCACCGAAGAAGGTGAACACCACCATCAGCAGGATGGAAATCGGCTCGGGCCATTGGGAGCCCGTTCCCAGCACATAGCGGGTGAAGATGCCCCAGGGAATGATGAGGGACATCACGAAGATCGAGATGCCGGAGATCCAGATGCACGCAAGGTACAGCCAGTCATTGAAATGGAGGGTGTTGTGTTTCATGGGTGTTCCGCAACAGACGAAGGCCGGAAGCACCGCCACTGGCGATGCTTCCGCGAGGTACAGCGATCGCGTTACCTGGTTGCGTCGATGCGTTTCATCAGGTCGGCAAACTTGACGCCGTACTTGGCGCGAACCGGAGCGGTGGCGTCAAAAAACAGTTTCTGGTCCACCGGTACAAACTCGACGCCGGCCGCCTTGAGCTTGGCCGAGTATTCCTCGACGCTCTTGTCCCACAGCACGCGCTGGTCCATCTGCGCTTCGCGGCCCAGCTTTTTCACCAGCGTCTGGTCGGCGGGCGTCAGCTTGTCCCAGGTGACTTTGGACATCACCAGGATTTCCGGAATGATCAGGTGGTTGGTCTGGGCGTAGTACTTGGTGCCGGTGGTGTAGTGGTTGGAGGTGAACATGCTGGGCGGGTTGTTTTCCGCGCCGTCGATCACGCCGGTCTGCAGCGCGCTGAACACTTCGCCGTAGGCCATGGAGATGCCGTTGCCGCCCATGGCGTTCATGGTGTCGACGAACAATGGGTTGCCCATCATGCGGACCTTCACGCCCTTGAGGTCGGCCGGGGTCTTGACCAGCTTCTTGGTGTACAGGCTGCGCGCGCCGCCGTCCATCCAGCCCAGGGCCACCAGGCGGGCCGGGCTGGCAGTGACCTTGGCCAGCAGTTCGTCGCCGATCGGGCCGTCGATCACCTTGCGCATGTGCGTGATGTCGCGGAACACAAAGGGCATGTTGAATACGTCCACATCAGGTGCGACCGGGCCGACCACACCCAGCGAAATGCGGGCGATCTGGATGGCGCCAATCTGGGTCTGCTCGACCACTTCCTTTTCCTGGCCCAGCACCGCACCAGGGAACATCTGCATCTTGATGCGGCCATTGGTGGCGGCTTCAAGTTTCTTGCCCATGTTCTCGACAGCCACCACGGTGGGATAACCCGCCGGATGGGTATCTGTGGCTTTGAGCACCATGTTCTGTGCCGAGGCAGTGAACGATGTGGACAATGCGACAGCTGCAACAGCTGCGGCGATAAAGTTTCTGCGGAAGGTCATGGTTGTCTCCTTGAAGGACCGGTTTGTAAATAACTAGCGGGAAAACTGTGGCTCGGGCAGCCCGCGCACGCCGGGGCGCAACGCAAACACACCGCCGGCCAGCGGTTGATCAGACAAGTCGATTCCCTCGGGGCGAATCGATGTCACGAACAGGGTGTCGAGCCCGGCGCCGCCAAAGGCGCACATGGCAGGTTTTTTGACGGGCACGGCGAGCGAACGGTCCAGCACGCCATCCGGCGTGAAGCGGTGCACCAGCCCGGCGTCGTTGCCGCAAATCCAGTAGCAGCCGTCTTCATCGACAGCGGCGCCGTCAGGCCGGCCCGGCAAGGGTTTCATGTCGACAAAAGGCCGGCGCCGCGAGGGCGTTCCCGTCGCGGTGTCGTAGTCAAAGGCCCAGATCATCTGCATGGAGGGGTGCGAGTCCGAGAGGTACATGGTGCGGCCGTCGGGGCTGAAGCCCAGGCCGTTGGGGGTGATGAAACCGTCCAACATTTCTTTCAGCCCGTCTGTGGCGCCATAACGGTACAGGGCCCCGGCGGGCGACGCCAGGCCCATGTTCATGACCATGGTGCCGGCCCAGAAACGGCCCTGCCTGTCGCAGCGGCCGTCGTTGAAACGCATGCCGGGCTGCTTGTGATCCACCTTTGCCAGCAATTCGCTGTGAAGCCCGCCGTCTGCCTGCGGCTGCAGCTGATAAACACCGGTTTCCATGCCGGCTATCCAGCCCCCTGCACTGCCGCTCCGGGCAATACAGGCCAGCATTTCAGGTGCAAGCCAGCTGGTGGTCGCGCCCGTGGCGGCTTGCCAGCGGCAGAGTTTGCGGGCCGGAATATCGACCCAGTACAGCGCCTGTTCGCCCCCATGC
Organism: Polaromonas sp.; assembly: GCF_049790275.1. Lineage (GTDB taxonomy): Bacteria > Pseudomonadota > Gammaproteobacteria > Burkholderiales > Burkholderiaceae_C > Polaromonas. The sequence goes on from NZ_JBAQYR010000052.1 coordinate 98,455, forward strand.
CACACCGGGCTTTCACCCGTGGCGTTGCGGCCATCGACGAGCAGTTCGGCTTCCATGCGCATCACATCAATCGGCAAAGGGTCCGGCTTTCACAAAACCGCCGCCCTGAAACTGCACCGCCGGGTCGCTGAGGTCGGGCGCCGGGGTACGGGCATACACCGCCTCGCGGAAAATGTCCGAGCTGTCCTGCGGCGCGTAACCGATGTGGCGGGCGCGGCTGTTGTCCCACCAGGTGACGGCGTTGTCGGACATGCCGAAGACGATGCTGTGCCCGAGCACGGGTGTGGTCAGGCAGGCGGTGATCAGGCGGTGCAGGTCATCGAAGCTCAACCAGGTGGCGAGCATGCGGCGGTCTTTGGGCTCAGGGAAAGAGGAGCCAATGCGCACGCAGGCGGTTTCAATGCCATAACGGTCGAAGTAAAAACGCGACAGGTCTTCGCCGAAAGCCTTGCTGACACCGTACAGGCCGTCAGGCCGCGGCGGCGCATCGGCCGTGATGGTTTCGCTCTGGCGGTAAAAGCCGGTGACATGGTTGGAGCTGGCAAAAATCACCCGCTTCACGCCGTGTTTGCGGGCCGCTTCATACAGGTTGTACAAACCCAGGATGTTGGCCTGGAGAATGGGGCCGAACGGGCCTTCGACGGACACGCCGCCCAGATGAACAATGGCCTGCACGCCCTGCACCATGACATCTACCGCAGCGGCATCGGCCAGATCGGCCAGCATGATTTCTTCAGCCTCGCCGGCCTGGCCGATGTCCACACGGTCTGACAGACGCAGCACCGCGCAATTGGCTTTCAGGCGGCCGCGCAATGCCTGGCCCAGGCCGCCGGCGGCGCCGGTCAAAAGCAGTTTCTCGTGAACCCGGATGGTCATGCTTGTCTCTGGTTGAAAATGGGAGCCGGCAAACGCTGGACTTTTGCTTCAGGTTTGCTACAGTAGCTTGAATTCAATAAGATATCAGTTATATGTTGTCTGATGACCAAGAATTTTAATGAGGCACTGCCCCCTGTCAAGCATTTTCTGGCCGCATTGAGGCAAACCCCTACCTGAGCAAACCCGATGGAATCGAATTTAACGGCCCCTCCTGTTGACGAAACTCCGCGTGTGCGCCGGCCCCGCGGCCTGGTCACGGAAATCGTCGAGAGCCTGGCTGCCAGCATCCGCGCAGGGCAGCTCCAGCCCGGCGACAAGCTGCCGACCGAGGCCGAAATCATGGCCCGTTTCGACGTGAGCCGGACAGTGGTGCGCGAATCGATTTCCAAGTTGCAGGCTTCCGGCATGGTGGAGACACGGCACGGCATTGGCACCTTTGTGATCCAGAACCGCGACGCCGGCAACTTCAAGATTGCCGCGGCCGACTTCGCCACGGTGGCCGATGTCATCTCCGTGCTGGAACTGCGCATCAGCCTGGAAACCGAGGCTGCCGGCCTGGCCGCCCAGAGGCGAAGCACGGCCAACCTCGAAGCCATGGCCAATGCGCTGCGGGCATTCCAGGACTCGATCCACGCGGACTCGGATGCTGTTCCGCCAGATTTCCAGTTTCACATGGAGGTGGCGCGGGCCACCGGCAACCGGCACTTTGAAGACCTCATGACCTACCTGGGCACCATGATCATTCCGCGCACCCGCGTGAACACGCCCCAAAGCGCGCCCGAAGGCCGGCTGAGTTACCTGCAGCGCGTCAACGGCGAGCACGAAAGCATTTACAACGCGATTCGCAGCCAGGACGCCGAAGCCGCCCGGGCCGCGATGCGCACCCACCTGTCGAACAGCCGGGAACGGCTGCGCCGGGGCCAGACCGGCGAGCCAGAAGCCAAACCCTGATTTCGCCTTTGGCGTGATTCCGCCCCTCTGAATACAGGCAACGGCTCAGGGAATTCCCCAAGGAAAAACCTCTCGCCATGTTGTACGATGACTGATCTTTAATTGCAAAGTTCGCTCTTTCCGCTTTTCCCATGCCTGACGCTCGTCCCCCCTCTCCGGCAGCTTCGCAAACGCCGCGCATCACCCGTCTGCAAGTCATTCCGGTGGCCGGCCATGACGGCATGCTGCTCAATCTGAGCGGCGCGCACGGCCCCTTCTTCACCCGCAATCTGCTGCTGCTGACCGACAGCGCCGGCCGCACGGGCGTCGGTGAGGTGCCCGGTGGCGAAAAGATCCGCAGCACGCTGGAAGACGCGCGTGCCCTGGTGGAAGGCCAGTCCCTTGGCAACTGGAACCAGATCCTCAACACCCTGCGCACGGCCTTTGCCGAACGCGACAGCGGCGGCCGGGGCAACCAGACTTTCGATCTTCGCGTCACCATTCATGCCGTGACCGCGGTTGAAAGCGCCCTGCTCGATCTGCTGGGCCAGTTCCTCGGCGTGCCGGTGGCTGCCCTGCTGGGCGATGGCCAGCAGCGCGACTCGGTCGCCATGCTGGGCTACCTGTTTTATGTTGCCGACCGGAAGCAGACCGGCCTGTCCTACCAGAGCGAACCGGATGCTGCCGATGACTGGCTGCGCCTGCGCCACGAGCGGGCCATGGACGCCAGGGCCGTGGTCCGGCTGGCCGAGGCGGCGCACCAGCGCTACGGCTTCAAGGACTTCAAGCTCAAGGGCGGGGTGCTGAGCGGCGAGGAAGAAATCGAGGCCATCATGGCCTTGTCGGAGCGGTTTCCCGAAGCACGTATCACGCTGGACCCGAACGGCGGCTGGCTGCTCAAGGATGCGGTGCGCTTGTGCCGCGACCGCCACCGGGAACTGGCCTATGCCGAAGACCCCTGCGGCGCCGAAGGTGTTTTTTCCGGGCGCGAGGTGATGGCGGAGTTTCGCCGCGCGACGGGGCTGATGACGGCCACCAACATGGTGGCTACCGACTGGCGCGAAATGGCGCACACCATACAGCTTCAATCGGTGGACATCCCGCTGGCAGATCCGCATTTCTGGACCATGCAGGGCTCGGTGCGCGTGGCGCAGATGTGCCAGACCTGGGGCCTGACCTGGGGTTCGCATTCGAACAATCATTTCGACGTGTCGCTGGCCATGTTCACGCATGTGGCGGCAGCAGCACCCGGCAAGGTCACCGCCATCGATACCCACTGGATCTGGCAGGACGGCCAGCGCCTGACGAAAAAACCGCTGCAGATTGTGGGCGGCAGCGTGGCCGTTCCGAAAACACCCGGACTGGGTGTGGAACTGGACATGGCGGAAGTCGAAAAAGCTCACCAGCTTTACCTGCAACACGGCCTGGGCGCGCGCGACGACGCGATGGCCATGCAGTACCTGATTCCCAACTGGAAGTTCAACCCCAAGATGCCCTGCATGGTCCGGGCCTGACGCTCATCCCCACACGCTTCCCCACACACGCTCACAACCACAAAGAAGGAGACAAATGATGAAACGCCGCGTATTGCTTCAAGCCACCCTGGCTTCAACCGCCCTCTCGTCCGTGCTCGGCACCAGCCTGGCCTGGGCACAGGACAAATGGCCGTCCAAGCCCATCACCTACGTTGTGCCTTTCCCGGCCGGCGGCACGACCGACATCCTCGGGCGGCTGATTGGCCAGAAACTTGGCACGGCGCTGGGCACGACGATCGTGATTGAAAACAAGGGCGGGGCCGGCGGCAGTGTCGGATCGGAACTCGCTGCGCGCGCGCCGGCTGACGGCTACACCATGCTGGGCGGCACGGTCAGCTCGCACGCCATCAATGTGAGCCTGTACGCCAAGCTCGGCTACGACCCGATCAAGTCTTTTTCACCCGTGGTGCTCATCGGTTCGAACCCGCTGGTACTCGTCGTCAAGGCGGACAGCCCCTACAAGACATTGCAGGACGTGCTGGCTGCGGCGAAAGCCAAGCCGAAAACCGTTTCATCGGCCTCGGCCGGCAACGGCACATCGCAGCACATGACGCTCGAGCTGCTGGGCTTCAAGACGGGCACACAGTTCGTCCATGTACCTTACAAGGGCAGCGGCCCGGCGATCCAGGACGTGATTGGCGGCCAGGTGGACATGATGTTTGATACCACCGTGGTGGCCGGCCCGCACATCCAGAGCGGCAAGGTGCGCGCCATCGCCGTGAGCTCGGCCAAACGCCTGGAAGCCATGCCGAATGTGCCGACCATTGCGGAGTCGGGGGTGCCCGACTTTGAAGTGGTGTCCTGGCAGGGCATTTTTGTACCCGCCGGCGTGCCCAAACCCATCATTGACCGGCTGCACGCAGAGATCATGAAGATCCTGCAGACCACCGAAATGCAAGACCGGCTCAAGAGCCTGGGCATGCAGCCTTCCAGCAGGACCCCGGATCAGGTGGCGGCCTTCCAGAAGGCGGAAGTCGAGAAATGGGCACAAGTCATCAAGGCGGCCGGCATCAAACTTGAGTAATTGAGTAAAGACCGCGTTCCCAAAATGCGTGTGGCGGTGGTTGGCGCGGGCCTGGCCAGCGCACCGCACTTCCAGAGCCTGCAGGACCTGCAGGCGGAACTGGAGCTGGCCTGGGTCATAGGCCGCAATGCAGAGCGCCTTGCGGCATTGAACCTGCCGGCCGGTGCGCGAACCAGCACACGCCTGGAAGACCTTCTGGACGACCCGACAGTCCAGGCGGTGCTGGTGCTGACGCCCCCCAACACGCACCTGGAGATCGTGCGGCGGGTGGCAGGCGCCGGCAAGCATGTGCTGGTGGAAAAGCCGCTGGAGGTCAGCCTGGACAAGGCGCGCCAGATGGTGGATATCTGCGAGCACAGCGGCGTCAAGCTGGCCGTGATGCTGCAGCACAGAATGCGCGATGCGGCTCGTGCGCTGGCGCAGCTGGTGCACAGCGGTGACATGGGGAGTCTGGTGGGCGCCTCCGCCAGCATCCGCTGGTGGCGCCCGCAAAGCTATTACGACGAACCGGGCCGCGGCACCCTGGCGCGTGACGGCGGCGGCGTGCTGATGACGCAGGCCATCCACACACTGGATCTGCTGCTCTGCCTGACCGGCATGCCGGAGCAGGTGAGCGCCATGGCGGGCACCAGCGCGGTGCACCACATGGAATGTGAAGACACCGTCGCCGCGGCGTTGCACTACCCGAACGGGGCCATTGGCAGCATTGACGCCACCACCGCGGCTTACCCGGGCTTCCCCGAACGTATTGCGCTCCAGTTCACCCAGGGCTCGGCCACACTTGAAGCCGGGGAATTCCACGCAGAACTGCTGGATGGCCGGAAGATCCACGCAGGCCAGAAACAGGCCTCAGGATCGGGCGCGAACCTGATGGCGTTTGACCACCATGCCCACTGTGCCGTGCTACAGGATTTTGTGACCGCCATCCGCAGCGATGCGGAGCCGGCAGTCTCGGGGCGCTCTGCCCTGCAGGTGCACCAGCTGATTGCCGCGATGATGAGATCGGCGGGCAGCGGTGCCGCGGTCTTAACTCTGACCCAACCCTAGCAAGCGCATCGCATTGCCCTTGAGGATGCCGGGCATCACCTCGGGCTTGAAGCCGGCGTCCTCAAAATCCTTCATCCAGCGATCGGGCGTGATCAGCGGGTAGTCGCTGCCGAACAGGATGCGGTCTTTCAGCAGCGTGTTGGCGTACTGCACGAGCTGCTTGGGAAAGTACTTGGGGCTCCAGCCGGACAGGTCGATCCAGACATTGGGTTTGTGGGTTGCCACGCTGAGCGCTTCGTCCTGCCACGGGAAACTGGGGTGGGCCATGACGATCTGCATGTCGGGGAAGTCGATGGCGACGTCGTCCAGGTGCATGGGGTTGGAGTATTCGAGGCGCAAACCGCCGCCGCAGCGCATGCCGCTGCCGATGCCGCTGTGTCCGGTGTGAAAAATGGCCGGAAGCTTGTAGGCGTTGATCACCTCGTAAATCGGCCAGGCCATCTTGTCGTAGGGGTGGTAGCCCTGCACTGTGGGATGGAACTTGAAGCCCTTGACGCCGTGCTCTTCGATCAGCCGGCGTGCCTCGCGCGCCCCCATTTTTCCCTTGTGCGGGTCGATGCTGGCGAAAGCCATCATCATGTCGCTGTTGTTCTTCGCCGCTTCGGCAATCTCCTCATTGGGGATGCGGCGCCGGCCCATCTGGGTCTCGGCATCCACCGTGAACATGATCAGCCCGATCTTTCGCTCCCGGTAGTAGGCAATGGTCTCTTCAATGGTCGGGCGCCGGCTGTTCTTGAAGTATTTGTCGGCTGCGCGGTCGTATTCCTCGCCATAGTTGTCAAAGGGGTTCCAGCAACTCACTTCGGCGTGGGTGTGGATGTCAATGGCAATGAGGTTCTTGTAGTCCATGCTGTCTCCTGGGGTTTTGATTTCCCCGCCAGCCAAGGGTTAACACCGATGAAACAAGCCAGGAAATCAATTGAATTGGTTATCATTTATAACAATAATTCATTCACTTTGCAAACCTGACTATGACCTACAAAACCTCTTCCACCGACATCCAGCTCGACATTCGTGGCGACCTCCAGGAAGTCGCCGTGATTCGCCTGAGCCGGGGCGCCAAACGCAACGCGCTCAATGACGGGCTGATTCTGGCGCTGCGCGACATTTTTGAAAACCTGCCTTCTACTGTCGGTGCGGCCGTGATCCACGGCGAGGGCGCGCACTTCTGTGCCGGCCTCGACCTGGGCGAGCTGCAGGAACGTGACGCAGGCCAGGGCATGCACCATTCCCGCATGTGGCATGCGGCCCTGGAACGCGTGCAGTTCGGCCCGGTGCCGGTGATTGCCGCGCTGCATGGCGCCGTGGTCGGCGGCGGGCTGGAACTGGCCAGTGCCTGCCATATCCGGGTGGCCGACGAGTCCGCCTTCTACGCATTGCCGGAAGGTTCACGCGGCATTTTTGTCGGTGGCGGCGGGTCGGTGCGCATCCCCAAGCTGATCGGCGTTGCGCGCATGACCGACATGATGCTGACCGGCCGCGTCTACAACGCACAGGACGGCGAACGGGCCGGCTTCGCGCAATACCTGGTGCCCGAAGGCCAGGCCTTTGACAAGGCCCTGGAGATCGCCGTGCGTGTGGCGCAAAACGCGCCCCTGACGAACTACGCGCTGATGCACGCCCTGCCCCGCATCGCCGAGCAACCGGCCGACCAGGGCTACCTGACGGAAGCCCTGATGGCGGCCATTGCCCAAAGTGCGCCGGAAGCCAAGCAACGCGTCAAGGCATTCCTCGACGGCAAGGCCAACAAGGTCGCGAAAAGCTGACTACACAACACACCTGAAAAAGACATGAGCGAGACAAGCACCTCCCCCCGGCCAACGGGCTATCGGCCGCTGACGTTCGGCGTGACACGCGTCGTGCTGAACGAAGGCAGCAGCGGCGTACAGTACCTGAAGGCTGACCAGCCCCTGGGCGAACACGCGCTGCGGATCACCGACCGGCTGGTTCACTGGGCCCAGACCCGGCCGGAGCAGACCTTCATGGCGCGGCGCGTCAAAAATGCGGACGGCAGTTCGGGTGAGTGGCGCCACATCAGTTATGCGCAGGCGCTGGCCAGTGCCCGCAACATCGCGCAGGCGCTGCTGAATCGCGGCCTGAACGCGGAGCGGCCGGTCGTCATCCTCAGCGAGAACGACCTGGAACATGCGCTGCTGGCCCTCGGCTGCATCTACGCCGGTGTGCCCTTCTGCCCGGTATCGCCCGCCTACTCCATCGTGAGCCAGGACTACGACAAGCTGCGTCATGTGTTGACCACGCTGACTCCGGGCCTGGTGTTTGCCAGCGACGCCGCGCGTTACGGCAAGGCCATCGCCGCGACTGTTGCTGATGACGTTGAAATCGCTATCCATTCAGGAGCATCCAGCGCAGCATTGACGCGGGCCGTAACCCCATTTGAGCAAATTCTCGCGACAGGGGCCACAGCGGCAGCCGATGCCGCGATGCAGGCCACCGGGCCCGACACGATTGTCAAGTTCCTGTTCACCTCGGGCTCGACCAAGCTACCCAAGGCCGTGATCAACACGCAGCGCATGTGGTGCGCCAACCAGCAGCAGATGCGCCAGTCCATGCCGGTGCTGGCCGACGAGCCGCCGGTGCTGGTCGACTGGCTGCCCTGGAACCACACGTTCGGCGGCAACCACAACTTCGGCATGACGGTCTACAACGGCGGCACGCTGTATATCGACGACGGCAAACCAACGCCCGCGCTGATGGAGGAAACGCTGCGCAACCTGCGCGAGATCGCGCCGACGGTGTATTTCAACGTACCCACCGGTTTCGAGGCGATTGCCCACGCCATGAAAGCTGATGCGCAGCTGCGCAAAAACCTGCTGTCGCGCGTGAAGATGTTCTTTTACGCCGGTGCCGCACTGGCCCAGCCGGTCTGGGACAGCCTGCACCAGACGCAGGAGGCGGAAATTGGCGAACGCATTGTGATGGGCACCGGCCTGGGCATGACCGAATCCGGCCCCTTCGGCATTTTCGTCACCAGCCCCGACGTGAAAGCCGGCGACCTCGGCGTGCCGACGCCCGGCCTGGAGCTCAAGCTGGTGCCTGTGGATGGCAAGGTCGAAGTGCGTTACCGCGGCCCCAACATCACGCCGGGTTACTGGCGCGCGCCGGAGGCCACGCAGGAGTCATTTGACGAAGAGGGATTCTTCGCCACCGGCGATGCTGTTGCCTGGATAGACCCGGCCGACATTCACAAGGGCCTGAAGTTCGACGGCCGTATCGCCGAAGACTTCAAGCTTGCCACCGGTACTTTTGTCAGTGTGGGGCCGCTGCGCGCCAGGATCATTGCCGCGGGCGCACCTTATGTGCAGGACGCGGTGCTGACAGGCATCAACCTGAAGGAAGTCGGCGCGCTGATTTTTCCGACGGCCGCTGTCCGCCAGCTGGCCGGGCTGCCCGCGAATGCCCCCCTGCAGCAGGTGCTCGAAAGCGCGCCCGTTCAGGCGCACTTCCAGAAAGTGGCGGATGAGCTGGCCAGGTCCGGCACCGGCAGTGCCAACCGCATTGCGCGCATGCACCTGATGCATGAACCGCCCTCGATCGACAAAGGCGAAGTGACCGACAAGGGCTCGATCAACCAGCGTGCCGTGCTCAAACACCGTGACGCGCTGGTCAACGCCCTGCATGAAGGCACCCTGCCCTTCACCATCCTTCCGAAAGCAAAAGCATGAATATCCAGGGACACGCAGCATTGGTTACAGGCGGCGCCTCGGGCCTGGGCGAAGCCGTCGCGCGCGAACTGGCCCGCCTGGGCGCCAGGGTCGCCGTGCTCGACGTCAACGTGGCACAAGCCGAGAAGGTCGCCGCCGACATAGGTGGCATCGCCTGCCCATGCGACATCACCAACACCGACAGCGTGGTGGCGGCGCTCGCCAGGGCCACCGCGGCTCACGGCCCGGCGCGCATCCTGATGAACATTGCCGGCATCGGGACCGCCAAGCGCATTGTCGGCAAGGACGGCAGCGCTGCGCCGCTGGAAGACTTTGCCAAAGTCATCAACGTGAATCTGATCGGAAGCTACAACATCAGCCGCCTGTTCGCGGCGGCCTGCACCAAGCTGGACCCGCTGGAAGACGGCGAGCGCGGCGTCATGATGTTCACGGCGTCGGTCGCTGCATTTGATGGTCAGGTCGGCCAGCAGGCCTACAGCGCCTCCAAAGGCGGGCTGGTCGGCATGACACTGCCGATGGCACGCGACCTCGCACAATACGGCATCCGCGTCTGCACCATCGCGCCCGGCCTGTTCTCAACGCCGCTGATGAAGCAGCTGCCCGAGCCGGTGCAGCAATCACTGGCTGCCTCGATTCCGTTTCCTTCACGCCTGGGAAAACCCGAAGAATTTGCCCAGCTGGCCGCGCATATCGTCACCAACAGCCATTTGAATGGCGAGGTGATCCGTCTGGACGGCGCGCTGCGCATGGCGCCGCGCTGAAACAGGCGTCCCGCGTTTCCCCGCTTTCCCTTGCGACATTTCGTGATCGCGTGATTTTTGACAGTCCATTTTTACAACCGGAGACCTAGCATGACCTTTACCAAATCCATCCTCGCCATCGCCCTGGCTGGTTCGGCGGCTGGCGCCGCCCTGGCCGACATCAACATCGGCGTCACCCTGCCGTTGACAGGCCCAACCTCTGCGCTGGGCATTCCGATCAAGAACTCGATTGCCATGTGGCCCACGAGCATTGGCGGCGAGAAACTCAACGTGATCATTCTTGACGACGCCACCGATCCCACCAACGCCACCAAGAATGCCCGCCGCCTGGTCACGGAGGACAAGGTAGACATCCTCCTCGGATCGGCCGCCACGCCAACGGCCAACGCAGTGGCAGCAGTAGCTGCGGAAACCGGCACCATGCACCTGACCTTTGCGCCCATCGATGTCTCAACCAACAAAGCCCCCTGGTCTTACAACACACCGCAGTCCACCCTGGTGATGTCCCACGCCATCGTGGCCCACATGAAGAAAACCGGCGTCAAGACGGTCGGCTTCCTCGGTTATGCCGACGCCTTCGGTGAGCTCTTCCTGCGCGACATGAAGGTCAAGATGGCCGGAACCGACATGAAGTTCGTGTCCGAAGAGCGTTTTGCCCGCACCGACACCAGCGTGACGGGCCAGGCTCTCAAAGTGACGGCCGGCAACCCCGACGCCATCCTGATCGTCGCCTCCGGCAGCGGTGCGGCCATGCCGCACAAGGCGCTGATCGAGCGCGGCTACAAAGGGAAGATTTACCAAACCCACGGCGCGGCTTCGCGCGACCTGATGCGCGTCGGTGGCAAGGACGTGGAAGGTGCGTTTGTGGTCGCCGGCCCAGGCGTGGTGGCAGAACAGCTGCCCGCCAACCACCCAAGCAAAAAGGTTGCGCTGGCTCACGTGACCGCGTGGGAAAAGGTCTACGGCCCCAACAGCCGCAATCCGTTTGCCGGCCATGCCTATGACGCATCCGTGATCCTGCAGAAGATCATTCCTGTCGCGTTGAAAACCGCCAAACCCGGCACCAAGGAATTCCGCGGTGCGCTGAAAGCGGCACTGGAAAACGCCGGCCCGATTCCGCTGTTCCACGGCACGGTGAACTACACCGCGACCAACCATGCGGGCTATACCGACGACACGGGTGTGATCATGAAAATCGTGGGCGGTGACTGGAAGCTGCAGCCCTGATCCACCGGCACGGCATCACGCGACCGGACGGGCGGGCTGATGCCTGATGCCCGCCTGTCCGGCGCAGGCCTCTCACAGGTTCCCTGAAGGTTATTTATGGATTTTTCAATTGCCAGCATCCTGCTGGTCGACGGCCTCACCAATGGCGCCATTTACGCGCTGTTGGGCCTGGCCACCGTCCTGGTGTTTGCTGTCACCCGGGTGATCTTTATTCCCCAGGGTGAGTTCGTGACCTATGGCGCGCTCACCCTCGCCATCCTGCAGACCGGCAAGGTACCGGGAACCATCTGGCTGTTGCTGCTGCTGGCAGGGCTGGCCGCACTGGCTGAAGCCTGGCAAACCTGGAAGCGTCACCGGCAGCCTGCAGGAGCGCTGCTGGCCGGGCTCAAAGTGCTGGTGCTGCCCACCATGGTGGCCCTGATCACCCTCTGGGCCGCACCCCAGCAGTTTTCATTGCTGGTTCAGGCCCTGCTGTCGGTGTGCATCGTCACCTGCTTCGGTCCGCTGGTGTACCGCCTGGCCTACCAGTCGCTGGCCGACGCCAGTTCGCTGGTGCTGCTGATCGTGTCGGTGGGCGTGCATTTTGCGCTGACCGGTCTGGGGCTGCTGTTCTTCGGCGCCGAAGGGTATCGCAACCCGCCGTTCTGGGATGAACGCTTCAGCCTGGGTGCCGTGAACCTCTCCGGCCAGGCCGTGATCATTGCACTAGCCTCCATGGGGCTGATTGTTTTGCTGTGGCTGTTCTTTGAACGCACCCTGTACGGCAAGGCACTGCGCGCCACCGCGGTGAACCGCCTGGGCGCGCGGCTCATGGGCATTTCGTCCCAAACCGCTGGCCAGCTGACACTGGCGATGGCGGCACTGATAGGTGCGCTTTCGGGCCTGCTCATCGGTCCCACCACCACGGTGTTTTATGACTCCGGTTTTCTCATTGGCCTTAAGGGTTTCGTCGCTGCGGTCATTGGTGGCCTGGCCAGCTACCCCGGTGCCGCCGTGGGTGCGCTGCTGGTAGGCATCATTGAAGCCTTCGGCTCCTTCTGGGCCAGTGCATTCAAGGAAGTGATTGTCTTCACGCTGATCCTGCCCGTGCTGTTCTGGCGCTCGCTCAAGGGCGGCCATTCGGACGAGGAGCACTGAAATGAAATTCCCCCACGTTCACTTCATTCACTGTCCCCTGAAGGGGCACTCAGTGCCCTTCGGGCGGCCGGGCGGGCACTGACATGGTGGCCATCCGAAAATGGGGTCCGTGGGCCCTGATCACCGCGCTGGTGCTGGTCTGTGTTTTGCCCGTGCCGGAGTTCTGGATCACCCAGCTCAACTACATCGGCATCTCCAGCCTGACCGTGCTGGGCCTGATCCTGCTGACCGGCATTGGCGGCCTGACCTCCTTCGGGCAGGCGGCCTTTGTGGGCATAGGCGCCTACACCAGTGCCTACCTGACGGTGAACGCCGGGCTCTCGCCCTGGGTCACGCTGCTCGTCGGCCTGGGCCTGACTGCGGCCTGCGCCGTGGTGCTGGGCTGGATCACGCTGCGCATGTCGGGCCATTACCTGCCGCTGGCCACGCTGGCCTGGGGGCTCTCGCTGTACTACACCATGGGCAACCTGGAAGCGCTGGGCAAATACGACGGCATCCTGGGCGTGACCGGCCTGTCGGTATTCGGCTGGCAACTGGGCCAGGGCCGGGTTTACCTGCTGCTGACCTGGGGCCTGGTGCTGCTGGGCACCCTGGCGCTGATACACCTGCTCGATTCACGCGTAGGCCGCGCCATCCGCTCCCTCAAGACGGGCTCGCAAATGGCCGAGTCCATGGGCATAGACACCTTGCGCTTCAAGATCGGCATCTTCCTGATTGCGGCGCTGTTTGCTTCCCTGTCCGGCTGGCTGTACGCGCACTTCCAGCGCTCGGTCAACCCTTCGCCTTTCGGCGTGCATGTAGGCATTGAGTACCTGTTCATGGCCGTGCTCGGCGGCGCGGGCCATGTCTGGGGCGCCATCACCGGCGTGGCCATCACCAAACTCATGGCCGACCAGTTGCAGGTGCTGCTACCGCGGCTTATCGGCACCAGCGGCAGTTACGAAATCATCGTGTTCGGCGTGTTGCTGGTCCTGACACTCAAGTACGCGCCGGACGGTATCTGGGCCTTTGTGGACCGCAAGCTTCCCAAGCCACCGCGCAAGGTGGACTGGCAGGACGCCGCCCCGTTGCCGCACCGCGCCAAGCCGGCCGCCGGCGAGATCGTGCTGCAGGCCAGCAATATCCGCAAGGAGTTCGGCGGCCTGGTCGCGGTCAACGACATCAACTTCTCGGTGGCCTCGGGCCAAATCGTCGGGCTGATCGGGCCCAACGGCGCCGGCAAGTCCACCACTTTCAACCTGATCACCGGCGTGCTGTCGCTGACGCGCGGCAGCGTGAGCTTCCGCGGCGAACCGATCAGCGGCCTGCCTTCTCGCGAGATTGCCAAACGCGGCATTTCGCGCACCTTCCAGCACGTCAAGATGATTGCGGACATGACGGTGCTCGAAAACGTGGCGCTGGGCGCGCACCTGCGCGGCAGCAAGGGCGCACCGTCGGCCATGCTGCGGCTGGACCGCACGGAAGAACAGCGCCTGCTGCGCGAGGCCGAGCAGCAGCTGCGCCGCGTCGGCATGGGCAACCACCTGCATGAGCTGGCCGGCAACCTGGCCATGGGCCAGCAGCGGCTGCTGGAGATTGCGCGCGCGCTGTGCAACGACCCGGCCCTGCTGCTGCTCGACGAACCCGCCGCCGGTTTGCGCTACCTCGAAAAGCAGGCGCTCATTGATGTGTTGCGCCAGCTCAAGGCCGAGGGCATGAGCATCCTGCTGGTCGAACACGACATGGACCTGGTCATGCAGGTCACCGACCGCATCGTGGTCATGGAATTCGGCACCCGCCTGATCGAAGGCACACCTGAAGAGATCCAGGCCAGCCCGGCGGTACGCGCCGCCTACCTCGGCACAGAACACTAGCATGAGCACCCCTCTTCTCCAAGTCAAAAATCTCCACGCCGGCTACGGCAAGGCCGAAGTCCTGCGCGGCATCGACCTGCAGGCCGATGCCGGCAGCATCATCACCGTCATCGGCCCCAATGGCGCTGGCAAGTCCACCTTGCTCAATGCCCTCATGGGCATCCTGCCCGCAACCGGCAGCATTGAGTATGCGGGGCAGTCCATCATTGGCTTGCCGCTGGAAGAACGCGTCATGCTGGGCATTGCGCTGGTGCCAGAAAAGCGCGAGCTGTTCGGCAGCATGTCGGTGGAAGACAACCTCGTGCTCGGCGCCTTCCGTCAGGTGCGGTTGCGCAACAAAGCCTGGCGCGACCAGATGGACGTAGTGTTCGACCTGTTCCCGCGCCTGAAGGAGCGCCGTGCCCAGGAAGCCGGCACGCTGTCAGGCGGTGAACGACAGATGCTGGCCCTGGGGCGGGCCCTGATGTCGCGGCCTTCGCTGCTGATGCTCGACGAACCCAGCCTGGGCCTGGCGCCGCTGATCGTGCGGGAAATTTTCCACACCATCGAGGCGCTGCGCAAAACCGGCGTCACCACCTTGCTGGTCGAGCAGAATGCGCGCGCTGCATTGGAAGCCGCCGACCACGGCTACGTTCTGGAGATGGGAGAAATTGGATTGAGCGGCCCGGCAGCCGAACTGGCGAGCGATCCGCGCGTGGTGGACACCTACCTGGGTGCGGCGCGGAAGAAAGCCTGATCCTCTTAGAAAAAACAGCAATTTCCCTTTGTCGTTATTACAAAGTTTGCTATGAATTTTGAAGCACCCATCTGACCCCAAGCAAGGCTGAACCTCAGGAGACATCATGCCAACCGCCATCCATCACCTCACAGCGTTCTCCCGCGAACTAAGGCTCGCAGCTGCGTCGGCCGGTGTTCTGATGCTGGCCGCCTGCGCCAGCGCGCCGACAACGCCCGTCCGGCCCGCCAGCGGTGCCAACGCGGCCATGTCTTGTGATGCATTGACAGCCCGTTTCAGCTTTGCCGGTACCCGGCTTCTGTCGACCCAGCGCGTGGAAGCCGGCCAGCTCAAGTTGCCGGGCATAGCCCAGGCCATGCCCGAGCACTGCGTGATCAAAGGCGCAATGAATGAGCGTACCGGTCCGATTGACGGCAAGCCCTATGCGATCGGTTTTGAGATGCGGCTGCCCACGACCTGGAACGGCCGCTTCTTTTACCAAGCCAACGGCGGGCTGGATGGTTTTCAAACCCCGGCGTATGGCGACATCCTCGGGGGTGGTCCGGCCAGTAACGGTTTGCTCAAGGGGTTCGCCGTCATCAGCTCGGACGCCGGCCATGCCTTTGACCGCAGCTCGGCCATCGGGGGCGCCACCTTCGCGCTGGATCCCCAGGCGCGGCTGGACTATGGCTACAACACCGTGGCGCAACTCACGCCCATGGCTAAGGCGCTGATTCAAACCTACTACGGCAAGCCGCCTGACACCTCCTACCTGGTCGGTACCTCGAATGGCGGACGCCACGGTTTCGTGGCCGCTTCGCGCCTGCCGCGCGACTACAACGGCATCCTGGTGAGCACACCGGGCTATCGTTTGCCCCTGGCAGCGGTGGCACAAGTGTGGGACGCCCAGCAGTTTGCATCCATCGCGCGCCCCAACCCCGCCACCGGCCGGCCTGATCTGCGCACGGCCTTCCCGCCCGCCGACTTGGCACTGGTGGCGCGCAGCATCCTCACGCGCTGCGATGCGCTGGACGGCGTGGCAGACGGCATCGTGGCCGACCTGCAGGCATGCCAGGCGGCATTTGATGCTGAACGAGACATCCCGTCCTGCTTGTCCGGCGCCCCGGTTGGCGGAACCTGCCTGAGTGCGGTGCAAAAATCCGTGTTGGCCAAAGTACTGGCCGGCCCCAAGGACAAGGCAGGCGCCGCAGTCTATGCCGGCCTACCCGCGGATCCGGGCATCGCCGGCAATGACTGGGCCAGCTGGAAATTTGTCAACAGCGTCGGACCGCGCGATGCGATTGCGCTGGCCTTCGTTTTCACCACACCGCCATCATCACCCACCGTCATGACCGGGCAAGGCAACACCTTGATTGACTACGCCCTGAGCTTCAACCTCGAAACCGACCTTCCCAAACTCCGGGCCACCAGTGGCGCCTACCGGGAGTCGGCCATGAGTTTCATGACGCCTCCGGATACCGGCATGCGCCAGTTCGTTGCCCACGGCGGCAAGTTGCTGGTGTTCCATGGCACGGCAGACCCGGTGTTTTCAGCCCTCGACACTATCGCCTGGCATGACGCCTTCCGCGGCATTCATGGTGCCGCCGCGGATCGCCACGCCCGCCTGTTTCTTGTCCCCGGTATGAACCACAGCCGCGGCGGGCCAGCCACCGATCAGATGGACATGGTGGATGCGCTGGTGGCTTGGGTAGAGAGCGGGCAGGCGCCCGACGCCGTGGTGGCCCGGGCGCGCGGACCGGGATCGGCCGTGCCCAATCCCGAAGTACCCGCAAACTGGAGCCCCACGCGCAGCCGCCTTCTCTGCCCCTATCCACAGGTGCCCCGTTACGCGGGCCGTGGCGATACGGAAAGTGCCGCCAGTTTTACCTGCACGGCGCGCTGATATTTTTTTCCCGCACAACCTCTGACCAACAGCCCCAACAGCCCATGAGTGCCCGCGACCTTCCCCGATCTTCCCGTCCGGCAACCACAGCCACCGCCACGGTGGAGCAAGTCGATACCAGCTACCTCGAGGGCCTGCTTGGCTACAACGCCCGCCGCGCGGCACTGGCCGTCATCGAAGTGTTCATGGTGCGCATGGCTCCCTACGCCCTGCGTCCCGTGGATTTTTCGGTGCTGTCCCTGATCACGCACAACCCCGGCATCACCTCGCGCCAACTCTGCACGGCGTTGGGCATCCAGCCGCCCAACCTGGTGGCCATGGTCAATGCCCTGGAGAAACGCGAGTTGATCGCACGCAAACCGCATCCGCGCGACGGCCGGGCCATGGGCCTGCACCTGACCGCCAGCGGTAAAAAACTCATGCGCGAGGCCGAAAACACGGCGGTGGGGCTGGAAGCCGATGTCGCGTCCCGCCTGTCGGCCGGTGAGGCGAAAACCCTGATTAGGCTGTTGCAGAAGGTTTACCTCTGAGGCCTGGGGCCGCCGCAGACCGGGCGCCCCTTAGCCTATCCGGCATAACTTTTCAAGCCTTTTTGGCTGTCAGGCTACATCCTGCGGGCGCGGGTAGCTATAAAACTAGTAGCAGCCAGAAATTTGCGCTATATTTCGCTTCAAGCGCGTGCTTACCGATTAACTGTGACAAAAACGTGACCAGGAGATGCCCCCATGAGTGCCAAAGAAAATGCCGCCGTCGGACAACTGTTTGAACTGTTTGAATCGCGCTACGCGCTTCGCGTACTGTGGGCACTCAAAGACGGCCATCCACAAACCTTCCGGCTGCTGCAGGACAGCATTGGCAGCATCACGCCCAACACCCTGAACACCCGCATCAAGGAACTGCGCGCCGCCGGCCTGATGGGTCACGGCAATGACGGCTATATCGTCACCGCCCTCGGCAGCGACCTGCTCAAGCGCCTGAACGATGTGCAGGCCTTTGCCGCCAAGTGGTCCGCCAGCCAGACCAAGGTCAGCGCCATCAAGAAAAAATAAGGCGCAGCCACCCCCAAAAGACAGGCCCTGCGCCTGTCTTTTTATTGGGGCCAGCGCTTCCGGCGCCGGTTTTTGTGCATAAAATCGGCCTCCCGCCCTTTTCCTGCCTGCGCAGGCAGCTATTTATTTCATAGCATGCGGCCCTCATGCCGGCCTGCCCTTGTGCGGCGCCTGCCTAACATCTGGCGCCATTCCCTTGTCTTGAAAAGGGCTTTGCCGCCCCCAGCTAGCGCTCTTGTCCTTCTGAACAACCTGTCTCCGACCATGTCCGACAACAACCAACCCGAACAAAATCAAGAACTTACAGGCGCACCCAGCCCGGAAGAGCTGGAAGCTGCCCAGGCTGCCAACGAAGCCGACGCGCTGGCAGCCGCCCAGGCCGACCTGGCCGCGCTGCAGGCTAAAAACACCGAGCTGGCTGACAACTTCCTGCGCGCCAAGGCCGAGGCCGAAAATGCCCGCCGCCGCGCCGACGATGAAATTGCCAAGGCGCGCAAGTTCGCCGTCGAAAGTTTTGCGGAAAGCCTGCTGCCTGTCACCGACAGCCTGGAAGCCGGGCTGCTGCAGCCGGACGCCACGGCCGCGCAGATCCGTGAAGGCACCGAGGCCACGCTCAAGCAGCTCAAGAGCGCGCTGGAGCGCAACAAGGTGATCGAGATCAACCCCGCCAGCGGCAGCAAGTTCGACCCGCACCAGCACCAAGCCATCAGCATGGTGCCGCTGCCGCCGGAATCCACCCAGGAAGCCAACACCGTGGTCAGCGTGCTGCAAAAAGGCTACCTGATCGCCGACCGCGTGCTGCGGCCCGCGCTGGTCACGGTGGCGGCCCCGAAATAAGTTCGGCAATTGATGGAGGCGCACTTGAAACACGCGAAGTTATCCACAAGTCATCAACATGGCCTTGGGGCCAAGGGCTGAATCAACAGCCATACCGTATTCAAACAACTTAACCAAGAAATCTAGGAGTGAATCATGGGCAGAATCATCGGCATCGATTTGGGCACCACCAACAGCTGCGTGGCAGTGATGGAGGGCAATGTTCCCCGCGTCATCGAAAACTCGGAAGGCGCACGCACCACCCCGTCGGTGGTGGCTTACCTCGAAAACGGAGAAGTGCTGGTCGGTGCCTCGGCCAAGCGCCAGGCCGTGACCAACCCCAAGAACACGCTGTACGCCGTCAAGCGCCTGATCGGCCGCAAGTTCACCGAGAAGGAAGTGCAAAAGGACATCGACCTGATGCCCTACAAGATCGTGGCGGCCGACAACGGCGACGCCTGGATCGAAGTGCACGGCAAGAAGATGTCGCCCCAGCAGGTCAGCGCCGACATCCTGCGCAAGATGAAAAAGACCGCCGAAGACTACCTCGGCGAGCCGGTCACCGAAGCGGTGATCACCGTGCCTGCGTACTTCAACGACGCACAGCGCCAGGCCACGAAAGACGCCGGCCGCATTGCGGGCCTGGACGTCAAGCGCATCATCAACGAGCCCACCGCCGCGGCGCTGGCCTTCGGCATGGACAAGCAGGAAAAAGGCGACCGCAAGATCTCGGTCTATGACCTGGGCGGCGGCACCTTCGACATCTCCATCATCGAGATTGCCGATGTGGACGGCGAAAAACAGTTCGAAGTGCTTTCCACCAACGGTGACACCTTCTTGGGCGGCGAAGACTTCGATCAGCGCATCATCGACTTCATTATTGCCGAGTTCAAGAAAGAACAAGGCGTGGACCTGGGCAAGGACGTGCTGGCCCTGCAGCGCCTGAAGGAAGCCGCTGAAAAGGCCAAGATCGAGCTGTCGAGCAGCGCGCAGACCGACATCAACCTGCCCTATATCACGGCCGATGCCTCGGGCCCGAAACACCTGAACATCAAGATGACCCGCTCCAAGCTGGAGCAGCTGGTCGAAGAGCTGGTCGAGCGCACCATTGCGCCCTGCCGCGTGGCCATGAAAGACGCCAGCGTCAGCGGCGGCGACATCCATGACGTGATCCTGGTCGGCGGCCAGACCCGCATGCCCAAGGTGCAGGACAAGGTCAAGGAATTCTTCGGCAAGGACCCGCGCAAGGACGTGAACCCCGACGAAGCTGTGGCTGTTGGCGCCGCGATCCAGGGCCAGGTGCTCTCGGGCGACCGTACCGACGTGCTGCTGCTCGACGTCACACCGCTGTCCCTGGGCATCGAGACCATGGGTGGCGTGATGACCAAGATGATCAAGAAGAACACGACCATCCCGACCAAGTTTGCGCAGACTTTCTCGACCGCTGAAGACAACCAGCCGGCCGTGACCATCAAGGTCTACCAGGGCGAGCGCGAGCTGGCCTCCGGCAACAAGGCGTTGGGCGAGTTCAACCTTGAAGGCATTCCGCCTGCCGCCCGCGGCACGCCGCAAATTGAAGTGTCCTTCGACATCGACGCGAACGGCATTCTGCACGTGGGCGCCAAGGACAAGGGCACCGGCAAGGAAAACAAGATCACCATCAAGGCCAACTCCGGTTTGTCCGAGGCAGAGATCCAGCAGATGGTGAAGGATGCCGAACTGCACGCCGCCGACGACAAGCAGCGTGTTGAATTTGTGCAGGCCAAGAACAATGCCGAAGCCATGGTGCACAGCGTGAAAAAATCGCTGACCGAATACGGCGACAAGCTGGATGCCGGCGAGAAGGAAAAAATCGAGGCCGCCATCAAGGACATGGAAGAAGCGCTCAAGGGTGAAAGCAAGGACGCCATCGACGCGAAAAATGCGGCCCTCATGGACGCCAGCCAGAAGCTCGGCGAAAAGATGTACGCCGACATGCAGGCTTCGCAGGCAGCGCAAGCGGGTGGCACAGGCGGCGGCGAAGAGGCGGCAGCCCAACCGGCCGCCGACGACAATGTGGTGGACGCCGAAGTCAAGGAAGTCAAAAAGGGCTGATCCCCTGTTTGATGTTTAGCCTCCGGGCAGCGAAGCGGAATCGGGGGCTTTCCCCGCATTCCGCTTTGCCGCATCCGGGGCACAGGAATCCCTCCCACTGAACACGCAATTCCCATGGCCATCAAAAAAGACTATTACGACACGCTGGGTGTTCCGAAAAACGCCAGCGACGAGGACATCAAGAAAGCCTATCGCAAGCTGGCGATGAAGCACCACCCCGACCGCAACCAGGGTGACGGCAAGGTGTCGGAGGAGAAATTCAAGGAAGCCAAGGAGGCCTACGAGATGCTGTCCGACGCGCAGAAGCGCGCGGCCTACGACCAGTACGGCCACGCGGGCGTGGACCCGAACCGCGGCGGTGGGCCCGGTGCGGAAGGCTTTGGCGGTTTTGCCGAGGCTTTCGGCGATATCTTCGGCGACGTATTCGGCGCCCAGCAGGGCCGCGGCGGCCAGCGCGGCGGCCGCCAGGTCTACCGCGGCGGCGACCTCAGCTACGCCATGGAAGTCACGCTGGAAGAAGCGGCCACCGGCAAGGATGCGCAGATCCGCATCCCGAGCTGGGACAACTGCAGCACCTGTCACGGCACCGGCGCCAAACCCGGCACCAAGGTAGTCACCTGCACCACCTGCCATGGCCATGGCGTGGTGCAGATGCGCCAGGGCTTTTTCAGCGTGCAGCAGACCTGTCCGCAGTGCAAGGGCACCGGCAAGCTGATTCCCGAGCCCTGCGTCGCCTGCCATGGCGTCGGCAAGACCAAAACCAACAAGACCCTGGAAGTCAAGATTCCGGCCGGCATCGACGACGGCATGCGCATCCGTTCGACCGGCAACGGCGAGCCTGGCACCAATGGCGGCCCGCCAGGCGACCTCTACATCGAGATCCGGCTGAAGAAACACGACATCTTCGAGCGCGACGGCGACGACCTGCACTGCGTGGTGCCCATCGGCATGGCCGCGGCGGCGCTGGGTGGCGAGATCGAGGTGCCCACGCTGGCCGGCAAGGCCGCCATCGACATTCCCGAAGGCACGCAGACCGGCAAGCAGTTCCGCCTGCGCGGCAAGGGCATCAAGGGCGTGCGCTCCAGCTACCCGGGCGACCTGTATTGCCACATCACGGTGGAAACGCCGGTCAAGCTCACCGAGCACCAGCGCAAGCTGTTCAAGGAACTCGACGAGTCCTTGAAAAAAGGCGGCGCCAAACATTCGCCCACCGAAGAAAGCTGGACCGACAAACTCAAGGGCTTTTTCAGCGCCTGATCCAGCGCCTGGAGCAAGGGCCACAAAGCTATCGACTTGATAGCTGCGTGCGCCCGTACCGCCTGGGCTACAGGCCAATTTCATTCCTTGCCGGTCGTACATCCCCAGCCTGCCTCGGGGTTGTTGCGCACCGGCGCGGCGCAAGGCGTCGCGCTCCGATAAAGTCGGGGGCTGCCCTCTCCCGCTTTTCCTGATGTCCACTCCCCTTTCCCCCAAACGCGAGCTCTGGCTCCTCATCACGCTGGCCGGCATCCAGTTCACGCACATCGTGGACTTCATGGTCATGATGCCGCTGGGTCCGCAGTTCACGCAGATCTTCAACATCAGCGACGCGAAGTTCGGCCTGCTGGTCTCGGCCTACACCTTTGCCGCAGGCGCATCAGGCCTGCTCGCATCGCTCTACGTGGACCGCTTCGGACGAAAAAACCTGCTGCTGGTGCTGTACCTGCTGTTTGCGCTGGCCACGCTGGCCTGCGGCATGGCACCCAGCTATGACAGCCTGCTGCTGGCGCGTGTGGCCGCCGGCACCTTCGGCGGCGTGCTGGCGGCCCTGTCGCAGACCATCATTGCGGATGTGATTCCCTTCGAGCGGCGCGGCCGCGCGATGGGCATCGTGATGTCTTCCTTCTCCCTGGCGTCCGTTGCCGGGGTTCCGCTCAGCCTGTTTCTGGCGGCGCAGTTCGGCTGGCACGCACCGTTTTTTGCCATTGCCGCCACCTGCGGCGTGCTGGCGCTCGGCGCCTGGCTGACCTTGCCGGCGCTGGCGGGCCACCTGGAGCACCAGCGCAGCTCGCCCGTCGCCGGCATCGTGCAGGTTCTGCGGGACACCAACCACCTGAAGGCTTTCGTATTCACCGCATTGCTGATGTTCGGCGGCTTCGCCATCATTCCCTACATCACCATTTTCATCACGGCCAACGGCGGCTTCACGGTCCAGCAGGTGCCGTATCTCTACCTGTGCGGTGGCGCGGCCACGCTGGTCACCGCGCGTTTCATAGGCCGTTTGACGGACTCGGTGGGCAAGGCCAGGATGTTCAGCTACATGGCAGTCCTCGCCCTCGCCCCCATGCTCCTGCTGAGCCAGAGCGCCGGTTTCGGCGTGTGGGGCATTCTGGTGGTCACCACGGCTTTGTTTATCGGCATGAACGGGCGCATGGTGCCGGGCATGGCGCTGGTAGCCAGCGCCGCCAACCCGCAACTGCGCGGCACCTTCATGGCACTCAATGCCTCGGTGCAATCGGCCGCCATGGGCGCTGCCGCCTTTGTCGGCGGCCTCATCATCAGCCGCGACGCGCAAGGGCTGGTCCAGCACTACTGGGGCAATGCACTGGTGGGCGTTGTGGCCACGGTGCTCAGCCTCATGCTGGTGCAAAAGCTGCATCTCTACGGCGCCCCCTCCGCATCCGCGATAAAGTAGCCTGATTTCCAAATCAACTTCCTCCAAGCCCTCATGAAAACCAAAGCCGCCGTCGCCTGGAAATCCGGCCAAGCCCTGACCATTGAAACCGTCGATCTGCAGGGCCCGAAGTTTGGCGAGGTACTGGTCGAAATCAAGGCCACCGGCATCTGCCACACCGACTACTACACGCTGTCGGGTGCGGACCCGGAAGGCATCTTCCCGGCCATCCTCGGCCATGAAGGTGCGGGCATCGTGGTTGACGTCGGCCCCGGCGTGACCACGCTCAAAAAAGGCGACCACGTCATCCCGCTGTACACGCCGGAATGCCGCCAGTGCAAATTCTGCCTCTCGCGCAAGACCAACCTGTGCCAGCTGATTCGCGGCACCCAGGGCAAGGGCCTGATGCCCGACGCCACCAGCCGCTTCAGCCTGGACGGCAAGCCCATCTTCCACTACATGGGGACCAGCACCTTCAGCAACTACACGGTGGCGCCCGAGATCTCGCTGGCCAAGATCCGCGAGGACGCACCTTTCGACAAGGTCTGCTACATCGGTTGCGGCGTGACCACCGGCATAGGCGCGGTGCTGTTCACCGCCAAGGTCGAGGCCGGTGCCAACGTCGTCGTCTTCGGCCTGGGCGGCATCGGCCTGAACGTGATCCAGGGCGCGAAGATGGTGGGCGCCGACAAGATCATCGGCGTGGACATCAACCCCGCGCGACAGGAGATGGCGCGCAAGTTCGGCATGACGCACTTCATCAACCCGAAGAACACCGAGAACGTGGTTGACGCCATCGTGCAGCTGACCGACGGCGGCGCTGACTACAGCTTCGAATGCATAGGCAACACCAAGGTGATGCGCCAGGCGCTGGAATGCACCCACAAGGGCTGGGGCCGCAGCATCATCATCGGCGTGGCCGAGGCCGGCGCCGAGATCAGCACCCGCCCCTTCCAGCTGGTCACCGGCCGCAAGTGGGAAGGCTCGGCCTTCGGCGGCGCACGCGGCCGCACCGACGTGCCGAAAATTGTGGACTGGTACATGGAAGGCAAGATCAATATCGACGACCTGATCACGCACACCATGCCGCTGGAGGACATCAACAAGGGCTTCGAGCTGATGAAAAGCGGCGAGTCGATCCGCGGCGTGGTTCTGTACTGAACGGCACACCATGAACCTGCTTCAGCCCCTGCGCCACATCACCGCCGGCGTGCTGGACGTGGCGCTGTACGAAGCCGGGCCGGCCGATGGCCCGCCTGTGTTCCTGATGCACGGCTTTCCCTACGACATCCATGCCTATGCCGAAGTGGCGCCCCTGCTGGCCGCCCAGGGGTGCCGCGTTTATGTGCCTTACCTGCGCGGCTACGGTGCCACGCGTTTCCTGGACGATGCCACGCCGCGTTCGGGCGAGCAGGCGGCACTGGGCGCCGACCTGCTGGCCCTGATGGATGCGCTGGCAGTTCCACGTGCGGTGCTGGCAGGTTACGACTGGGGCGGCCGCGCGGCCTGCGTGGTTGCGGCCCTCTGGCCCGAGCGCTGCGCGGGCCTGGTTTCGCTGAACAGCTACAACATCCAGAACATCGCCAAGGCCATGGTGCCGGACACGCCGGAAAACGAGCGCAGCCTCTGGTACCAGTATTACTTTCACAGCGAACGGGGCCGCGCCGGGCTGGCGTCGAACCGGCGCGCGCTGTGCGGCCTGTTGTGGAAGCTGTGGTCTCCCACCTGGAAGTTCGATGCCGACACCTTCGAGCGCAGTGCTGCCGCCTTCGAACACCCCGACTTCGTGGACGTTGTCATCCATTCCTACCGCCATCGCTTCGGCCTGGTGGCCGGTGATCCGGCGCTGGCCGGCATCGAGCAGCGGCTGGCCGCACAACCGGCCATCACCGTCCCCAGCATCACCTTCGACGGCACCGACGACGGCGTGCGGCCCCCTGCCCCGGCCGCACAACATGCGCGCCAGTTCGCAGGCCCCCGTTCCCACCGCATCGTGCCCGGTGCAGGCCACAACCTGCCGCAGGAAAAACCGCAGGTGTTTGCCGGCGCCGTGCTCGAGCTGGTAGAACAGCGCCTGGTGGTTTGAGGCAAAAACTCTGCCGAATGAAAGGACGCCCTGGCCATGAACACCCTGCCCGAACTCCTCAGCGAACATGCCTGCTTCGGCGGCGTACAGCGGTTTTACCAGCACGCCTCCAGGGCCATCGGCCTGCCCATGAAGTTTTCGGTGTTCCTGCCGCCGCAAACCATGATCGAGGAAGCCGGGGGCAAGGTACCCGCGCTGATTTACCTGGCGGGCCTGACCTGCAATGAAGAAACCTTCATGACCAAGGCAGGTGCCCAGCGCTTGGCCGCCACCCTCGGCCTGGCCTTGATCGCGCCGGACACCAGCCCGCGCGGTGCCAACCTTCCCGGCGACACCGACAGCTGGGACTTCGGCGTCGGTGCAAGTTTTTACCTCGACGCCACGCGGGCACCCTGGTCGCTGAACTATCGCATGGAGAGCTACATCACCGCCGAGCTGTTGCCGCTGCTCACGCATACCCTGCCCCTCAACCCCGGCCGGATCGGCATCTTCGGCCACTCGATGGGCGGGCACGGCGCACTGACGCTGGCGCTCAGGCACGCAGGTCTCTTCAAGTCGGTCTCGGCCTTTGCGCCGGTCTGCGCGCCCAGCCAGTGTCCGTGGGGCCGCAAGGCTTTCACCGGTTACCTGGGCAAGGACGAATCCATCTGGGCGGCGCACGATGCCACCGCGCTCATGAGCGGCTTGCACGCGGCACCCTATCCGGGCGGCATCCTGGTTGACCAGGGCCTGGCCGACAAATTCCTGATCGAGCAGTTGCATCCGCAGCTGTTTGAAGCGGCCTGCGCCCAAGCCGGTCAGGCCTTGCAATTGCGCTGGCACCCGGGTTATGACCACAGTTATTACTTCATCGCCACCTTCATGGCCGACCACCTGAACCACCACGCCCGGCAGTTGTCGGAGTGATCCTGCCAGCGCCCGGTGCGCTCAATTACCCGATCTGCATCAGGGATTTCCAGGCGTTCGCCTGCCATTTCCGGGTAGCAGTTTTAATATTCATTTTTCTTGCAAGATTTAATTTTTATACGAATAAGAGAATATGAATATCCGCAACCTACTGACCTCGACCCTTCTCCTCCCCCTGGCTTTGGTGGCCAGCGCTGCTGGCGCCGCTGACTTGCTGGACACCGTCAAGCAGCGCGGCACCTTGAGGGTTGCGCTGGAAGGCACTTACCCGCCTTTCAACTACAAGGAAAACGACCAGCTCGCCGGCTTTGAGGTGGAGCTTGCCCATGCGCTGGCGCAAAAGCTGGGTGTCAAGGCCGAGTTCACCACCAGCGAATGGAGCGCCATCCTCGCCGGTTTGCAGGCCGGCAAATACGATGTCGTCATCAATCAGGTCGGCATCACCGACAAGCGCAAGGAAACCTTTGATTTTTCCGAGCCCTACACCGTCTCCAGTCCGCAGCTGATCGTTCGCAAGGACGAGAAACGCGAGTTCAGGACACTGGCCGACCTCAAAGGCAAAAAACTTGGCCTGGGCCAGGGCACCAACTTTGCCGACATCGCCAAAAAGGAAGGCGGCATCGATATCAGAACCTATCCCGGTGCGCAGGAGTATCTGCAGGATCTGGCCCTGGGCCGCATCGATGCAGCGCTGAACGACAGCCTGCTGATCCCCTACATCGTGAAAAAAACCAAGCTGCCCCTCAAGCCCGGCGCGCCCGTCGGCGAGCTGGAAAAATCCGGCATTCCCTTTGTCAAGAACAATCCGAAGTTCAAGGCCGCCATCGACAAGGCGCTCGCCGATCTGCGTGCAGACGGCTCGTTTGCCAAAATCTCCAACAAGTGGTTTGACCGCGACGTGAGCAAGCCGCCCATCGCCAGGTGAGAAATCAGTAGAACCAAGTACCATTCATTCAGCCGCGCGCACTGGCACCAGCGCCAACGACGCCTGAAGCACCCCGGCCTGTGGCCGGGGTTTTTATTTGTGGAGACTGCCATGGAATTTTCCGGTGTGACCGAATTACTGCGCGACGCCTTGCCCGTGATGCTCAAAGGCGCCGGATGGACATTGCTGCTGGCCGTGACGTCCGTTTTTTTTGGCGCGGTCATCGGCACCGTGGTCGCCATCACGCGGCTGGCGAAAGTGCCTGGCCTTGCGCAATTGGCAGCGCTGTATGTCAGCTGTATGCGCGGCACCCCGCTGCTGGTGCAGCTCTTCGTGATCTACTTCGGCCTGCCCAGCATCGGCATCCAGTTCGACCCGATCACGGCAGGCATCCTGGGGCTCAGCCTCAACGTCGGAGCCTACCTGTCGGAAACCATACGCGGCGCCATCAACGGCGTGGAACACGGGCAATGGAACGCCGCCCGCAGCCTGGGACTGACACAAACGCAGACGCTGCGCTACGTCGTCGGCCCGCAAGCCCTGCGGCTGGCTGTGCCCAGCCTCTCCAACAGCCTGATCAGCCTGATCAAGGACACCTCGCTGGTCTCGGTGATTGCTGTGAGTGAGCTGATGCTGGCCACCAAGGAAGTCATCGCCACCACCTTCCAGCCTTTTCCGCTCTACCTGGCGGCGGCGGCCATGTACTGGGCCATGAGCGCATCGTTTGAAACGCTGCAGACAAAACTGGAAGTGCGGCTCAATCGCAGCTACCTGCGTTAAACCGCAAAGCTTCCGGTCAGAACAGACTGCCCTGCCCTGGCGCACTCGGTGGACGGAACCGGCTGATATCCAGCTCGATGCGCTCGCGGTTGAAACCCAGCCGCTTCGAAGCCTTCTCAAACCGCTGGCGCACCAGGTCAGACCACAGGCCGCTGCCTTTCATGCGCGTGGCGAAATCGGCGTCGTAGTCCTTGCCGCCGCGCATCTCGTGGATACGCGCCATGATGCGGCTCGCGCGCTGCGGGTAATGCAGCTCCAGCCACTGTTTGAACAGCGGCGCCACTTCCCAGGGCAGGCGGATCACGTGGTAGAAGGCCGAACGCGCGCCCGCCTCCCACGCAGCTTCGAGCACCTGCTCCATGTCATCGGTGACAAACGGGATGTGCGGTGCCAGGCTCACCCCCACCGGCACGCCCGCTTCTGCCAAGGTGCGGATCGTGCGCAGCCGCCGGTGCGGTGCCGCGGCGCGCGGCTCGAGCATACGTGCCACCGCACCGTCCAGCGTGGTGATGGTCACATAAACCGCGGCCAGCTTGTCCGCGGCCATGGGCGCCAGCAGGTCCAGATCGCGCTCCACACCGCTGGACTTGGTGACCAGTGCCATCGGATGCCGTACATCCCGCATCAACTCGATCACCCCGCGCGTCAGGCGCAATTCGCGCTCGATGGGCTGGTAACAGTCGGTGGCTGAACCGATGTTGATCATCTTGGGAACGTAGCTGCGTCTGGCCAGGTCGGTGCGCAGGGCTTCAACGATGTTGCGCTTGGCGATCAGGCGGGTTTCGAAGTCCAGCCCGGGCGAAAGGTTCAGGTAGCTGTGGGTCGGCCGCGCATAGCAGTACACACAGCCATGCTCGCAACCGCGGTAGGGGTTGACCGAGTAGTCGAAATAGATGTCTGGCGAATCGTTGCGGGCAATGGCGCTGCGCGCATCCTCGAATGTCACTTCAGTCTCGGGCGGCCTTTCATCCAGCGCTGCGTCCTCCAGCGTCCCCCATCCGTCGTCCCACGCATCGCGCACATCTTTGGTAAAGCGGTGGGCCAGCCGCGTGGCCGTGCCGCGGCCCTTGATGGCATGCAACGGAATGAAGGCCTCGGACATGGGTTTCTCGAATACTGTATGAATAAACAGTATACGCCTGCACCACGATACCGCAATACCAGCAGCACCGGCCGCGACATTGAATAATGAAGGCCTGACTTCAGGAGAAAGCCATGGCCCACGTACTGGCAAAACTCAGCGGTGTTCCGCTGGCCAACATCCGGATCCAGCTCAACAAGGACGCGGCCACACACGCCGAACAGGGCATGACGCTGGCGCACCTCTGGCAGAACGCGGAGAAACCCGATGAAGTGCTGTTTCTTTTCCGGGTTGAGGACCTCGACCGCTGCCGCGCACGCATGAAAGAGATCCATGCCCACGCGCGCCAGCAGCAGCCGGACATGCCGCTGCCCGAACTGGTTTTCCTTCGCGAGGCTTAGCCGGTTGAGTGTATTGCTACCAGATTAGTAGCAAACATCGCCCGTAAAACAAGGGCGAAAGGCACATTTCCATCCAGAAAAATCGCCCTAACGCTCAGGGCCGGAGAAAGGCGGGAGCCCGCACGCGGCGCCAGGGTGCATCGGGTGACTCGACATTCAGGTACAAGGCCCAACCAGCCAGCAGGGACAACAGGAAAGCAGCAACCAGCCCGAAGCTGTTGGCTGCGAGTTGAGTTGGCCACAGCTGACTCACCAGCGCATTGACCAGCAGGCAAACAGGAAAGTGGATCAGGAAGACCGAATAGGAAATCTGGCCAAGCCCAAGCAGCCACGGCGCCTGTAGCCAGCGCCGGGCCACGCCACCGCGCTGCCACCAGACAAGGCCCAGCGCCACCAGCAGCGCCACCAGCAAACGCCCGCGAAAATCCAGCGCCAGTGCCATCCCGGCCAGCCCGAGCATGGCCAGCAGCCAGCGTGACGGCTGCGTACTGCGCGAGGCCCACCAGGCCAGCATGCCCAATGCATAGGACCCGAAGAAATACAAGCCGGTCATGTCCAGCCCGGCACGGCGATTGAAGACCAGCAGCGACGCCGCCGCCAGGACCAGCACCGCCCACCGGTGCCGCGTGTCAGGCCAAAGCGTGAGAAACACCACGCTGATCACGAACAGCTGGAAATCAATCGCCACGTACCAGATGCCCGCCGAGAGCGCCTCCTGGCCCAGCAGGTCCTGCAGCAAAAACAGATGCGCCAGCAGTTGCCAGAAACCGGGTGCATCGGGAACGGAGGGGTGAGGCAACCAGGGGCGCACGCTTGCCGCCACAACGATGGTGATGGCCACCGCCACCATCAGCGGCAGTGCCAGCCGTCGGTAGCGGCGCAGGATGAGTTGCAGCGGCTCGCGAACCACGCTCCGGCCCTGCGGCGCCAGTGACGCAGCGGCGAGAAAGCCGCCCACCACCAGGAAAATCTGCACCGCCATGCGGCCGTAGTCATACAGCCAGTTCACCAGCCCCGGGGCAGCGGTGTGAACCACGTCGCTCATGGGTCCGTAAAAAGCCAGATGGTGGCAGACGATCAGCACGCAGCCCAAGGCCTTCAGGGCATCAATGCCGGGCAGGCGCTGCGCCGACGGCGTCAGGGCAGCGGCTGTCGGCTTCATGCAGCGGAAAAAGCTCAAACGCCTAAGCGCAGACCTTTTGGCGTGCTTCCTGGTACTCGCGCCTGAGTTGCGCGACATAGTCGGCGGTGCTTTGCACTTTGGTCACCGCGCCAATGCCCTGGCCGCAGCCCCAGATGTCTTTCCAGGCCTTGGACTTGCTGCCCTCGCCACTGGCGAAGTTCATGGTCTTCAGGTCGCCGTCGGGCAGGTTGTCGGGGTCCATGCCCGCGGCAACAATGGAAGGCCGGAGGTAGTTGCCGTGCACACCGGTGAACAGGCTGGAGTAAACAATGTCGTCGCTGCTGCTGTCGACAATGGACTGCTTGTAGGCGTCCGAGGCGCGCGCCTCTTCGGTGGCGATGAAGGCCGAGCCGATGTAGGCAAAGTCTGCGCCCATGGCTTGCGCGGCCAGCACGGCGCCGCCGGTGGAAATGGCACCAGACAACGCGAGGGGACCGTCAAACCACTGGCGGATTTCCTGGATCAGCGCAAACGGGCTTTTGACGCCGGCATGGCCGCCCGCACCGGCGGCCACGGCCACCAGGCCGTCGGCACCTTTTTCAATCGCCTTGCGCGCAAACTTGTTGTTGATGATGTCGTGCAGCACGACACCGCCGTAGCTGTGCGCCGCCGCGTTGATGTCTTCGCGCGCGCCCAGGCTGGTGATGTAGATCGGCACCTTGTACTTCACGCACATTTCCATGTCGTGCTCCAGCCGTTCGTTGGACTTGTGCACGATCTGGTTGATGGCAAACGGAGCGGCAGGCTTGTCCGGGTTGGCCTTGTTGTAGGCAGCCAGCGTCTCGGTGATCTCGGCCAGCCATTCGTCTAGCTGAGATGCCGGACGCGCATTGAGTGCCGGCATGGCGCCGACGACACCTGCGATGCACTGGGCAATCACCAGCTTGGGGTTGCTGATGATGAACAGCGGCGAGCCGATGATGGGCAGTGGCAGGCGGTTCAGGGGCTCAGGAAGTCGGGACATGGTCTCTCCGTGGTGGTTCTGGAATATTCTGGGCGAAAAATGAGCCTGGCCCTTGTCAAGCGGGCGACAACAGCTATCGAACTGATAGCAAGCTGGAACGGATTTAAAAAGCTTCGAGCGCCAGCGCGGTCACGCTGTCGGCCCCTTCGACAATGCTGTCGCGCATGCCCGGCACCTTGCTGAGCAGATGGTCAGCGTAGAAGACCGCCGTGGTGATCTTGGCCTGCATGAAGGCGGTGTCTTCACCACGGGCCAAGTGCTCTTCGGCCACCAGCAGTGAACGCGCCATCTGCCATCCGGCCACCACGTTGCCGGCGAGCATCAGGTAAGGCACGCTGCCTGCAAACACCGCATTGGGCGACGCCTTGGTGTTACCGGCGACAAAGTTGACCACATCCACAAAGGCTTCCCGTGCGGCCTTGAGTCGTTTGGCGACGGTTTTCGCCGCCGCACCGCCCTGCTTCGCGAGTTCGGCCTCGGTGGTTTCAATCTGCGCCGCAATGCCCTTGGCCGTCTGGCCGCCATCACGCGAGGTCTTGCGGCCCACCAGGTCGTTGGCCTGGATGGCGGTGGTGCCTTCGTAAATCGTCAGGATTTTTGCATCGCGGTAATACTGCGCCGCACCAGTTTCCTCGATGAAGCCCATGCCACCGTGCACCTGCACACCCAGCGAAGTGACTTCGAGGCTCATCTCGGTGCTGTAGCCCTTGACGAGAGGCACCATGTATTCGTAGAAGGCCTGGTTCTGCTTGCGCACCTCTGCGTCGGGGTGGTGATGCGACGCGTCATAGGCGGCGGCCGCCACCGAAGCCATCGCACGGCAGCCTTCGGTGTAGGCGCGCATGGTCATCAGCATGCGCTTGACGTCGGGGTGGTGGATGATGGGCGCGCTCGCAGCGATGGAACCATCGACAGGCCGGCTTTGCACGCGGTCTTTCGCGAAAGTAACAGCCTTCTGGTAAGCGCGCTCGGCAATCGCGATGCCCTGCATGCCCACGGCGTAACGCGCCGAGTTCATCATGATGAACATGTACTCGAGGCCGCGGTTTTCCTGGCCGACGATGTAACCCACTGCGCCACCGTGGTCGCCGTATTGGAGAACAGCGGTGGGCGAGGCCTTGATGCCCATCTTGTGTTCGATGCTCACGCAGTGCACATCGTTGCGCGCACCCAGCGTGCCGTCCTTGCCAACCATGAACTTGGGCACGACGAACAGGCTGATGCCCTTGACGCCTTCGGGCGCGCCGGTGACACGTGCCAGCACCAGGTGCACGATGTTTTCGGCCATGTCGTGTTCACCGTAAGTGATGAAAATTTTGGTGCCGAAGACCTTGTAGGTGCCGTCGGGCTGCGGCTCGGCCCGGCTGCGCACCATGGCCAGGTCGGAGCCGGCCTGCGGCTCGGTCAGGTTCATGGTGCCGGTCCACTTCCCGCTCACCAGCTTTTCCAGGTAGACCGCCTTGAGCTCGTCCGAGCCGGCCGTCAGTAGGGCTTCGATCGCGCCGTCGCTGAGCAGCGGGCACAGTGCAAAACTCATGTTGGCCGAGTTGAGCATTTCGCCGCAGGCCGCGCCTATGGTTTTGGGCAGGCCCTGGCCGCCGAAGTCCAGCGGATGCTGCAGGCCCTGCCAGCCGCCTTCTGCGTATTGTTTGTAGGCCTCCTTGAAGCCAGGCGTCGTCGTGACCACGCCATCTTTCCAGCTCGACGGGTTTTTGTCGCCCTCCCAGTTCAGCGGAGACAACACGCCCTCGTTGAACTTGGCACATTCTTCGAGCACGGCCTGCGCGGTGTCAAAGCCGGCTTCCTCGAAGCCCGGGATCTGCGCCACCGCATCGATGTTGGCCAGGTGTTTGATGTCAAACAGCATGTCCTTGAGGGGGGCTTTGTATGTCATGACTTATTTACTCTCTTGGCCGTCAGTTGGATAACTCTTTGGTGGGGGGCGTTTCGGATCTTCCGGCAAAACGTCTACCAGTTTCTCTGTCGCAAGCGTGTTGTACCAACGGGCTGCTGCGATATCAAATAGGTGGGTATCCGGGCTCAGGATGGACTTCACAAAATTGACACCAAACTCATCGGACATTTCCATAAGGCGTCGGCTTTGACTATTTAGCAACGTCATTCGATACTTGACAGAGCCAATCGGCTGAGCACGCGTACTCAACGTTGTGAGAACAGCGCCGGTAGGTTCAAAAAAAAGGACATGGGTGTATTTGCTCAATGATTGCGTCAACGTTGCCCTGAGTTCGGGGGTCTTGTCAAAGGCACCCACAAAAAAAGTCGGTACACCATTGAAGGTAAACAATTCAGCGTAGCGTTCGGCAGCCCTGGATACCTTGACCTGATCCTGAACGCCAGAAAGCATATACGCCTGAGCTCGCTCCGGATCGCTATTCGCCCCAACCACCGGATTCACGAAAATAATACCCAACGAGCCAATCTTGTCGCCCACCTCTGGACTAACCTTGTATTGGGATAACTTCCCCACGGTCGCTGCAATCGCGCCAACGCTTACAAGTATTGTCAAAACTGATACACAAAGCAGTCTCAAGATCCGCATATTTCCTCCTGACTGAAAATTTTCCACCCGAAATTTGTTAGTTACCCAATCGGTGTCGCAACGCTCAAGAAAAGGACGTCATCATGGAATCAACCCCATGACTCATAGTCTTTGCATACTTGCCATGATTGATCGCGTGACTACTGGAGATCACCGAAGGATTGAGGCCAGGCATTGTGATCCGAGCTGCCTGCAACTATTTGCCGGGAACTTTAGCTTCGCGGTCTTCCTTCACAAAATCGCGATATGGCGGTTGAACCAGTTTGTCCGATTTTTTAACCGCGTATCCGTTCGCAATTAGCGCATTCATCCAACCCGCTGCGACCGTATCGGCCTGATTGGAGGTGAAGACACTTCCGTTGTAGTCATCAAACAGTTCCAGAGAGGGCTTCAATTGCCGGTCATAAAGCGTGACGCGATACCGGGCTGAAGCCCAGACAGGCGATCCATTTTGAGTAGTAATCGAGGAACCCATCGGAACAAACACCAATGTGCTGTACCCTTTGGCCGCCCAATCCTTCAAAAGGTTGTTCAGCGGGTAGTTCTTATCAAAAGAACCAAGGTATTGCGTCTGCAGGCCGTTCAGGGTAAGGAATTCAGCAGCACGATCACTCGTACGCTTCATCGTCGCTGGGTTCAGGATGCCAGCCATGGCGTACCCGCGAACCAATCCCGGGTCTTTGCCGTTCAACTCAGGACTTATGAAAACAAGCGCCAGCGAAGTCACAGGTTCTGGTTTGGCTCCAGGCTTGAGGGTGACGCCGGTGATCTTTCGGTCCAGGTTCGCACAACCCGATAGCACCAGACACAAGGCAACAAACATCGCCCCCAAGAGTCTTCTATTGCTAAAAAAAAGCATTTTTTCTCCTCCCTTGTTATTGAACTAAACCTTACAGCGCTGCAACCAGTTCAGGCACAGCAGTAAACAGGTCGGCCTCCAGCCCGTAGTCAGCCACGCTGAAGATTGGCGCTTCCGGGTCCTTGTTGATCGCGACGATCACCTTGCTGTCCTTCATGCCGGCCAAGTGCTGGATCGCGCCGCTGATGCCGGCTGCAATGTAGAGCTGGGGCGCGACGATCTTGCCGGTCTGGCCGACCTGCCAGTCGTTGGGCGCGTAACCGGCATCGACCGCGGCGCGCGAAGCGCCGAGTGCCGCACCGAGCTTGTCGGCCAGCGGCGTCATGACTTCATTGAACTTCTCGGCACTGCCCAGCGCGCGGCCACCGCTGACGATGATCTTCGCCGCCGTCAGTTCGGGCCGGTCGCTCTTGGCGATTTCGCTGCCGACAAAAGTGGACTTGCCGCTGTCGGCCACGCCGGTCACGGTGTCCACGGCGGCAGAACCACCCGTGGCCGCCGCTGCATCAAAGCCGGTCGTGCGCACAGTAATGACTTTGGTTGCATCCAGGCTCTGCACGATGGCAATCGCGTTGCCGGCGTAAATGGGTCGCTCGAAAGTATCTACCGCATCCACCTTGGTGATGTCGGAGATCTGGCCGACGTCGAGCAGGGCTGCGACGCGCGGTGCGATGTTCTTGCCGGAGGCGGTGGCCGGAAACAGGATATGCGAATAGCTGCTGGCCAGCGCCATCACCTGGGCCGCCATGTTTTCGGCCAGGCCGTGCTCAAAATGTGCGGCATCGGCATGGATCACCTTGGCCACGCCAGCGATCTGGCTGGCGGCCTGGGCGGCGGCACCGGCG
The DNA here is from genome assembly GCF_049790275.1 of Polaromonas sp. Taxonomy (GTDB): domain Bacteria; phylum Pseudomonadota; class Gammaproteobacteria; order Burkholderiales; family Burkholderiaceae_C; genus Polaromonas. The sequence goes on from NZ_JBAQYR010000052.1 coordinate 134,348, forward strand.
TTCAGGCCTGCCACCAGCACATGCACCTCGCCGCCGCACTGGGCGGCGGCTGTCACGGTATTGAGGGTCGCGGGGCGGATGCTGGTGTTGTCGTGTTCTGCAATAACAAGTGCGGTCATGTCGATTCCTTAAATTACCTTGGCTTCGTTGCGGAGCTTGTCGACCAGCGTGGCGACGTCGGGCACCTTGATGCCGGCGCTACGCTTGGGCGGCTCGCTGACCTTGAGCGTCTTGATGCGCGGCTTGACATCGACACCGAGGTCTTCGGGCTTGACGTTGTCGAGCTGCTTTTTCTTGGCCTTCATGATGTTGGGCAGGGTCACGTAGCGCGGCTCGTTCAGGCGCAGGTCGGTCGTGATGATGGCGGGCAGGCTCAGGCTCAGGGTTTCCATGCCGCCGTCAACTTCGCGCATGACAACCGCCTTGCCGTCGGCCACATCGACCTTGGAGGCGAAGGTCGCCTGCGGCCAGCCCAGCAGGGCTGCCAGCATCTGACCGGTCTGGTTGCAATCGTCATCGATCGCCTGCTTGCCCAGGATCACCAGCTGCGGCTGCTCCTTGTCGACCAGGGCCTTGAGCAGCTTGGCCACTGCCAGCGGCTGCAGCTCTTCGGCGGTTTCCACCAGGATGGCACGGTCAGCGCCGATGGCCATGGCCGTACGCAGGGTTTCCTGGCATTGCGCGACGCCGCAGCTCACGGCAATCACTTCGGTCACGACACCCTTTTCCTTCAGCCGCGTGGCCTCCTCGACGGCAATCTCGTCAAACGGGTTCATGCTCATTTTGACGTTGGCGATATCGACACCGGTGCCATCGGATTTGACGCGGACTTTGACGTTGTAATCCACAACGCGTTTGACGGGTACCAAGACCTTCATTGCAGGGCTCCAGAGTTGATTGAGTTGACGTTCACGTAAAGCTTTTGATTCTATGCTGTGGCTACCGGCCTTCCCCGCAAAGCAGGTTTTCGGGAATAAACCGCACCGGCAAAAACGAAAAAAGAACGATCGTACTATTTTTTATTATAAAGACCTGCGGCACCCGAATTAGGGATGCCGGCCCAATGCACTGTTACCCGGGCGACAATTGGGCCGGCTAATTAACAGACCGTTGGGTCGGTTAATTGGGGTAAGTAAGGACAGACCGGCTGCCATCGCTGACTTAAAGTCAGTATTCCCGAATGAATCGGGGCTTGCCGCCACTGATTCAGCCCTCAATGAAGCCATCAGGTCAGCTTTTGACCGTCCCCGGAGTGTTTATGAACATCAAACCGATTGCCGCCGCCCTGCTCACTGTTTGTAGCGGCTTTGCGTCCGCCCAGACTGTGCTGACCGTTTCCAGCTGGCTGCCGCCCAGCCACACGCTGAGCACCGCCCAGAAAGAATGGTGCGACCTGCTGGAGAAAAACACCGCCGGCAAGATGAAATGCAACATCCTGCCGCGCGGCGTCACGGCGGCGCCCGGCACACTGGATGCGGTCAAAAATGGCTTGGCCGACGTTTCCTACACTGTGCACGGCTACACGCCGGGCCGTTTTCTCTACACCCAGATGGCCGAGCTGCCTTTCCTGGGCAACACCTCCGAGCCGATTTCCGTGGCCTTCAACAAGGTGGCCATGAAAAATCCGCAGTTCCAGGGCGAACACCAGGGCGTGAAGGTCATTTCTTTCTTTACCCACGGCCCCGGCATGGTGTTCAACACCAAGCGGCCTGTCACCAACGTGGAAGAGCTGGGCGGCCTGAAATGGCGCGTCGGCGGCGGCATGGTCAATGAGATCGCGAAAACGCTGGGCATGAATGTCACGCTCAAACCCGCACCGGATTCGTATGAGCTGCTCTCCGGCGGCGTCATGGACGGCACGCTGTTCCCCGCGGAGTCCACCGAATCCTTCAAGATCGACAAGCTGATCAAACATGCCACCGTGTTCCCCGGCGGCCTGTACAACACCAGTTTTGTCTTCATGATGAACCAGGGCAAGTACGACAAGCTCAGCGCCGACGAAAAGAAAGCTGTGGACGCGATCTCCGGCGAAGTGGCCGCGCGCATGTTCGGACGCGGCTGGGACCGCGTCGATCGCCGCGCCATGGCACTGATGCAGGCCAACAACGTGCAGATCGTCAAGGCAGATGCCAAGTTTGTAGCGGATGTCAAAGCAAAGACCGCTCCCCTGGAGCAGAAGTGGATCAAGGATGCCGAAGCCAAGGGCCTGAAGGACGCGGCCAAGGTGCTGGCTGAGTTCCGCGCGGAAATCGCCAAGCAGGAAAAGTAAGCCCCCCGGCACACAGCGCCCTCGTAGCGCGGCCTCATGGACAATGAGGGCCGCGCTTTTTTATGGATTGAGGCACACGGATTGAACACACTGATCGAGAAGGTATGCGGCCTGCTGGCCGCCCTTGCCCTGTTTGCCATCATGGCGCTGACTTTTTTTGACGTCGGCGGCCGCAAGCTGCTCTCCAACTCCATCACCGGCTCGCTGGAGCTCACGGAGCTGCTCATGGTGGTGGTTATTTTTGCGGCCTTGCCGCTGGTCTCGCTGCGCGGCGAACATGTGGTATTCGACTCGCTGGACCACTACCTGCCCGAGTCGATCCGCAAGGTGCAGCGCGCCTTGATGCAGTTGGTGTGCGGGCTGGTCCTGCTGGCGCTGGCCTGGCTGATGTGGCAGACCGGCGGCCAGTACCTGGAAACCCGCGAAACCACCGCCCAGCTGCAGATCCTGAAAGCGCCGTTCATCTACGGCATGGCCGTGATGTGCGGCCTGGCCGGGCTGATTCATCTGGGCATGGCATTGCGGCCGGCCTCCGGCACCGACAGCGGTGAAGGAGTCACGCTGTGACCGAAGCCCTGCTTGGTTTTGCCGCCATTTTCGTGCTGGCGCTGATGCGCCTGCCGCTGGCTTTTGCCATGGGCCTGGTCGGCATCGTCGGCATGGGCCTGACGCGCGGCTGGTACCCCGCCTTGGCCAGCACGGCGCAAGTCGTCCATGAAACCGGCTTCGCCTACACGCTGTCGGTCATTCCGCTCTTCATCCTGATGGGCAACTTTGTCGCGCGTGCCGGGCTGGCGCATGAGCTCTTCCATGCGGCCTACGCCTTCATCGGCCATCTGCGCGGCGGCCTGGCGCACGCCACCATTGCGGCCTGCGCCGGTTTCGGCGCCATCTGCGGCTCGTCGATTGCAACAGCCGCAACCATGAGCAAGGTCGCCTACCCCTCGATGAAACGGCTGGGCTACAGCGACTCGCTCTCCACCGGCGTGATTGCAGCGGGCGGCACGCTGGGCATCATGATTCCGCCGTCAACCATCATGGTGATTTACGGCATCGTGACCGAAACCAACATCGGCAAGCTGTTTGCGGCCGGCGTGATTCCCGGCATCCTGATCGCCCTGTTGCTGATGGTGGCCGTTGTCTTCATGACCTTCATGGACCCGGAGCATGCACCGGCCGGCGAAAAAACGAGCTGGGCCGAACGCTGGAAGGCCCTGCGCGGCATCTGGGGCGTGCTGCTGCTGGTGGTGCTGGTGCTGGGCGGCATCTATGGCGGCGTGTTCACCGCCACCGAAGGCGCGGGCATAGGTGCCGCGGGCGCTTTCCTGTTCGCCCTGGCGCGGCGCCGTCTGACCGTGAAGGCCACGCTCGAGGTGCTGGTGGAGTCAGCCCGCACCACAGCCATGCTCTTCACGCTGCTGATTGCGGCGACCATTTTTGCCAACTTCGTGAACTTCACCAGCATGCCCGGCGAACTGAAAGAGTGGATTACCCACCTGGGGCTGTCGCCGGTGATGATTGTGGCCGCCATGATGATGATTTACGTGCTGCTGGGCACAGTGATGGAAGAGCTCACCATGGTGCTGCTGACCATCCCGCTGTTTTTCCCGGTTGTGGTGTCGCTGGGGTTCGATCCGGTCTGGTTCGGCGTACTGATCGTCATGGTGATCCAGATCGGCCTGATCTCGCCGCCGGTGGGCATGAACCTGTTTGTGCTGAACACCCTGCTGCCCAAAGTGGGCCTGGGCAACATCTTCCGCGGCACCTGGCCTTTTGTCTTCATGCAGGTGGTGGCCCTCGGAATCTTGCTGGCCTTTCCGTCGCTCAGCCTCTGGCTGCCTTCCTTCATGAAGTAAGGCGGCGCGGGGAGATCAGGAAGGCCTGTTTTCCTGCACGGCCTGGGGCCGGATATGGATGACCCGCTGCGGATAGGGAATTTCGATGCCGTTCTCGCGCAGGGACTGGAGGATGGCCAGGTTGATGAGCGAGCGCAGGTTCTGTTGGCCATTCTCCGGGTCCGCCATCCAGTAATTGAGCGTGAATTCCAGGCCGTCGGCGCCGAAATTGGTCAGGTTCACGCCCGGACTGGGGTCGTGCAGCACCCTGTCCTGCTTGAGTGCCGCCTCGATCAGCAGGCGTATCACCAGATCAGCATCGCTGTCATAGGCCACCGACACCACGGTGGACTGCAAAACGCGGGGATCCGCCAGCGAGAGGTTTTCAATGCGGTTGCTGATGAACATCTCGTTGGGCACGATGGACTCGCGGCCGTTCGTCGCACGCACCACGGTGTAGCGGGCATTGATGTCAGTGATGCGGCCCTCGAAGTTGTCGACGCGCACGTTGTCACCGATGCGCACGCTGCGTTCGGCCAGCATCACAAAACCGCTGACGTAGTTGGCGGCCAGTTTCTGCAGGCCAAAACCGATGCCGACGCCGATCGCCCCGCCCAGCACCGACAGCGCGGTCAGGTCGATGCCCACCGCCGATAGCGCCATCAGCAGGCCCACAAACATCAGCACCGCGCGGGTGGCATTGCTCACGGCCTTGCGCAGCGAGAGCTCATTGCCCGTCGCCGCCCGCAGCAGGCGCGTTTCAATCGCCGAGGATATCCACAGGGTGATCAGCAACACCACACCGGCCGTCACCGCGCCCTCGAGCATGGTGCGCACCGACAGGGTCGCATTGCCCACCTTCCACTTGATGCCGTCCAGTTCCTCCAGGATCAGGGGCAGCAACCCACTGACCCAGAGCACCACGGCGATCCAGGCCAGCCAGGAGAATGTGCGTTCCAGCGCCCGCACCAGCGGTGCGTCCTTGAATGCCACCTGCAGCACCTTGACGCCCAGGCGAATCAACGCCAGGGACAGCAGCACCGGAATCGCCACCTTGAACACCGCCATCGGATACAGCCTCGACAGCAGGGCCTGGACGGCGTAGGCAAACAGCAGCAGCAGCACCGGAAACAGCACACCATCGACCTGGCGCCGGCCGAACAGGATCGAGTTGCCATCACTCACCAGTTGCGCACGGCTGGCCACGCGCACCAGAAGCCAGGCCAACAAGATACAACCGATCAGCGCCACCAGCTCGGTCAGGGCCGTTGGTTGGGCCATCGCCTCAAACCAGTTTTCCAGGCTGTCAATGCGGGTAGGCGCGGGGGCGCGGGAACTCACGGCACGGGCCATCGGGGTTTCCTTTTATCGATGAAGGCCTGCACCCCCTCCTGGGTCACCGGGTGAACCATGTTGCAGGCCATGGTCTGGCCCGCCAGTTGGTAAGCGGCGGCGATGCCGGTTTCCCGCTGCTGGTAGAACAGGGCTTTGCCCATGGCTATGGCTTCGCGGGGTTTGGCCAGGATGGCCTGCAGCATCTGCTCGACGCAGGCATCCAGGGCTTCGGGTGCCGTCACCCGGTTGACCAGCCCCCGCGCAAGCGCTACTTCGGCACTGATAAAACTGCCGGTCAGCAGCATTTCCATGGCCTGTTTGGCGGGAATGTTGCGCACCAGCGGCACGCCGGGCGTGGCGCAAAACAAGCCGACATCGATGCCGTTGACACCAAAACTCGCCTCGGTGCTGGCCACCGCCAGGTCGCATTGCGCCACCAGCTGGCAGCCGGCGGCCGTGGCCAGGCCCTGCACCCGCGCCAGCACAGGCACCGGCAGGTTCTGGATGCTGAGCATCATGCGTGTGCATTGCGCAAACAGCTTCTGGTAATAGGCCAGTTCGGGTTGCGCGCGCATTTCCTTGAGGTTGTGTCCGGCACAAAAAGCCCTGCCCTGCGCGGCCAGCACGACCATGCGTGCATGCGGATCGCCCGCTACGGTATCCAGTGCAGCCTGCAGCGCGGCCAGCACCTCTTCACTCAGGGTGTTGAACGCGGCGGGGCGATTCAGGGTCAACCAGTTCACCCCCCGCTCATCGCGGGTGTGCAGCACCGGAGCTGAAACATCATTCATGGCGGAGCCTGGAGCGTCGACAGGTTTACAGATCGGCCAGCACGCGAATGTGCGCTTCCACGCTGCGGGCCAGTGCACTGAGGTTGTAGCCGCCTTCGAGCGATGACACGATGCGGCCGTGGGCGTGGCGTTTGGCCACATCCTTGATGCGCTGGGTGATCCACGCATAGTCCTGCTCCACCAGGCCCAGCTGGCCCAGGTCATCGTCGCGGTGCGCGTCAAAACCGGCACTGATGAAAATCATCTCGGGCCTGAACTCCTCAAGCCGCGGAATCCACAGCGACTCGATCAGCTCGCGCACGACGGCGCCCTTGGTGTAGGCCGGCACCGGAATGTTCACCATGTTCTGTGCCCGGCCTTCGGTGCCGCTGTGCGGGTAAAACGGGTGCTGGAAGAAACTGGCCATCAGGATGCGTTCATCGCCGCGAATGATGTCTTCCGTACCGTTGCCGTGGTGCACATCAAAGTCGATGATCGCAACCCGTTTCAGGCCGTGGCGCTCCAGCGCGTACTTGGCCGCGATGGCCACATTGTTGAAGAAGCAAAAACCCATGGCCCGGTCATGGCAGGCGTGGTGGCCGGGCGGCCGCACCGCGCAAAAGGCGTTTTCGATTTCGCCGGCCATCACGGCATCGGTGGCGGCAAGTACCGCGCCGGCGCCGCGCAAGACTGCGTTCCAGGTATGCACATTCATCGCGGTATCCGGGTCCAGCTGGGCATACCGGGGCCCGCCCGCTTCCACATCGTCGGCAAGCTGGTCGCCCAGGCCGCGGATGGCGGCGATCATCATGCGGTCGTGGCCCAGTTCCAGGTCGCCCAGCGACGCCAGCGGCGCCTCGCGCCGGTCCAGCGCATCGCCCACACCCGTCGTCAGCAGCCAGTCTTCAATGGCGTCGAGCCGCTCCGGGCACTCGGGATGCCCCGGACCCATTTCATGTTTGCGGCAATCCGGATGGGTGAAATAGGCAGTGGCAGGCATAACGGAAATTTTGCGGTAAGGTTGATGGCATGAACGCGAAACAAAAAATTCAAACGCTTTTAAATCAGCTTAACACGGTCATTGTGGGCAAGCCGGCCCAGGTCCAGGACTGTGTCGCCTGCCTGCTGGCAGGTGGCCATTTGCTGATCGAAGACGTGCCCGGCGTCGGCAAAACCACGCTGGCGCACGCATTGTCTCGCTCCTTCGGGCTGCAGTTTTCCCGGGTGCAGTTCACCGCCGACCTGATGCCCAGCGATCTGTCGGGGGTGTCGATCTACGAACGCCAGAAGGAAAGCTTCATCTTCCATCCGGGGCCGATTTTTGCCCAGGTGCTGCTAGCCGACGAAATCAACCGCGCCAGCCCGCGCACGCAAAGTGCCCTGCTGGAAGCCATGGAGGAAAAGCAGGTCACGGTCGAGGGAGAAACAAGGCCCTTGCCGGTACCGTTTTTTGTGATCGCCACGCAAAACCCGCACGACCAGCTGGGCACCTATGCGCTGCCCGAGTCGCAGCTGGACCGCTTCCACATGCGGATCTCGCTGGGTTATCCCGACCGCGCAGCCGAACGCGAACTGCTGGGCGGCGGTGACCGCCGCGAAATGGTGGAAAAGCTCGTCACCGTGATGACGCCCCATGATTTGCTGGAGCTGCAGCAGCAGGTGCTGCAGGTTCACGCCTCCGAGCCCTTGCTCAATTACCTGCAGGACCTGGTGGCGGCCACCCGTTCGGGCCGCTGGTTCCTGCAGGGCCTGAGCCCGCGCGCCGGCATTGCCCTGGTGCGTGCCGCGCGTGCCCAGGCTTTCCTGAGCGGGCGCGACTATGTGGCGCCGGATGACATCGTGGCGGTGCTGCCGCAAACCGTGGCGCACCGGCTGATTCCGGTCAGCGACGCCGGACGCGGCGCGGTCGAGCAGGTGCGTGCCATGGTCGAGGCTGTGCCTCTGCCATGAGAACGCCTGGTCATTGCGGAGCCGGTCTGCAATCCACGCCCGCACCCGCCTGGATGGCGCTGCAACAACCACATGGCGGACCATGAACCCGGCTGCCCTGAATCCCCTCACCTTTGTTCGCGGCCGCTTCCGCCACTGGTGGCAAAGCCGCCTGCCGCTGACCGACAGCGTGCTGCTGACCCAGCGCAATGTCTACATCCTGCCGACGCGGCCCGGGCTGATGCTGGCGCTTACGCTGATGGTGCTGCTGGTCGCATCCATCAACTACCAGCTCAACCTGGGTTACCTGCTGACCTTTTTGCTGGCCGGCAGCGCCGTCACCGGCATGCACGTGTGCCACGGCACCCTGCGCGGCCTTGCAATGAATTTGATAGCACCTCCCGCCCATTTCACGGGGGCTGCGGCCATATTTGACGTCAAACTCACGAACGACCGGCGTTCCGTGCGGTATGGCATAGGCGTCAGCGTGCTGGCCTCGCCGGACGGGCCGGGCCAGCCGCACTGGGCCTGGACCGATGTGCCGGCGCAGGGCAGTGCCACCGTGCAGATAGCCTTCACCCCCAAACACCGCGGCCTGCACAGCCTGCCCACGCTGACGGCGGAAACACGCTTTCCGCTCGGCACTTTTCGCGTCTGGACCATCTGGCGCCCCGCCGCGCAGATGCTGGTCTACCCGGCCCCGGAACTGCACGCACCGCCCCTGCCACCGGGCGAGCCGCGTTCAGGCGGAGCCGACGCCTCCGCCCGCTGGCAAAGCGCCGGCGAATTCGACGGCATACGCGGCTACCGGCGCGGTGACCCGCTCAAACTTATCATGTGGAAAAAGGCGGCCAAGGCCGACGACCAGGGCAATGGCCTGGTGGTACGCGACACACAACAAGCCCAGCGCCACGAACTCTGGCTCGATTTTCTGCAAGCCGGCTCGCTGGGCACCGAAGCACGGTTGTCACGGCTATGCGCCTGGATCCTGCAGGCCGACAAGCAGGGCTTGCGTTACGGCCTGCGACTGCCGGGGCTGGAGATCAAGCCTGGCAGTGGGGAGGTGCACAAGCGGCAATGTCTGGAGGCATTGGCGCTATGTTGAATCTTGTTGGCTTGCCAGTGGGTCTGCCCCGGACGCTGCCCTTCTCCGTTCGGGCTGAGCCTGTTGAAGCCTGTGCAAGCTTGCGTCTCCGTGGGTCTTCGCGCAAGCCGGGTCTCGCCCCGGCGGGCGACTCACTTTCTCTTGCTTCGCCAAGAGAAAGTAAGCAAAGAGAAGGCGACCCGATGGTCTGGGTCCCTTCGCTTCGCTACGGGCAACCTGCGGTGCTCGCCGAAAGCGGGGTCGAGCTCGAACTCGCTGCGCTCAGACAATCGCTCGCCCTGATCCGCTTTCGGCTGCGCTCCTCGGCCCAGCCC
>NZ_JBAQYR010000053.1:0-74515 GCF_049790275.1 Polaromonas sp.
CCAGCGGCCAGCCGCTGGGCCCGCTCGACGGCCGCATTGTCTCGATCAAGGACCTGTTCGACGTGGCCGGGGAAGCCACCACCGCCGGCTCGGCCCTGCTGCGTGAAGCCGCGCCGGCAGAACATGATGCCGCGGTGGTCAGCCGCCTGCGCGCGGCGGGCGCCATCATCATCGGCAAGACCAACATGTCCGAGTTCGCCTTTTCGGGCGTCGGCATCAACCCGCATTACGGCACCCCTGGCAATGCGCTGGACATCACCCGCGTTCCCGGCGGCTCGTCTTCGGGTGCCGCCCTGTCGGTCGCACGCGGCATGGCCGAGATCGCCATCGGATCGGACACCGGCGGCTCGGTGCGCATTCCCTCCGCGCTCAACGGCCTGGTCGGCTTCAAGCCAACGCAGGCACGGGTCCCGCGCGAAGGCGCTTTTCCGCTTTCGTTCACGCTGGACACGATCGGCCCGCTGTGCCGCAGCGTGCGCGATGCCGCCGCCACCGACAGCGTGCTGGCCGGCATTGCCGAGGAACCCCTGCCGCAGCGCGAGGTGAGCGGCCTGCGCCTGGGCGTGCCGCGCGGCCTGCTGTTCCGCGAAGCCGACGGCGAAGTGCTGGCAGCCGTGGAAAGTGCGCTGACACAACTGGCCGGCGCCGGTGCGCAGGTCAGCGATGAAGACCTGGACGACTTGCTCGGCGAGCCCTTCCACCTGCAAAAACGCGGCACCCTGGTGGCCGCCGAAGCGGCGTGGATTCACCGCGACTGGATCGACAGCCGGCCCGACGACTACGACCCCATCGTGCTCGGGCGCATCCGCCGCGGCCAGACGCTGGACGCCGCCACCTATGTCGGCATCCAGCAGGCACGCACCGCACTGCTGCCGGCGCTCGATGCACGCATGGCAGCCTTTGACGCGCTGGTGTTGCCCACCGTGCCGGTGCTGGCGCCGCCCATCGAAGCGGTGCGCTCCGAAGAAGCGTTCCTGCGCATCAACGCCCTGCTGCTGCGCAACCCCTCGGTCTTCAACTTCTTTGACCTGCCGGCCTTGTCCTTGCCGCTGCCGCGTGGCGGCGGGCTGGCGGTCGGGCTGATGCTGGTCGGCCGCCGCGGGCAGGACCGGGAACTGCTGGCGCTGGGCGCGGCGGTCGAGCGCTTGCTGGACAGTCCCTGATTCGCCAGCCCGCCACCCGCAGGGCCAGTCAGGCCGGCGTCACCTGCCTACAGGTGCCAGCCCTTGATCGCTCTCCACCGTTTCCTGCATCCAGTCCCTGAAAACACTCATGGCCCGGGTGACTGGCCTGGATTTGAGGCGCGCCAGCCAGTAGCCGCCGTTTTCAATTTCCAGCGCAAACGGGCGCACCAGGCGGCCCCCTTCCAGTTCGCGCACAAACAGGTTGACCGGCAGCAGCGCCACACCCGCGCCCTGCGCTGCGGCCTCGGCCATGGTCAGGGAGGAATCGAAGACCATGCCTTTCACCACGGGGCTTGCCACACCGGCAGCGGCAAACCAGTTCACCCACTCGTCGGAGCGGTAGGAGCGCAGCAGCGACTCCCCCGCCAGGTCAGCCGGTTCCCGCAAACGCGCCGCCATGGCGGACGTACAGACAGGCGACAACGGTGAACCAAACAGCGGCCCGGCATCCACCCCGTGCCAGGCGCCATCGCCAAAACGGATCGCGTAGTCCAGCCCTTCCCCCGCAATGTCCACCCGGTTGTTGTTGGTGAGCAGCCGAAGGTCCACAAAGGGGTGCGCCTGCTGGAACGCCGCAATGCGCGGAATGAGCCAGCCCACCGCGAAGGTACCCACGCTGCCGACTGTCAGCACCTCGCGAAAGCGGCCATCGCGAAACTGCTCCAGCAGCAGGCCGATGCGGCCAAACGATTCGGCCAGGGCAGGCAGCAAGGCCAGACCCTCATCCGTCAGGGCCAGGCCGCGCGGCAGGCGCCGGAAAAGCAGCACGCCCATCCGGTCCTCCAGGTTCTTCACGTGCTGGCTGATCGCCGTCTGCGTGACATTCAACTCAAGGGCGGCGCGGGTAAAGCTCAGGTGGCGCGCGGACACTTCAAAAGCCCTCAGGGCATTCAGGGGAAGCTGCATGTTCGAGACCAGGTTTTTCTGATGGGTCACCTCAATTATCGTGAATTGTGGAGCGTGATTGATCTTGTTATCGTCGCCTCTCCTTCTTTCAACCACACAGGAAAATCATGCACAGAAGACAATTCTCCGGCCTTTTGGGTGCCGCCCTTTCAGCGACAGCCCTTACCGGTTGTGCCCAGAATTTCTTGGGCAAAACCACTACCCTGGCCGATGACGAACTCAAAGCCATTGAACGCCGGAGCGGTGGCCGGCTCGGGGTGGCCATTCTCGATACCGGCAACGGCATGTTTTACGGCCATCGGGCCGGTGAACGTTTTCCCATGGCCAGCACGTTCAAGTTCCTGGCCGCCGCCTTCGTCCTGCACCGGGTGGATACCGGCCAGGAAAAACTCGACAGGACCATTGCCATCAAAGCATCCGACCTCGTTGATTATTCGCCGGTCACCCAGCCGCGCGCCGGCGGTGCGCCCATGTCGATGGCAGAGCTGTGCGCAGCGGCCGTGACCCTGAGCGACAACGCGGCCGCCAATCTGATGCTGGCAAGTTTTGGCGGGCCGGCCGCACTCACGGCCTACGCCCGTTCGCTGGGCGACAACATGAGCCGGCTGGACCGCACAGAGCCGACGCTGAACGAAGCCACGCCCGGAGATGTGCGCGACACCACCACACCGGCCGCCATGGTGGCCACCATGCACAAGCTGGTGTTCGGCTCCGCCCTGAGCGAGCCCTCCAGGAACCAGCTACGCCAATGGCTGCTCGACAACAAGACCGGTGACACCCGCCTTCGCGCGCTGCTGCCCGCCGGCTGGCGTGTCGGCGACAAAACGGGCACGGCCGCCCATGGAACGGCCAACGACATCGGCGTGATCTGGCCGCCAGGGCGTGCGCCCTTCGTGGTGGCCGTCTACCTGACGGAAACAAGCCGCCCCATGGAGCATCGCAATGCAGCGCATGCCCAGGTGGGGCAGTTGCTGGCCTCGGGGAAAATCTGAGCCACCCGTTGACACCAGAAAGCGGGAGTTCCAGTGGCGAATTCCTGCTTCGAATTCAAGGTGTCAATTCATCAAGGCCTTCACGGCCACAGGACCCGCTCTCTGCCGTTGTGCATGAGGCATCAGCCCCCTGCACTTGGGGAAGCAGAAACCCTCTCGTCATGAGCGCCAGCGCGCTCGTTCAACCCTGCGCCAGCAAGTCGATGAGTCGCAGCGCGGCGGCTGAAAGGTATCCCTTCTCGCGGTAGGTCACCACAAGCCGTCGCAGCATGGTTGTTTCCTTCAACGGGATCTCTTTAAGCCCTGACCCCGAGCCTTTGACACCGAGATGGTGACGGGAGATAAAGCTCAGCAGACCCGTTTCTGCAATCAGCGTAGGAAGCATGATGAGCATCGTGCTCTCAACCTGCACATCGGGCCGCGGCAACCGGCACCTGTCGAATGTGTGGTCGAGCCAATCGCGCGAGGGGGCGCCGGGAGGCTGCAGCGCCCACCGATACTTCGTCAAATCTTTCAGCGTCGGCTTGCCTCGAAAAAGTTCGTGTTTGGCGCTCGCGGCGACCACGATGGCATCCTCCGCCAGGCGCCTGGAGACCATTCCGGGTTCAGTGTGGGTTTCGGTACCCACCACCATGTCCAGCTCCCCCTGGTCCAGCAACGGCTTCAGCTTGTCAACCAGGCCAACGACCGTGCGCAGCGTGATGTCAGGCCCCTCCTGCAACAGTTGCCGTGCTGCGGCAGGCAGAAGAAACTGGGCAGCTGTCGGAACAATGCCAATACGTATATGCCCGGCAAGGCCGCATCCGATGGCAGCAATCTCAAGCTTCGCATCCTCCATGTCGAAGCGCACGCGCTGAGCCCACTTGAGCAGCACCTGGCCTGCCGCGGTCAACCGGATTCCGCGCCCGGCACGCTCGAAAACAGGAAAGCCGCAGTCCTCCTCCAGCCGTCGGATGGCGCTGGTCAGCGCGGGCTGCGTGCGATGCAGTTTCTCGGCTGCACGTCCGACATGCTGCAGCTCGGCGATTGTTTCGAAGTAGCGCAAGTCACGAAAATCCATTGCAAAAGTCTTATTTATGAAAATGAAGAAATTATCAATTGGACTGTAGATTAGCACCTGTTGATACTGCGGATACAAAATTTAGGAGACAAACCCGATGAACATTCCCCGCTTCCTGCTGGCGTTAGTCGCCTGCACCGCTTGCACCCTATCGTTTGGCCAGGCATGGCCGTCCAAGCCTCTCCGACTCGTCGTGCCCTTTCCCGCAGGCGGGGGAACCGACATCATTGGACGCGAGGTGACCCAGAAGATCACTGAGGCCACCAAATGGTCCTTCATCGTCGATAACAAGCCTGGTTCCGGCGGCGCCATCGGCCTGGACAACGTCGCCAAGTCGCCAGCCGACGGGTACAACCTCGTTCTGGGACAGACCAGCAACCTGGCCATCAATCCGAGTCTGTACAAAAAACTGCCTTACGACCCGGTCAAGGACCTGACGCCCATCTCCATGGTGGCGAGCTCCCCCATGGCCCTGGTCGTGGCGACTGATTCGCCCTACAAGTCCCTCGCCGACGTGGTGTCTGCCGCCAAGGCAAAGCCCGGCACCATCAATTTCGCGACCTCCGGAAATGGAACGGTTGCTCATCTGGCGACGGAGCTGTTTCAGAAACAAGCCGGGATCAAGATGGTGCACATCCCTTACAAGGGCGCCACCATGGGCATCAATGATGTGATTGGCGGCCAGGTGCAGATCTACGTTTCGTCCGTCCCCACCTTGATCGGGCACATCAAGAACGGAAAGCTGCGGGCGCTGGCCGTGACGTCCCTCAAGCGTGTCGACGACCTGCCGCAGACGCCCACGATCGCAGAATCGGGTTACAAAAACTTTGAAGCCGTGACGTGGTTCGGCATTCTCGGCCCGGCCAAACTGCCAAAGGAAATGGTGGTCGCGTTGAATACCGAGATCAACAAGGCGCTCCAGAACACCGAACTGCAGAAAAAGCTGAGCGACCAGGGCGCTGACGTCGCCGGCAGCACGCCTGATCACTTCGCAAAATTGATCCGTGACGAAATGTCCAGGTGGGGCAAGGTCGTCAAGGAATCGGGCGCCACGATCGACTGACTCGACTGCCGGTCCGTCGTTCTCCACGGAGATCTCTCCCCACGCGAGAAGCCCGAGCTTTGCCATTCCACCTTCTTTACAAGTAACAGACATGACCTCGCCTGACATCATCCGCACGTTCGACCGGGTCCCGGCGGCGATCGTCCAACAAGCTTCCAAATACCAAGCCGCCATCCTTGCCGATGTCGCTGGCCGCCGCGGTGCGATGCATGGGCGTATTCGCGCATTGCGTCCCGACATGAAGGTCGTGGGGACAGCCTTCACCGTGGACGTTCGCCCCGGCGACAACCTCATGATTCATGCCGCCATGTCCCTGGCCAGGCCAGGGGACGTGCTGGTGATCGACGGGAAAGGCGATCAGACCGCGGCCCTGATGGGCACCATCATGATGACCGCGTGCCAGAAGCTGGGCATCGCCGGTGTCGTGATTGACGGCTCGGTGAGGGATGCGCTGGAAATCGATGAGATGAAGTTCCCCGTCTTCAGCGTCGGCACCAATCCGAATGGCCCGACCAAGCTGGTGCCGGGCCGCATCGGCCATCCCGTCACGGTAGGCGGCGTGACGGTCAACCCCGGCGATTTCATCCTGGGCGATGCGGACGGCGTGGTGGTGGTCGAGCGGGAGAAGATCGAGTCGCTTTTGCCGCTGGCCGCAAAAAAAGTTCAGGACGAAACCGACCGGATTGCCGCCATCCAGCGGGGTGATACGGCCGCCAAATGGCTGGACGCCGCATTGCGGGCTGCTGGCGTTCTCAAGGTCGGGGAAAGCCTGTGACTGCCAGCCAGCACAAGCCGGTCATTCTGGTCACGGGTGCCGACCTGGCCCCGCAAGCACTGGAACTGCTCGGCGAGTACGAGGTGATCTTCGCTGGCAAAGCGCCGCAGGCCGACGACATTGCGGCGCTGGCCAGGCGGCACAACCCGGTTGCCATCATCGTCCGTTATGGTGCGGTGACAGCTGACGTCATGGACGCAGCGCCGGCGCTGCGCGTGATTTCCAAGCACGGCAGCGGCACCGACACCATTGACAAAGCAGCTGCCGCCGCACGCGGCGTAGAAGTGACTGCGGCTGTCGGGGCAAATGCTGCCGCTGTGGCAGAACACGCGCTGGCCCTGTTGCTTGCTTGCGCGAAATCCGTTGTACAACTTGACAGGCGCATGCATGCCGGCCATTGGGACAAGGCGACGCACAAGAGTCTTGAGCTGGACGGCCGAACCATCGGCGTGATCGGGCTCGGCGCGATCGGGCTTCGCTTCGCCAGGATGGCAGATGCCCTGGGCATGCGCGTGCTCGGGTTCGATCCGTACGGCAGGAACCTGCCGACGTATGTCCTGCCGTCCGAACTGGAAACCATCTGGAAGCATTCAGATGCGATCTCCCTGCATTGCCCGCTCACACCAGAAAACCGCAACCTGATCAACGCCGCTACCCTGGCGCAATGCAAGAAGGGAATGATCCTTGTGAATACGGCGCGCGGCGGGCTGGTGGACGAGCAAGCCCTGCTGAAAGCTGTTCGATCAGGTCAGGTGGCCATGGCTGGCCTGGACAGTTTCGCCACCGAACCGATGGCTGTACCGCACATCTTCCAAAACGAGCCGGGCTTCGTTCTGAGCCCGCACATTGGAGGTGTGACCAGCGACGCCTACGTGAAAATGGGGACCGCTGCGGCTAACAACACGCTGACGGTTCTCGCCCGCTCTGGCATTGCCGCCACTGCAGGGGTCTGACGCGCCGGGAACCGCATCAGCCCCACAAGGTCCGCATGGCGCCCACAAAGTCTTCCGCCAGGCGCGGCCACCCGTCCACCTGCCCGCCGTTGACCACGCGCCGGCCCGCCACAAACACCTCGCTGAAACGCGCGTCCGGGCTGGAGAACACCATGGCGTCCAGCAGGTGATCGGCGGGGATGCCCAGCAGGGCCGTCGACGCGGTATCGACGACAACAAAATCCGCGCGCTGGCCGGGCGCGATGCCGCCCAGCGGCAGCGAGGTGGCCGCATGCCCGCCGGCCAGCGCGGTATTGAACAGGTTGTCCGCCGTGCTTGAGCTGGCTGGCATATGCGCCGCAATGTTGCGCCGGCGCAAGTTCAGGCGCTGCGAATATTCAAGCAACCGCAACTCTTCCTGCCAGCTGCGCGTGACATGGCTGTCCGAGCCTATGGACCAGTGGCCGCCCGCCGCCGCATAGGCCGGCAGGTCAAACACACCGTCGCCCAGGTTGGCCTCGGTGCTGGGGCAAATCACAATCGCCGCCCCGCGCCTCTGTACAGCCTGCAGCTCGGCCGGGGTGGACTGGGTGGCGTGCACCAGGTTCCAGTGCGCATCCACCGCCGCGTGCGACAGCAGCCATTCGATCGGGCGTTCACCATGCGCACCCACGCAGTCCTGCACTTCCTGCACCTGCTCGGCAATATGGATGTGGACGGCCATGCCCTGGGCTCTGGCGGCTGCAGCCATTTCATGCAGCGCCGCCCCGTCCACCGCACGCAGCGAATGAATGGCCAGGCCGGCATTGACGTGGCTGCCGCCCTGCGCAAGCACACCTTCGGCCAGGTGCAGCACGGAAGCGGGGGTGGAGGCAAAACGCCGCTGGTCGTCACGCAGGTCGGTGGCCGCAAAACCCGAGCGCATGTAAAGCGTAGGCAACAGGGTCAGGCCCATGCCCACACGCTGCGCTGCACGCACCAGCGCCAGCGACATGGCCAGCGGGTCGGCGTAGGGCTGGCCATCGGTGTTGTTGTGCAGGTAATGGAACTCGCAAACCTGCGTGTAGCCGGCCTGCAGCAGTTCGGCGTAGAGCAGCGCCGCCACGGCCTCGAGCTGCTCCGGCGTGATGCGCAGCGCAGCGCTGTACATGCGGTCGCGCCAGCTCCAGAAATCGTCGCTGCTGCCTTCGGAACGCTCGGTCAGCCCGGCAATGGCGCGCTGGAAAGCATGGCTGTGCGCGTTGACCAGGCCGGGCAGCACCGGCCCATGGAGCCGCACCGCGCCGCGCTGCGCTTCTTCCACCGCGTTGGGCTCGATGCTGGCCCAGTGGCCGTCGGCGGCCACCGCCAGCAGCACGTCCTGCGTCCAGGCGCCGTCCACCCAAGCCTGGGGTGCGAAATAACGTGTCACTTCACCGTGCATACAGCTTCCGGGCAGCAGCCAGGCTGCCTGCCACCATGTTCCTGAGCATTGGCTGGATTTTTTTCGCCAGCACTTCGTCATAGGCAAAAGGCGCCACTTCCTGCATGTACAGGCTCTGGCATTTTTCGAGCTGGACCGCATGCACGTGGTCGGCCGGCCGGCCATACTGCCGCGTGATGTAGCCCCCCTTGAAGCGGCCATTGACCACGCTGCTCACACCCGGCACGCCGGCGCAGGCCGCCGCAGCGGCATCGGTGATGGCCGCATCGGCAGCCGCACCGCTGGCCGTGCCGATGTTCAGGTCGGGCAGGCGCCCTTCGAACAGCCACGGGATCCGCGAACGGATGCTGTGCGCGTCCCACAGCAGCGCAAAACCGTGCTGCGCCTTGAGCCGCGCCAGCTCATGCGCCAGTGCCGTGTGGTAGGGCTGCCAGTAAGCCTCCAGCCGGCGCAGGCGTTCGGCCGGCGATGGCGCGCGGCCCTCCCTGTAGAGCGCGTCACCCGTAAAAAAATGCGTGGGGCACAGCTCGGTGTTGGAAGCGCCGGGGTACATGGGCGCGTCGTCGGGCGGCCGGTTCAGGTCGATCACATAACGCGAATACCGCGGCATGATGAGGCTGGCACCCATGGCGGGCAAAAAATCGTACAGGCGCTGCAGATGCCAGTCGGTGTCTTCCAGGCCCAGCGCACGTTCGGCGTAATCGCCCTGCAGCTCTGGCGGAATGTCGGTGCCGGTGTGCGGCATGCTGACCAGCAGGGGAACACTGCCGCGTTGCAGACTGAAACTCATACCCGTTCACCTTCAAAAAACGTTTGCAGGCGCGGATTGGCGCCCATGGTATAGGCCAGCTGCGCGGGATGAGCCACATCCCACACCACAAAATCAGCGCGCAGGCCGGCAGCGATGACGCCGCGGTCGGACAGCCCCAGCGCGCGCGCCGCGTTGCGCGTCACCCCCGCCAGGGCTTCCTCCGGCGTGAGGCGGAACAAGGTGCAGGCCATGTTCAGCATCAGCAGCAGCGAGGTGCAAGGCGAGCTGCCGGGGTTGCAATCGGTGGAAATGGCCATGGGCACGCCGCGCTCGCGCAGCAGGGCCACCGGCGGCAGCTTTGTTTCGCGCAGGAAATAAAAAGCCCCGGGCAGGAGCACGGCCACACTGCCGGCAGCCGCCATGGCGGCTGCACCTTCTTCACTCAACCACTCCAGGTGGTCGCAGCTGATCGCGCCATAACGCGCGGCAAGCTGCGCGCCACCGCTGTCGCTGAGCTGCTCGGCATGCAGTTTGACCGGCAGGCCCAGCGCATGTGCAGCCTCAAACACGCGTTCGGTCTGCGCCGTACTGAACGCAATGCGTTCGCAAAACGCGTCCACCGCATCAACCAGTCCTTCAGCATGCAACATAGGCAGCATGCGTATCACCTCGTCCACATAGTCATCGGCACGGCCGGCAAACTCGGTCGGCACCGCATGGGCGCCAAGAAAGGTGGTGCGCACATCGACCGGTTGCGAGCGGCCCAGCGCGCGGGCCACACGCAAGGCCTTGCGTTCGTGCTCGAGTGCCAGGCCGTAGCCGGACTTGATCTCCAGCGTAGTCACACCTTCGGCGATCAACGCCTGCAGGCGCCTGAGGCTCTGCGCCTGCAGCTCGTCTTCAGAGGCGGCGCGTGTGGCCTTGACCGTCGAGGTGATGCCGCCGCCGGCGCGTGCCACGTCTTCATAACTCGCGCCCTGCAGCCGCAGCTCGAACTCATGGGCACGGTCGCCGGCATACACCAGGTGGGTGTGGCAGTCGATCAGACCCGGCGTGATGAGTGCGCCACCGGCATCGTGTTCGCGCGTGCAGCGTGACGCCAGGTCCGCCGGCAGCTCGCTGCGTGGGCCGGCCCAGGCAATATGCCCGCCTTCGACAACCAGGGCCGCATCCTCGATCAGGCCGTAAGGCGCGGGATGCGAGGGCTGCAGGGTGGCCACGCGGCAATTCCGCCAGAGTTGCACCGTCATCGCGCCATTTCCATCCAGAGCGCGGTTGTTGCCTCAATGCGCACCGAAGTGCCATCGGCGAGCGCGCGCCAGGCCAGGGTGTGTGGCGCCAGCGTGAAAAACTTTTTGTTGACCTGCACGGTCACCGGCTCGTCCCAGGCGTACACGGCTACACGCGTGCCGGGCTTGACCTCCACATCCAGTGCACCCAGAACGCGAACCAGGCGCGCTCGGGCATGGCCGTGCTTGAGCATCAGGTTGAAGTCCTCGGTGGGGCCGTCGATCAGCTCGCAGCCGCAGGCCTTGGCACCGTCAAAATGCAGCGGCGCGCTTTGCGCGGTGAGTTCGTGGGTTTTTCCGTCCAGCGTCAGACGCACACCCGCGCCGCCCAGCACCGCAAACCAGCGGTCCACGCCCTCATAGCGCGAAAACGGCCCGTTTTTCTCGACTTCGGCCACTGAAATCCGCCAGTCCCAGTCCTGCGGGGTGGGCCAGGCGAGCAGTTCGCGTGTGATGCCACCGCCATTGCGCCAGGGCGTGGGGGAGACTTCTTCCAGGGGGATGGTTTGCCAGCTCATGGGGTGATCTCCGCTTGAGGGATTCGCGTCCGGGATGGGTGTCCGCTCATGCCTGAAATTGTCCTGCAAAGCTGTAACGCGTGCCAGGATAAATCAGCCGGGCCACGCTGGCCACATGGGCGCCGCTGACGGTGCGCCGCATCATCGCCAGGCAGGGCTCGGCACGCTTGATGCCCAGCTGTTTGGCCTCTTGCGCCGTGGGCAGGCAGGCTTCGATCGAATAGCTGGCCTCTGTCAGCGGCGCGTGCAGCAGCAGGTGATGGGTGGGCGTGGTCCGGGTGAAGTCGGTTTCCAGGAAATCGGGCGCCGCCGCCGGATTGACGTAGCGGTCTTCGTACTGGATGGGTATGCCGTTTTCCAGATGCACCAACAAGGTGTGAAAAACCCGGGCCCCGGTACGCAGGCCCAGTGTTTTCGCCAGGTCGGCGCTGGCTTTTTCGGCCTCCACCTTCACGACGCGCGTGGTGTGCACATGGCCGCGCTCGGCCACTTCTTCATGAATGTCGCGAATCGTCAGCCGGGACGAAATGCGGTGCAGCTCGGCCACCCGCGTGCCGGAGCCCTGCACCCGCGTCACCATGCCCTCGGCGGACAGCTCACGCAGCGCGCGGTTGACCGTCATGCGGCTGATGCCGAACTGCGCCATCAGCGCCGCCTCGCTGGGCACCGGGTCGCCCGGCTTCCAGGTGCCGGCGCTGATGCGCGACTTGATAAAGGCCTTGACCTGCTCGTAGGCAGGCAATAAAACTTTTGCCATCGCCGTAGATTAACCCAGTTGACACAAGTTGTATAGACAACTACGATTTGCCGGAATAAATTATTTCCGATGTTTCACCATCGCCGGAGTTGTGCCATGTCAGACCTTTCGCAAACCCCTTTCCTCCACAGCAAGGCCAGGCCGGTGCGCGCACCGCGCGGCAACACCCTCACCTGCGCCAACTGGCAGATCGAAGCGGCCTACCGCATGATCCAGAACAACCTGGACCCAGAAGTCGCGGAAAACCCCGATGAACTCGTGGTGTACGGCGGCATCGGCAAGGCAGCGCGCAACTGGCCGGCCTTCGACGCCATCCTCGATTCGCTGCGCAAGCTCAAGGCCGACGAAACCCTGCTGGTGCAGTCGGGCAAACCGGTCGGCGTGTTCCGCACCCACGCCGGCGCACCGCGCGTGCTGATTGCCAACTCCAACCTGGTGCCCAAGTGGGCGACCTGGGAACACTTCAACGAGCTGGATCGCGCCGGCCTGATGATGTACGGCCAGATGACAGCTGGTAGCTGGATTTACATTGGCACACAAGGCATCGTCCAGGGCACCTACGAAACATTCGTCGAAGCCGGCCGCCAGCATTTCAACGGAGACCTGGCGGGCCGCTGGGTGCTGACCGCCGGCCTGGGCGGCATGGGCGGCGCGCAGCCGCTGGCCGCCACCTTTGCGGGCGCCTGTTCGCTCAACATCGAATGCCAGCAGTCCCGCATCGACTTCCGCCTGCGCACCAAATACGTGGACAAGCAGGCCAAAGACCTCGACGAGGCATTGGAAATGATCAAGCACCACACCAGCCGCAAGGAGGCCGTATCGATTGCCCTGTGCGGCAACGCGGCCGAGATCGTGCCCGAGCTGGCGCGGCGTGCCGCGGCAGGCGGCATGCGCCCCGACCTGGTGACCGACCAGACCTCGGCGCACGACATCATCAACGGTTACCTGCCTGCCGGCTGGAGCGTGGCGCAGTGGCAGGCCGCACAGAAAGACCCGGCACAACACGCGGCGCTCACAAGGGCCGCCGGCGAATCCTGCGCCATCCACGTCAAGGCGATGCTCGAATTCCACGCCATGGGCATTCCCACGGTGGACTACGGCAACAACCTGCGCCAGGTCGCCAAGGACTTCGGCGTGGCCAATGCGTTCGACTACCCGGGCTTTGTGCCGGCCTACATTCGGCCGCTGTTCTGCCGCGGCGTCGGCCCCTTCCGCTGGGTGGCGCTTTCCGGCGACCCGGAAGACATCCGCAAGACCGACGCGAAGATGAAAGAGCTTTTCCCCAACAACAAGCATTTGCATCGCTGGCTGGACATGGCCGAAGAACGCATCAGCTACCAGGGCCTGCCGGCACGTATCTGCTGGATAGGCCTGGGCGAAAGACACCTGGCGGGCCTGGCTTTCAACGAGATGGTGAAGTCCGGCGAGCTCAAGGCGCCCATCGTGATTGGCCGCGACCACCTCGACAGCGGATCGGTCGCCTCGCCCAACCGTGAGACCGAAGCCATGAAAGACGGCAGCGACGCGGTGAGCGACTGGCCGCTGCTCAACGCCCTGCTCAACACCGCCAGCGGCGCCACCTGGGTCAGCCTGCACCACGGTGGCGGCGTCGGCATGGGTTACTCGCAGCATGCTGGCGTGGTCATTGTTTGCGACGGCACGCCTGACGCGGCCGAGCGCATTGAGCGTGTGCTGTTCAACGACCCGGCCACCGGCGTGATGCGCCATGCCGATGCCGGTTACGAGATTGCCAAAGCCAGTGCGAAAGAAAACGGCTTGAACCTGCCCATGATCGGCTGAACCCATATTCCGTTCGGGCTGAGCCCGTCGAAGCCTGCCTTGAAATTGCAAGGCTCCCCTTCGACAAAATCAGGGCGAACGGGCAAATAAAAAGCAAATGTCCGACAAAGAACTCCTCATCCCCGGACAGCTGTCCATGGCGCAGTTGCGCCGTCTTTGCGGGCCGGTGACCCTGCCCGTCCGGCTGGACGCCGCCTGCCGCGCAAGCGTACGCGCCAGCGCGGCGCTGGTGCACCAGGCGGCCAGTGGTGGCGCCGCGGTTTATGGCGTGAACACCGGATTCGGCAAGCTAGCCAACACACGCATCGCCAAAGAAGACCTGGCCATCCTGCAACTCAAGCTGCTGCGCTCGCATGCGGTCGGCGTGGGCGAACCCCTGTCGCCCCGCGTGGTGCACCTGATCCTGCTGCTCAAGGCAGCCAGCCTGGCGCGCGGCTACTCGGGCGTGCGTGAAGAAGTCATCGACGCGCTGCTGGACCTGCACAATCACGGCATCTGCCCGGTCATTCCCTGCCAGGGCTCGGTGGGCGCCTCGGGCGACCTGGCGCCGCTGGCCCATTTGTGCCTGCCCCTGATTGGCGAAGGCGAAGTGTTCTACAAGGAGCAGCGCCTGCCGGCTGCAAAAGCACTGTCCCAAGCCGGCTTGAAGCCACTGCAGCTTTCAGCCAAGGAAGGCCTCGCGCTGATCAACGGCACACAGGTCTCGACCGCGCTGGCGCTCGACGCACTGTTTGCCACCGAGCGCCTGTTTGAAGCGGCCGTGATCTCCGGCGCTCTGACGCTGGACGCCGCGCGCGGCAGCGACGGCCCGTTTGATCCGCGCATCCATGTCGTGCGCGGCCAGCCGGGGCAGATCGCCTGCGCGGCCGCTTACCGCGCGCTCATGGTCGGCAGCGACATCCGCCGCTCGCATCTTGACAACGACGACCGTGTGCAGGACCCGTATTGCCTGCGCTGCCAGCCGCAGGTGATGGGCGCCTGCCTCGACCAGATGCGGTATGCCGCCCAGGTGCTGGCCATCGAAGCCAACGCCGTCACCGACAACCCGCTCGTGTTTGCCGATGAAGGCAGCCTGCTCTCCGGGGGCAACTTCCACGCCGAACCTGTCGCGCTGGCCTGCGACGCACTGGCCGTGGCGATTGCCGAAATCGGTGCCATCACCGAACGCCGCATCGCCATGCTGGTCGATACGGTGGTTTCGCGCCTGCCACCTTTCCTCACGCCCGATGCCGGGCTCAACTCGGGCTTCATGATCGTGCACGTCACGGCCGCAGCACTGGCCTCGGAAAACAAGTCGCTGGCGCACCCGGCCAGCGTGGACAGCCTGCCCACCTCGGCCAACCAGGAAGACCATGTGAGCATGGCCACCTTCGCCGCGCGGCGCCTGCAGCCCATGCTGCGCAACACCGCGCACATCGTCGGCATCGAGCTGCTGGCCGCGGCACAGGGCATTGAATTCCTGCGGCCGCTCAAAAGCTCGGCGCCGCTGGAGCGTGTGTTGCGCCTGATACGCATCATCTCGCCGGCCATGATGGAAGACCGCAGCCTGGCCCGCGACATGGAGGCCGTGCACCATCTGGTGGCAAGCGGCGACATTGCGCGTGCCCTTGACGCCGAAATGCCGGAATTGCACGCCTTGCGTCTGGTATGAAAATGCCCCCACGTTCACTCGCTTCGCGTAGCTCTCTGCCCCCCCGAGGGGGCTGGCCTTGCTTGGGGCGGCCCGGCGCGGCGGCCCTCTGCCAGCTGCATGACCCTGGCATGAACACTGCATACAGTTCCGTCACCCTTCCCTTCGCAAGTCAACCCAAGGAGTTCCCATGAAGAAGCTGCTCACCCTGTCCCTCGTCGCCCTCGCCTGCCTGTCTGCGCAAGCCCAGGAAACCAAAATCACGCTGGGCATGTCGGGCTGGACCGGCTTTGCGCCGCTGACCCTGGCCAAGGAAGCCGGCATCTTCAAGAAGAACGGCCTCGACGTGACGATCAAGAAGATCCCGCAGAAAGACCGCCACCTCGCGATTGCCTCCGGTGACGTGCAGTGCGCCGCCACCACGGTGGAAACCTGGATCGTCTGGAATGCCAACGGCGTCGCAACCACACAGATCTTCCAGCTCGACAAGAGCTACGGCGCCGACGGCATGGTGGTCAAACCCAACATCGCCAAGATCAGTGACCTGAAAGGTAAAACCGTGGCTGCCAGCGCACCCGGCACCGCACCCTGGTTCACGCTAGCGTGGATGCTCAAGAAGAACGGCCTGAGCCCGAAAGACGTGAAGATCGTCAACCTCGAGCCGCAGGCTGCTGCCAACGCGATGATTGCCGGCACCGACGGCATCGACGCCGCCATGACTTACGAGCCTTACCTCGGCGCCGTGCGCGCCAAGCCCGAAGCCGGCAAGATCATCGCCACCACGCTGGACTACCCGATGATCATGGACACCGTGGGTTGCACGCCCAAGTTCCTGGCCGACAACCCGAAAGCCGCCAAGGCCCTGGCCGACAGCTATTTCGAAGCGCTGGACATGATCAAGAAAGACCCGCAAAAGAGTTTTGAAATCATGGGCGCCGACGTCAAGCAGCCGGCCGACAAGTTCGAGGCCAGCCAGAAATACCTGCGCTGGCAGGACCGTGCCGCCAACCAGAAATTCTTTGCCGGCGAACATGCCGCTTTCAGCAAGGAAGCTGCCGAGCTGCTGCTCGAAGCCGGTGTGATCAAGGCCCTGCCCGACATGAGTAAGCTGGCCGACACGCGTTTTCTGAAATGAGCCTGAGCCCCCACGGTTGCTCACTGCGTGTAGCGCCCTGCCCCCCGAGGGGGCCGCTGCGCCTGCGGACTGGCAAAGCCAGATCCGCGGCCCCTGCTTGGCTTAAGACAGGGCGCCACGTCTACCGCAAAGCAATGACTCTTGAGGGCCTTGCATGAAACCTCTGCAACCCGTGGCGCCCGGCACGCGTGTCGTGCTGGGGATCAGTTTCTTCGTCCTGTTCTTTGCCGTGTGGGCTTTCGCCACCTTCGGCGGCTATGTGTCCAAAACCTTCCTGGCCGACCCGGTGACCATGGTGCGCTCGGGTTACGACCTGCTGGTCAACCAGGGCTTCATCAAGGACATCGGCATGACGGTGTGGCGCGTGCTTGGCGGCTTCCTGATCGCCGCGGTGCTGGCCGTGCCGCTGGGCGTGCTGATGGGTGCTTACAAGCCCATCGAGGCTTTTTTTGAACCCTTCGTGAGTTTTGCGCGCTACCTGCCGGCCTCAGCCTTCATCCCGCTGCTGATCCTCTGGGCCGGCATCGGCGAAGCACAAAAGCTTGCGGTGATTTTTATCGGCTCGTTTTTCCAGCTGGTGCTGATGATGGCGGTCAGCGTGGGCAATACGCGGCGCGATCTGGTTGAGGCTGCCTACACACTAGGTGCGGGCGACCGCGGCATCGTCACGCGTGTGCTGCTGCCCAGCAGCGCACCCGAGATTGCCGAAACGCTGCGCATGGTGGTGGGCTGGGCCTGGACCTATGTGATCGTCGCCGAGCTGATTGGTGCATCCAGCGGCATCGGCCACATGATCACCGACAGCCAGGCGCTGCTGGCGACCGACCAGATCATCTTCGGCATCATTGTGATCGGCGTGATTGGGTTGGTCACCGACTTTGCATTTAAAGCCCTGAACCGCAAACTGTTTCCCTGGGCAAGGTTGTAAACCGCAATGAACATCCTCGAAATTTCCCAGGTCTCCAAGACCTTCGCCGGCGCCAACGGTGGCACGGTCGCGCTGCAGGCCACCGACCTCAGCGTGGCTGAGAACGACTTCATCACCATTCTCGGCCCCTCGGGTTGCGGCAAAAGCACGTTGCTGCGCATGGTGGCGGGCCTGGATACGCCAACAACAGGCAGCATCACGCTGGACAGCCGGCCCATCAGCGGCCCTGGCGCCGACCGCGGCATGGTGTTCCAGAGCTACACGCTGTTTCCCTGGCTCAGCATTCTTGAAAACGTCTGCTTCGGCCTGCGCGAAAAAGGCCTGCCGCTGGCCGAGCAGCACGCAATTGCGCGGCCCTTCATCGCCAAGGTGGGGCTCCAGGGTTTTGAGAACCACTTCCCCAAGCAGCTCTCGGGCGGCATGCAGCAGCGCACCGCACTGGCCCGCGCGCTGGCAAACAACCCGCGCATGTTGCTGATGGACGAGCCCTTCGGCGCGCTGGACCACCAGACCCGCGAGCTGATGCAGGAATTGCTGCAGGGCATCTGGGAGGCTGAGCGCAAAACAGTGCTCTTCGTCACCCACGACATCGACGAAGCCATCTTCATGGGCAACCGCGTGGTGGTCATGAGCGCGCGCCCTGGCCGCATCAAGTGCGACTTGCCGGTGCCCATTGCCCATCCGCGGCATTACTCGGTCAAGACCACACCGGCCTTCGTGGAGCTGAAAGCACGGCTGACCGAGGAAATCCGCATTGAAGTGCAACGCGCCGCCGGCCTCATTCCCGAAGCCGCCTGAGTCGCAGGTTTCAAGCAGAATACGAATCCAGCCCTTTGCGGTCGGGCGCAAGCAGCTACTATTTCAATAGCGGATCAGGGATCTGGGGCACCCGTCAGGAAAACTCCAGCAAGCTCAATAAAGCGTGGCGCGCTGCCGCGCCGGCAGCTCGCGGTCGTAAGCCTCGCCATTCACGGACGCATCGGTAAGCGCCTGAAGAATGGTGCCGGGGCTGGGCACCCTGGCGCGTGCATCCGGTGCCGGTGCCTGCCACAGGCCCGAACGCTGGATGGCTCGTGCGCACTGGAAAAACACCGTGTCCACCTGGATGGCAATCACGCATTTGGGCAACTGGCCCTGCACCGCGAAACGCGCCAGCAACTGCGGCTCGGTGCTGATGCTGGCCCGGCCATTGACGCGCAGTGTCTCGCCCACGCCGGGAATCAGGAAGATCAGGGCCACCCGCGGGTCGGTGAGGATGTTGCGCAGGCTGTCCACGCGGTTGTTGCCCCGGCGCTCGGGCAGCAGCAGCGTGGTGTCGTTGTCAACCTGCACAAAACCCGGTGCATCGCCGCGCGGCGAAGCGTCCAGCCCATCCGGCCCCGCCGTGGCCAGCACGGCAAACGGCGACGCCTCTATCAGCGCACGATAGTGCGGGTGAACAAAAGACACTTCCTTCCTGCTGGAGGCCTCGCCCACCTCGCCAAATATTGCCGCGAGCTGTTCCGGTGTGGTG
Source organism: Polaromonas sp. (assembly GCF_049790275.1). GTDB lineage: Bacteria > Pseudomonadota > Gammaproteobacteria > Burkholderiales > Burkholderiaceae_C > Polaromonas. The sequence goes on from NZ_JBAQYR010000053.1 coordinate 18,657, forward strand.
ATGGCGTGGGGGTTTGCAGGGGTGTTCATGGCGGTGCTTCCGGAAGATGTCCCGAAATTATCCGCGAAGGATGCGGTCGATCTGCCAACAGCGCCTTAACCCGCGTGTAGGAGAGCACCGGCTCGCCCTGCAAGTTCAGGCCACAGTGCCCGCACGTCATGGATGACAGGGAAATGCGAGTGCACCTACCCGATGGCCCCGCAAACACTCGCACGATGGATCCATCGTTATCCAAGGGACTTCCATCATGTCAAGCACTTTCACACCCGACAGCACCACTTATCAACGTTACCTCGACACCCTGCCCCTGCGTTCACGCAACCCGGTGGCCGAAAAGGAAGAGGTGCTGCTGCCCGTGCCACTGCTGGCCCAGCTGGCGCGCCCCATTGCCAGCCTGGACGATGTGGACTCGCTCATGGTTGAGCTCCAGGATGCCCGCGCACGCGGCTGTTTCTGACACGTCGCTTACAGCACGGCCTTCTGCAGCGCCTGAGGCACAGCGGTGCGGCGCCTTCAAGCAAGGCCAGGCGTTTTCCGTTAAGGTCAATGGCGAGGTGCTCCCGCGCCTGAAAGCCTTTCATGAAATTCAAGGACCACTACACGGTGATGGGTGTGGCGCGCAACGCGACGCCAGACGACATCAAGCACGCCTATCGCAGGCTTGCGCGGAAATACCACCCGGACGTCAGCGAGGAGAAAAACGCCGAGGCGTACTTCAAGGCAGTTGCGCAGGCCTATGAAGTGCTGCGGTCACCGGAGCAGCGTGCTGCCTACGACAGGCACGACACCTTGGGGGCCGCAGATCGGGATTTCCGTCCAGCGCATGAATGGCGCACCCATACCCATGGGCAGCGCCCTGAACCCGCGGACCTCCTGAACCTCTGGGTCACGCCATGGGTGGCCGCCTGGGAGATGGCCTGGGCGGCGCTACGCGTCACCGTGCCGGCACCGCGCTGAACAGCACCTTCGGTCAATGTGCAGGAGCCGGCGCAAATACCCCCATCCCCCGTTGGGCTTCCGTGAAGCGCTGCAGCAGTGCCCCGTCCCTTGACAAGACAATCCGCCCACCATGAACGATCTCTCCACCTTCCCCATTACCCGGAAATGGCCCGCACAGCACCCTGACCGCATCCAGCTCTATTCGCTGCCCACACCCAATGGTGTCAAGGTGTCGATCATGCTGGAAGAGACCGGCCTGCCCTACGAGCCGCATCTGGTTGACTTCGCAACCAACGACCAGATGTCGCCGGCATTTCTTTCGCTCAACCCCAACAACAAGATCCCGGCCATCCTGGACCCGAACGGCCCCGGCGGCAAACCGCTGGCCCTGTTCGAGTCCGGCGCCATCCTGATCTACCTCGCCGAGAAAACCGGGCAGTTCATGCCGGCAGACCCAGCTGCCCGCTACGAAACCATCCAGTGGCTGATGTTCCAGATGGGCGGCATCGGCCCCATGTTCGGCCAGCTCGGCTTCTTCCACAAGTTCGCCGGCAAGGAGTACGAAGACAAACGCCCGCGCGACCGTTACGTCGCCGAATCGAAACGCCTGCTCGCCGTGCTGGATCAGCGGCTCGAAGGCCGCCGCTGGATCATGGGCGACAGCTACACCATCGCCGACATCGCCACCTTCGGCTGGGTGCGCAACCTGATCGGGTTTTACGAAGCCGGCGAGCTGGTAGGCGCCAAGGACTTCAGCAACGTCAATCGTGTGCTGGAAAGTTTTGTTGCACGGCCGGCGGTTGTCAAAGGCCTGGGCATACCCAAGCGGGCTTGATCGCTGCTGGCCCGATTTCATAAGAAAAATAGCTCCTGGCCCTTTTCGGACGGGCGCAAGCAGCTACCAAATATATAGCAATTTCCCGGCAACGGCCGTTGAGGGAATGCCCCTTGTTCGCGTGAAAGAAGAGCGAATCAATGCGCAGGGTTGAGCCGGGGATGGGTCTCTTCGCCCCAGTGGTAAAGCACGGCACCGGACAGCAACATCGCCACGGCAACAAACCAGAAAGCGCTTTCGATACGACCACCCAGGGCGGCGGCGGCCCCAAGGCCCAGGGCACCAATGCCGTAACCCAGGTCGCGCCAGAAGCGGTAAATGCCAATCGCAGAAGCACGCCAGTTGGGGTGGGCAATGTCGGCCACCGCCGCGCTGAGGTTGGGGTACAGCATGGCCATGCCCAGGCCGGCAATTGCAGCTGAGGCACTCCACCATGCCGAACCGTGGCCCAGCGGCAGCAGTGCAACACCGGCGCCACACAGCCACATGCCCCAGGCGTTCAGGTGATGCCGGCCCACACGGTCAGACAACCTGCCGGTGACAAGCTGGGCGCCGCCCCAGGTGAAACCGTAAACACCGACGATCCAGCCGATGCCGGGCAAGCTGACGCCCTGCTGGTGCAGATAGAGCGGCCAGAACGCCCAGACCAGCGCATCGACAAACTTCTCGACCATTCCCGCCTGGCAAAGCGCTGCCATGCGGCGGTCTCGCCAGCTCATGAGGACAAAGATTTCCCGGGTAGATGGCCGCGCACTGACGCCCATCGGATAACGCGGCTGAAAAGCTTGCGCCGAAGGTGCTGCCGCGTGGCTTTTAACTTCAGCATGAGCCCAAGGCAGCGTCTCCTTCACACCCAGCCAGGCCAGCAGCGTGGCCAGGCCGATGACGGCCACACCAAACCACAGCAAACCCTCGCGCGGGCCCAGCAGCGAAGCCGCGTAACCCGTGACCACACCGGCAATGGCAACACCCACATAACCGGCGAACTCATTGAGCCCGATGACCAGCCCGCGCTGGTCGGCGCGGGTGATGTCGAGCTTGGCCGTCTGCGTCATGGACCAGGTCAGGCCCTGGTTGATACCCAGCAGGATGGTTGCCAGCACGATCCAGCTCCAGGAGGTTGCGAAGTAAACGATCCCCGGAATGGGCAGCGCCACCAATCAGAAAGACCCGAACCTCGTTGCCCGGCTGCCTGGCCAGTGCACCGGCCAGGCGTGCCCCGTTGTAGGTACGCTCGCTGCCGTAGGGTGCGTCGTTCAGAATGAGCAGCGTCTTCATGGGGAGCCTCAGCTTGACTGTTCAATGGGCAGGCCGCTGGCGCGCCATTCCGCCACGCCGTCGGTCAGGTGAAAGGCGCTGTAACCCTTCTTGCGCAGCAGCTCGACCGCGTCCCTGGCCATCAGGCAGAAGGGACCGCGGCAGTAGGCGACGACGGGCACGTCTTTCGGAAGCTCCTTCAGCCGCTTGCGGAGTTCGTCCATGGGCAATGAGCGGGCATGCGGCAAATGGGCGGTGGCGAATTCCTCTTCCGGCCGCACGTCCAGAACCAGGACCTCACCGGCCTTGGCTTTCTTCAGGATGGCAGCGCGGTCGATGCCCTCCAGTTCATCGCCGTGATCGACGATGGAGGCCAGCGCCATCTGCAGCTCGACGAGCCTCTCCTCCGCCTCCGACCGCAGGTTCACCCAGAGGTCGGCCACGCTGTTGCTGGCCAGGCGGTACAGGACGTATTTGCCCTCCTTGCGCGTCTCGGCAAGTCGCGCCAGACGCAGCTGCTTCAGGTGGGCACTCGCAAGCTTGACGCTGATTTCAGACTGCGCTGCGAGCACCTCGACGGTTTTCTCGCCCTGGCAGAGCAGCTCGATCAGCTCCAGGCGCTTGGGGCTGGCCACGGCCTTGCCGATGCGGGCAACCTGCTCGTACAAATGGTCTTTGATTTGTCTCATGCCATTAATCTAACGTTTGTTAGATTGTTTGTCAACAAATGAAACTTTCATGAATCACCCGTTCGGGCTGAGCCTGTCGAAGCCCTTCGACAAGCTCAGGACGAACGGGAGAGGTGTCATGAATTAAGGAATCATCAATAGGGAGAAATTCCTTCAATGATCAGGAGATGACAATCTCAGAGCCACCGGCGCACCCGCGCTTGGTAGGCGGCATAGTCGGCGCCGAAGAGCGATGAAAGCACGCGTTCCTCGGGTTCGATCTGGAAGCGGTTCATGTACAGCACGAAAACAGCCAGGAAGAAAAAGGCCGGCGGGCTCGACAGGAAAGCTGCCCACCCCAAAAGCGTCAGCAGCAGGCCGATATACATGGGGTTGCGTGTGAGACGATAGATACCTGCCGTGACCAGCGACGACGTCGAGCCAGGCTTGAACGGATTGACGGTTGTCCTCGCTCGCCGAAACAGAACGATGCCGGAGATGCTGATGCCCTGACCGATGGCGACAAGCGTCAGCGCTGCGCCCAGCCGAAACCCGAACGGCATTGACCATGGCTCGAAAAGCAAGGACGTCAGCCACATCAAAAGTGCAAGGGTCAACGCCACCACCGGTGGGGGAATTCTGAGCTCGAGTGTGTTCATGACAGGGAGGGTGCCCGTTCACCCGGCACGCTTGAAGCCAATGCAACCGGGGCCACCCGTACCGCTGAAGTCTTGCTTCGCGCTTCTGGCACCGGCTGTGCCGCCACAACGCCGGCACGAGCTTGGTGCAGCCTGCCGGTCAGTGCCCAAAGCCCGTCCTGGTAGCCGGGGTGCTCGGTGCCACACCAGCGGTCCCACCAGACAAAATACAGGCCATAGTTGGAATTCGCGTAGGCGTGGTGCATTTCGTGATGCAGCGTGGTGGTCAGCCAGCGCCCCCACCACCCCTCCAACCAGGCCCTCGGGATCAACTCGACACCGGCGTGGCCGGCCACATTGCGCACGACCATGTGTGTCACCCAGAGGAACGCCACCGTCGGATGCACCGGCAAGACCAGCAGAAACAGTGGAAGAAAAATCGCCTGCACCAGGGCTTCAGCGGGCGCGAACGAGTAGGCCGTCCAGGGGGTGGGTGCGAGCGACTGGTGGTGCGTGCGGTGCGCCCACCGGAACACCCTGCGGTGATGCATGAGCCGGTGCGTCCAGTAAAACCAGGCATCCTGCGCCACCACCATGACGAAGAAACTGGAAACCAGCCAGAGCCAGCCGTATTCGCCTGCAGAGGCATAAATCTTCAGGCATCCCGCCCGGTACCCCAGGAACACGCTGGCACCGACCAGGGAAAAAATGACAACGGTCAGCATGGAATGGCCGAACTCGCGCAATCGCTGCCCGCTGGCGATCTGGCGGATACGAACCGTGCGGCGAACCCGCCAGGCTGTGGGCGCCCAGGCCAGTATGGCGGTGAAGGCGCCCGCAACAATCAGGTAACGCATAAGGTCTGCCAGCCAGATGGTTGGCCAGGCCACGGCTGCGGAGGCCCAGTACGTCTGGAAGTTGGTCATGGAGGTCTCCTTGGTGCTAAAAGGAGGCTGAATTTAGGAAAAATGCGGCAGGGTGTCTGCCCGATTCCGGTGAATGCTGGCCGTTTCATCGAAAAGGCCAGCAATTGCAGGTTTTGGCGAGATCAGCCACTCTCCCTTGTGACATCCTCGGGGCTCTCATGAACCTGATTGAACCTTTGCTGCGCGGCGCAGGTATCGCCATGGTGGCCCTGCTGTTCCTTGTGATCGCGGCGCGTGGAGGCTGGCGCCTGCGCGCCGATTTGCTGCTGATGCTGACTTGCGTGGCCGCCTATCTGGCCTGCTCTTCTCCCGCCCGGCTGTGCGGCACCGAACCCGGCGCACTGCCCCTGGTGCTGGCGGCGCTGGCATTTCCCTTCGTGTTTTGGCGGCTGGCCTCCGTGGTGCTGGAGGACGACCGGCATATTCCCTGGCTGGCCTGGACGGGTGCCGCGGTGATGGTCACCTGCGGCCTGCTGGCCGGGTTGGACTACCTGCCCGTCCCGCAACACTGGCGGCCGGTGTTCAGCGGCCTGAACAAGGTGGTGGCGATTGGTTTTCTGGGTTCGGCCGGCGTCAGGGCCTGGTGCAGCCGCGAGGGCGATCTGATCGACGCACGCCGTCGTCTGCGCTGGGTTGTGGTTGGCGCGCTCGGTTTCTACAGCCTCGCCGTGATCATGGTCGAAATCTACCTCCAGCGCGCGGCCCCTCCCCCGTGGCTGGATCTGTTGAACATCTCACTGATCGACCTGACCTTGCTGGTAAACGCGGTGCTCCTGCTGGACATGAGGCCCCAGGCCCAGGAAGCGCTTTTCAAACCGGCGGCGGTCTCCGGCAAGACACCCGAAGCCCAGCCACTGCCAGCGGCGGTGGACGCAGACGCGGTGCTGATCGACCGCCTTGCCATCTTGATGCGCGACCAGCACCTCTACCGCGACCCGGAACTTTCGGTAAAGAGTCTTGCATTGGCCCTGGAGGTGCCGGAATACGTGCTGCGACGGCTGATCCTTGCACGTCTGGGTCACCGCCACTTCGCAACCTTCGTCAACGACTACCGTCTGCAAGAGGTGACCGCACGCATGGCGGACCCGGCGCTGAATCGCCGGCCCATCCTGACCCTGGCACTGGAGGCCGGGTTCGGATCCATCGGGCCTTTCAACCGGTTCTTCCGGGAGCGCCATGGCATGACGCCTTCCGAGTTTCGTGAACGGTGCATGGCAGCCTCGGCGAACTTGCCCATGCCGTCTCCAGGATGAAATCAAGGCTCGCGGCGGCGCTGACGCTCAATCGCTTAGAAAGATCAGGCCTTGGGCGGAGGCTGTCGCGACACCGTTACCAGCACCACCGAAGCAACAAAACATGCCAGGGAAGCCACCGTGCGAGCGAAGTTGCTCTGGTTCCATGTGTCTCGCGCTGCCTGCCAGTTGCCCGGCGGTAACGCGGGTTGCCAGGAGGCCAGCTCATTGTTGATGGGCACGTTCACCGTGCGCGTTACCCAGAATACCGCGACGAAATAAGTGAACGCAATGAGCAGCCAGACGACGCCGGCTTTGCGCCGGCCACACCAGAAAACCACTGCAGCCGCCGCAAACGGCAGCAACACCGAGCCAAAGTAGATTCCGCCAAAAGTGGCGTTACGAACCACGCGGTTGATCCACTGCTGTGTGGTGATGTAGCCGGAAGCGTCGAGGTTGGCCATGGCGGGCGCAACATCAACGGCAAAGGCAAAAAAGAAGCCCGCCATGATGCCCAGCAGGCAAGTAGCAAGAACTTCGACGGCCAGGGTGATTTGATAACGCATGGAACGGGAGCTTAACGTTGAAATGCCATTAATTTGCGGCTGGCTCATTGGGGAGCCTGTGCCAGTCTTATTAATCGCCGCCGTCGCCCGCATGCGACGAGTTGTCCATCGTTTCGGAGCGTCCACCAGAACGCCAGCCCGTGTAATTGTGTATGTCCGTCGGCATGGCGTGGCCAGAAGAGCCGCTGCCACTTGAACCACCTGTTTCTGCTTTCGACATGCGGCGACTGACACGGTCGGTAAGGAAGAGCGCAATCCCAACCACGAACATGGCAAATGCCGCGAGCCACAACATGCGGCTCAACGTCCAGGCCACGGGTATCAGTACCAGCGCCGCTGTTATCAGCACCAGGCCAAGAACCTCTCGAAATGTCATGGTCAGCGCCTTATAAATTTTGAAGTCATTGATGGGCCAAACGCATACGCCCTGCTGCCCTTCTACCGCACCGGCTTGCCACTCACAATGTCGGCCACCTTGGGGGCCAGTGACACCAGGGCCTGCCGCAAGGCGGGTGCGGCGGCCGGCAGGTCTGCCACCAGGTCGTCGTAGCGCGAATATTCGAAGCGCACATCAGGCGCGGAGAACCACACCGTCTGCCGGCCCAGGAACTGCTTGGTGCGTCCGTTGTACATCGCCACCCCGACGCTGACATTGCGCTTGTAGGCATTCAAGGGACCGGGTGCGTTGTAGAAGGCGAGCGGGCTCACCTGCAGAAGGACATCGGTATCCACTGCCGGAAAGCTGTCGGCGGACCCGGAGGGGTATTTGTTCTTGCTTTCGTCGACAGCCGGCCAGCGCAGGCGCGGTGCACTGCCCGCTCCTTCGCTTGAGACGGTGACAGCCACACCGCGCGCCTTCAGCTCCGAACTCAGGGCCGCCATGAAATCAGCGCGCAGGTCGAAACCCGGATGGCGCTTGAGCACCTCGGCACCAAAATTTTGGGACTTCTTGAACGTTTCTTCCGCACTGCGCTGGATGAACACACCGACAAGCGCACCCGCTCCGGCGGCCACGCCACCCACCACAGGGCTGGGCGGATTCTGCATGTTGGCAACGTATGCCTGGGCCTGCGCGGACACCGCCTGCTGGTGGTCCGGAAGCGTCGGCCCCTGGGGCGAACCGGCGGCGTAGTAGTAGTCCGCCTTCTCCGAAAAATGGAACCACGGAAACCCCGGCGCCCAGGGAACAATGACACCTACCACAGCCGCCACGTTCATCGGCGGAACGTCAACGACAACGGCGCTCTTCGGCGGCGCAAAACCCTTAGAGTCGATGACTGGCTGCGCCACGCAGCCGGCCAGAAGAAGCACGAACAACAGCCAGAACCGTCTTGCCTTGCCAATCATGGGATTCATCACTTTGCCTCCTTTTCTTTCAAGCTCGTGGTTGCGGGACCTTTCAACTCAACCGTATTGCCGTCCGGGTCAGAGATGTAGAGCGACAAGCCTTCCCCCTCGGCGCCGAAGTTCACGGCAGCCGCGCCGTGGAGGGGTATGTTGTGCACGTCCAGGTGTGCCGTCAGCGCCGCTTCATCAAAAGGCTCGACCCGAAGACACAGATGGTCAACATTGCGGCCCTCCTTCGCCGGGCCAGCACCGCCTCGCAGCCCGAGCTTGCCGTCGAGCGCGACCAGGTCAATCATGGAGCTGCCGGCTGACAGATGGATGAGGCCAAGGTCATCGCGCCTTCTGGCGACTTTGCAGCCAAGGACATTGCAGTAAAAAGCGATGGCGCGTTCAAGGCTCGCGACGCGAAGCACGATGTGGTCGATGTGCTGGACGGTGAAATTGCGTGTCGGCGCGGAGGTCATGCCTGACTCCTGGTGCGTTTTTACTGCCCGCGAGTATCCTCCAGCTCATTCCGTGCTGCAAGTGTTACGCATCCTCGCGATGCGTTGAACTCGGCCCTAGCCAAGGCAGTTGGCATTCAGCCGAACTGGCCGAATCAGTTAAATCTATTTCAGGACCATGTCCAGCCGGGACGTACCTTCCAGGAGCAAGTCGAAGTTCAGGGCATCGCCCTGCATCCAGACGGAACCCAGCTGGACGGAAGTAACCACGCCGCTGATCTCTCCGCCACTGAGGGGAATGTTGAAGTTGGTAAACCTGGTCAGCAGCTTGTCGAGCTCATCCCCCACCTTGAACACCATCTGCTTTCCGGCAAGCTCTGCCACCTTCGACTGAACCACGGCTGCAGCGTGTTCGACCAGCCAGTTCTGGCTCTCCAGTGTGAAATTGAAGTCATCAAACCGGATGACTCGCCTGGACGCGTCATAGACCGGCTTGCCGCTAAGGTACAAGGTGCCGGACGGGCGCAGGAATTTTTTTCCCTTGATGTCGAGCCCGAATACCAGGAGGTTTCCGCTCTGGTAGACATCCACCTTTTGCAAAGCAAACCCGGCCTCCTTCAGTTGCTGGCCAGCAAGCTTGTTCAATTCGGCGAAAAGCACTTCGCTCATCTTTGACACGGCGATCGTGCCGCGCGGTGCCAGGCGAAAACGGTTGGTGCTGGCCCCCAGCGACACCGGAACTGCCGCGAGCGGTGCCACCTCCGGCTTCAACCCGTAGATGACCGTCAAGTCGGTGTCGAGGCCGGCAGTCATCGAAAGCGTCTGCAGGCCACCCGTTGTTGCACCGCTCAGCTGTGATAGATACACCTGCTTGGGCTCCACCTTGAGCCAGACATCCTTGCCCAAGCCGTAGGCACCCTGCAGCTTTGCCACGGCGGTGCCCACTTCCTTGTTGATGGGAAGATCGGAACCCGCCTTGACGACGGCGTCGTTCACGGCCTTCTGGATCTGCTTCTCCAGAGCTGCGGCAACCACACGCGAAACCACAGCAGCCTCCACGTCGGAGAAACTCCACGCCTGCAACAGCTCAACAGCCCCTGGTACACACAACTTCTTCACGTCCAGGTTGAAGTCGGTCACCTCGGCTTTGGCTGCCACGCCTCCAGCTTCCTGCACAAGCTGGATGGTCGCATTGGCCTCTGCCTCGACATTCGACGTACAGGCCAACGCGCCTTTCACGGTGACACTGCCCACCAGGGTACCTGCCTTCACGTCGGCAGATATTGGTATGGACAATTTGACGCTCGTGGCAATCACATTGCCGTTCACTGACAAGGCCATGGAATCGAGCCTGGCACTGTAGTTCAGCCACGCCGAGGTTTCAAAAATTTTGGGCGTCACACGTTCGACGGCGGTGTAGACCGTGCGGGCAACTTCCACCTGTGCCGGAACGCACTTGGTGACCTCTTTCCAGATGGTCTTGGTGACAGTTTCGAAAACATCCTCGGCGCAATCTCCCCATTTCCAGGGCCTGAGGAGGCATTTAAAGACTCTTGTCCCTGTCTTGATGGTTGTCGTGACAGTTTCGGGAATCTTCTCGACCTGGCAGACAGCGGCCTTGAATGGCACGTCAATGATCTTCCTGGGTTCTTGAAAAATCGACTTCTCTTCCGCCAGAAGCTTGACGCTTAACTCCGGAGAGCGTCCTTCGAAAAGCGGCTTGGCCTTGAGCGTTTCTTCGAGCTGAGCTTTCAGCGCTTCAACATTGACCGTAACGGGAATGGCCAGCGTGGATCGTACCGGTGCAACCGGAGGGGCGCCAGGCTGCTGGCGTGGTGGTGCCGGCAGATCAAATTTGCACCCCGTCAGAAAAAAGACGACTGCAAATGCAATGGCCCATCCAGACGAACATGTCATTTTCTTTTTCATACATCCCCCTTACAGCTTTGATATGTGGAGGAGTTTTGTAGCATCCTTGCACGGCGGTGTACAGGTACTGGGTTACCGCGAAGACTGAAAGTTGGTCGCGTTCCCATAAACATGGGAGATCAGTCTCCGGAATTCCCTCCGGATGCTCGAACGCCTGTTGTCCTCAGAAAGCATCTGAGGCCACTTGATCGACGGCGACCGTCAAGCCACAATCGAGCCGGCGTCATTCATGGGAGGCGATGATGAGCGTGTTTCTGAGAATCAAGCGCTGGCCGAACTCCAGGGTGCCCTATGTCATAGCTGTTGCAGCGACCCACAGATCGATACGCAAAGACATTCGCGCCATTCGGGATAGTCGAGCACAACGTAAGAACGCTTGATGACCGCTTTGGCCCCGTGGGGCTGCTAGGCTGACGCTGCCGGCCACAAGCGAACATCCGCGCGCTCAAGAACCACTTCCCAAAGGGCTTTGGACCTGACGTACTTTTTGGTGACAAAGTGCTCCAGCGAAAGCCTGTTCCAGCCTTCTGCAAAAAGTGAATTGATCGCGGCTTCATCGAAGAAGCGTTTGGGTTCACCCTTGACCATGAAGAAGTTAGGCTCGATTTCAGGATGCCCGCTGGCGCCGAAGTGGTGATCCTGGTCGGAGTTGAGGCGACAAAGAAAGACGCCGCCGGGGCGCAAGGCTGAGCGGATGCGCGCTACCAGGGCTTGCGTTTCGGACCAGGGGAAATAGTGAATCGACAGGCTGGCGACGATGACCCCCAGTTCATGTGCCACTTCGGGAAAAGGTTCCCGCACGTCCCGGCACTCCACCACCGCCGCGGGCACACGAAGCTTCGTGATGCCGGCTGAAACGCTGGAAAGGTCGAAGGCGAGGACCTTCAACCCGGCGCCGGCGAGGACAGCCGTATCGTCTCCGTGGCCACATCCGATCTCAAGCACGGGGCCCGAGCCTGCCCGCTCAAGCACAAGGGGAAGCCATCGGTTGAGCCAGGGATCGGTGAACATTTTTTCAGACGCCTTCGATATATCCGATGAAAAGTGCGGACTGACACCGCGAAACATGACGTGACTTTACAGGCGTCGGCACCTGACGGGGCCTTGTATATCACGACCACCCACGAAGAGCTATCCGCATGCAGCGGGGTGAGTAGGCCCAAGCTGTCCCAAGAGTTGAAACGCCTGGAGCTGAAAGGCCGGGTCAAGCTCGAGCGCGGCAGCATTCGCATCATCGACCTCGCGAACCTCTTCGACCCTACCTATTAGCTGGGCATCGCTTGTTCCCCAGGAACTGACCGCGCTGCCGCTCCGCGTGTGCTCACCGACGCGCTTCGCGCTGATGACGGGCCGCTGAAATCCGGCTACGAGGAGTTCTTCGGCCCGATGTCGAGCGGTGTCGACTACTTCACCCATTGCAGCAATAGCGGTGTGCACGACCTCTTTCTCGGAGATGAAGAAACGCGCGCGGAAGGCAATCTGACCGATCTATTGTCCCGGCGCGCGGTTGAGTACGTGAAGCGAAGGGGCCGGGAGGGCTCCCCCGTTTTCCCTGAGCGGGGCACTACACAGCCCCTCACTGGCCTTGGGAAACGCGGAACGACGCCTCGGTGCCCGCCGAGCTCGACGGCCGCCGATGTTGGTCCCAAACAACTTCGCCGGGGTGAAATCCCTTCCTTGCGGAACCGCGTCACCTGCCGCCTGGTCTAGACTAGCGCTGCATGCACCTCTGTGCGCAGCTTGTGAGCACGATGCAATACTGCGACGCGCGCAACCACGGAAGGACTATGGCGAGAATTGCGAAGGCAGGCCTAACTAAGCATCAGAGTGATGTTCCGACAAGCACTGAGGGAAAGTCGGAAGGCCGGGTCGCGCGCGCGCCAAGCAGGAATAAACCCTCTGACGAATCGCCCGCCAATCCGTGCTCCCTGTGCAATCCAAGGGACCTCACGGAGTTGCTGAACTACAGGCTGGCCGCGCTCGTAGCCACCAGTGGTGCGGCAGTCATACGTTTGTGCGAAGGCCGGTACGGCGTCTCAAGGCGGGAGTGGCACCTCCTCGGCCTGCTGGACGCGCTTGGCCCGCAGTCACCTTCTGCCCTGGCAGAGAGCTGCCATCTGGATCGGCCCCGCGTCTCCCGGGCCATCGCTACGCTTTCCGGCAAGGGTCTGGTCAAGAAATCGTCGATGCCGTCCGATCAGCGCAGGGCAACCGTCGAGTTGACATCCTTCGGACGAAAGCTGCAAAGGCGTGCGTTCGAGGAGATTTCGTCCATCAACGCGCGCCTCGTGAAAGGCCTTGACGACGCTCAATTGGCTCAGTTGGACGCGCTGCTGAGGTTGCTCAAGACCAACGCGGATGTCGTCAAGCGCGAGGGGGCCGCCGATGTTCATGCCGATCGTTGGCGGGGAATGCGCGCGCGCGCCGGCTGGCGTGCAGAAAGCACGGACTCCGCAGACGACCAAAGCTGAGTGTCGCGCGCAACTGCATGAGCCAGCCTTACAAAGGCATGGCCGGTAGGCAACGCGGCAGGCTCATGGACCGGACAGATGGGCCGCACACCGGCGGATATCAGCCGCTGCCAGGATTCCCGCGCCTCGCAATCTCCAAGGGTTTTTCATACCAATGGTTGTTTCAAACAATCGAAAGCTTCTTCGCTAGATTTGCACTATCCAATTTACGCGGAAATTGAACTGATGCGCAGCCTGAAAAACTTGCTCGACCCTGCGCACATCCTGAACGCGGGGCGTGTATTTTGAGCGCTTCGCGCGCGAACGCGATTTGCGAACCGGATGACGAGCCAACAATCAAGGACCAGCCAATGAAATTCGATCTCACCCATTCCCGGAAGAGCATCGCAACTGCCGCGCTCTTTGCGTTCGGCGTTCTGTGCGGCACCTTCGCGAACGCACAATTGCTGGACGGTTGTCCGTCGAAGGAGATCCTGGCAAGATTCGAGGAGTTCGGAAGGACCGGAAGGATGCTGCCGGACCTGGGTCGATGGCTTGTCGATCCGAAGGCCCAGATCATGGAGCCGTACAAGGCTTTCGACAACGTCTACTACGTGGGTGTCTGTTGGGTGTCCTCGTGGATCATCAAGACGAGCGATGGGGCCATCCTCATCGACACGCTGCATGAGCCTTTCGTGGATCAATTGATCGAGAACATCAAGCGTGTTGGAGTGGAACCAAAGGACATCAAGTACGTGCTCATGACACACGGTCACTTTGACCATGTCGGCGGCGCCTACAAGTTGAAATCCCTCACGAACGCGCAATTCGTCATGACGCAGACTGGTTGGGACGAGGGCATCAGGTCTTCCAAGGAGTCCGAAAGCACTCCGCGTGCATGGCGCATGATTGCCGCGGATCGCGTGGTCAAGGACGGCGACGTGATTTCGCTCGGCGATCAAGTCATCCGTATCTACGAAACTCCCGGTCACACGTATGGCACGGCTTCGTTCTCCTTCGGCGTAAAGGATGGGTCCAAGAAGCATCGCGCCATCACCGTGGGAGGGTTGGGTCTGAATGCGGTCGAAGGATCGAGACAGGTCGAATCCTATATTGCGAGCGTTCGCCGCATTGAACAATTGATGGCATCGTCAACCGATCCGATCGAGGTTCATCTGACGACACACCCATTCAGCAACGGGCTGACCGAGGCCAAGGAACTCCTGAAAACGCGCAAGGTCGGCGATCCTCATCCGCTGGTCGATCCAGAAGGGCTTCGCAGGCAGCTTGAGCAATTGCGATCACGCGCCGAGGAGCGGCTCGCGATTGAGCGCAAGGCCGGCCGCTAATTTCCAGGCAGACGAGTAACACCCTGGTCCGAGTTGAGGCGACAAAGCAAGATGCCGCCGGGTCGCAAGGTTGAACGGATGCGCGCCACCAGGGGTTGCGTCTCGGCTCAGGAAAAATAGTGAATCGACAGGCTGGCGACGATGACCCCCAGCTCCCGCGCCACTTCGGGGAAGGGTTCTCGCACGTCGTGGCTTTACAGGCGCTGATACATCACCAGCGCGTCGGTGTACCCGTGTACTGGGTGAAGAAATGCTTCCGGCACCCGGCCTACGGTTTCGAAACCCATTCCCGTCCAGAGCTTGACGGCCCGGTGGTTGCTTGCGATCACGAAGTTGAACTGCATGGCGCGGAATCCTCCTGCTCGGGCAACCTCGAGCGAGTGCGCACACATGGTGCGTGCCACTCCTTTGCCGTTGGCATCGCTCGCAGTCATGTAGCCGCAGTTCGCCACATGCGCCCCACCGCCCTTGCGGTTGGGGTGCAGCACATACGTGCCCAGAAGCCTGTCGCCCTCGCAGGCGACGAAGCACTGGTTGTCTGGCGCCAGCCAGGCCAGAAGGGCATCCTGCCGGCTTGTCTCCCGCGGAAAGTCGTAGGTTTCGCCCGCGCGGATGATGGGCTCAAGGATTTGCCAGAGACCGTCTTCATCTGCTGAGACCGCTTTCCGTATCGACAACATCGCACTCACCTTCCCGTGGGAAAAGCCAAGAGCTTAACGCCGATCTGTAGAATCGAACCGGGCGCTCATTCTGTGAGCATCGCCACCAAAAGAAAACCCGCTTTTGCGTTCGCAAGAGCGGGTTTTCATGCATCAAACAGGCCTCTATCCCTTATACAACGGGCGCAAGCAGCTACTGATTCAATAGCAAGCTGCGCCGCCTCCGGGACGCAGCGAGGGCTCAGTGCGTGGTGCGGTCGAACTTGAACACGCCGGGTTCGCGCACCGGATCCACATCGACCGGGATCGTGCTCTTGGGCAGGAAGCGCCCTTCGAGCAGCAGCTTGGACAGCGGGTTTTCAATCCGCTGCTGGATCGCACGCTTGAGCGGCCGCGCGCCGAACACCGGGTCGAAGCCGACCTTGGCGAGTTCGGCAATCGCCGCTTCCGAGACTTCCATCGTGAGGTCCATCTTCTGCAGGCGCTCCATCAGCACCTTGAGCTGGATGCGCGCGATGGACTCGATGTTTTTCGCGTCGAGCGAATGGAAGACCACGGTCTCGTCGATGCGGTTCAAGAACTCGGGGCGGAAGTAGTTCTTCAGCTCGCCCTCCACCGCTTCCTTGATGTCCTCGTAAGGCTGGCCCACCATGGACTGGATGATGGGCGAGCCGATGTTGCTGGTCATCACGATCACGGTGTTCTTGAAGTCCACGGTGCGGCCCTGGCCGTCGGTCAGTCGGCCGTCGTCGAGCACCTGCAGCAGCACGTTGAACACATCGGGGTGGGCTTTTTCCACCTCGTCGAGCAACAGCACGCTGTAGGGCTTGCGGCGCACGGCTTCGGTCAGGTAGCCGCCCTCCTCGTAACCCACATAACCCGGAGGCGCACCGATCAGGCGGGCGACCGAGTGCTTTTCCATGAACTCGCTCATGTCAACGCGAATCAGGTGGTCTTCGCTGTCGAACAGGAAGCCGGCCAGGGCCTTGCAAAGCTCGGTCTTGCCGACACCGGTGGGGCCGAGGAACAGGAAGGAGCCTGTCGGGCGGTTCGGATCGCTCAGGCCGGAGCGTGAGCGGCGGATGGCGTTGGCCACCGCGCCAATGGCTTCGTCCTGGCCCACCACCCGTTCGTGCAGCTTGCCTTCCATGAGCAACAGCTTGTCGCGCTCGCCCTGCATCAGTTTGCTGACCGGAATGCCGGTGGCGCGCGCCACAACCTCAGCGATTTCTTCCGCGCCGACCTGGGTGCGCAGCAGCGTGGGCGCGTTCGACTTGCCCTTGCTGGCTTCGCTGTCCTGCGCTTCCTTCAGGCGCTTCTCAAGCGCCGGCAGCTGGCCGTATTGCAGCTCGGCGACCTTGTTGAAGTCACCCTTGCGTGTGAACTCTTCGATCTGGAAGCGGATGCGGTCGATCTCTTCCATGACGTCCTTGGAGCCGAGCGCCTGGGCTTTTTCAGCCTGCCAGATTTCGTCGAGGTCGGAGATTTCCTTTTGCAGCTTGGCAATTTCCTCTTCGATCAGGCCAAAGCGTTTTTGCGAAGACTCGTCTTTTTCGCGGCGCACAGCTTCGCGCTCGATCTGCAGCTGGATCAGGCGGCGGTCCAGCCGGTCCATGACCTCGGGCTTGGAGTCCATCTCGATCTTGATCTTGGCCGCAGCCTCGTCGATCAGGTCAATCGCCTTGTCGGGCAGGAAGCGGTCGGTGATGTAGCGGTGGCTGAGCTCGGCCGCGGCGACGATGGCCGGGTCGGTGATCTGCACGCCATGGTGCACCTCGTATTTTTCCTGCAGGCCGCGCAGGATGGCAATGGTGGCTTCCACGGTCGGCTCGCCCACCAGGATTTTCTGGAAGCGGCGCTCGAGCGCAGCGTCTTTTTCGATGAACTTGCGGTATTCGTCGAGTGTGGTGGCGCCCACGCAATGCAGCTCGCCGCGTGCCAGCGCGGGTTTCAGCATGTTGCCGGCGTCCATCGCGCCTTCGGCCTTGCCGGCACCCACCATGGTGTGCAGCTCGTCGATGAAGACGATGGTCTGGCCTTCGTCCTTGGCGAGCTCTTTCAGCACGGTTTTCAGGCGCTCTTCAAATTCGCCGCGGAACTTGGCACCGGCCAGCAGCGCGGCCATGTCCAGGCTCAGCACACGTTTGCCTTTCAGCGAATCCGGCACCTCGCCGGCGACGATACGCTGGGCCAGGCCTTCGACGATGGCGGTCTTGCCGACGCCGGGCTCGCCGATCAGCACCGGGTTGTTCTTGGTGCGGCGCTGCAGCACCTGGATGGCGCGGCGGATCTCGTCGTCGCGGCCAATCACCGGGTCGAGCTTGCCCAGGCGGGCGCGCTCGGTCAGGTCCATGGTGTATTTCTTCAGCGCTTCGCGCTGGCCTTCGGCTTCGGGGCTGTCCACGCCCTGCCCGCCGCGCACGGCATCGATGGCGGCTTCCAGCGCCTTGCGCGTCAAGCCGGCTTCCTTGGCCAGCTTGCCGACCTCGGCCTTGCTGTCGGCCACCGCCAGCAAAAACAGCTCGCCAGCAATGAACTGGTCGCCGCGCTTGATGGATTCCTTTTCAGTGGCCTGAAGCAGCCGGCCGAGCTCGGGGCCGACCTGGATCTGCTCCTGGCCCGACACGGAGGGCAGCTTCTTGATGGCGGCATCGGTGGCCGACTGCAGGGCGGCGACGTTGACGCCGGCGCGCTGCAGCAGCGCTTTCGGGCCGTCTTCCTGGGCCAGCATGGCTGCCAGCAGGTGAACCGGCTCGATGTAGGCATTGTCGTTGCCCAGCGCCAGCGACTGCGCGTCGCTGAGCGCTTCCTGAAATTTGGTGGTGAGTTTGTCCTGGCGCATGGCGTCCCTTGAAAAAATGGATTGCTGAAGATCTGGGGCTGAAGACTTGCCTTTTCAATAGCCCTTGCCCATAACCGGGTTTACCTGTCTGTTTATGCACAGCTTCCCCGGAGCCGGGGTTGACGGAAATCAAGCCCCCGGGAAACGGCCGCCTGCCTGCCCTTGAAAAGGCAGAGGTCTAAAATCAATCCATGAATATCCACCAGGTTTCGATCAGCTACGTTCAGGAGCAGGACCGCATGATGCTCCGCATCAACGGCAAGGACGGTGGCGAGCTGCGCGCCTGGCTGACGCGGCGCCTGGCACTGGCGCTGATGCCTGTGCTCAACCGGACCGCGGCCGAGCAGATCAAGAAAATCGCCACCCCCGCGGAGGCGCCCACCAGCCTGGACGAGCAGCGCGGGCAGTTGCTGACGGCTTTCGAAAAAGAAGCGTCGCTGCGCAGCGGCGATTTCAAGACACCTTACCGCGACCAGCCCGGCCTGCCGGCCGACCTGCCGCTGGGCCCCGAGCCGCTGCTGCTGACCGAAGTGAAGGTCACGCCCATGGGCAACGGCCAGCTGCGCATGCAGCTGTTTGAAAAGCTGCCGGGCCAGGAAGCCGTGCGCCATTTCCAGGTGATGATGGACGCGCCGCTCAGCAACGGCCTGTTGCACCTCTTGCACCAGAGCATCAAGATGTCGCAGTGGCTGGACGTGCCGGCAGCGATGCTGACGCCGCCCGAAAACGTGGCGCTGCCACCGGCTGAAGCCGCAGACACAGAGCCTGCCGAGCTGGCCGCAGACCTGGCCAAGCCCAAATACCTGAACTAAGGAAGCGCCGAACAAGCCCCCTGCGGCGCGCGATCAGCCGGCCTCGGGCGGTCTGCTGCGTTGAATTTCTTGCCAATAGCTGGCTATTGGCTGCGAAATCCGTCTTGCATCCCATCCCGATCCGACTGCCGCACCTCCGCAAGGACTTGTTCAGCGCTTCCCTGGCGTCCCGCCGCTTCCAGAGAGAAGCCGGCCACCTTCTTGTAGTTCTCCGAAATCTCGCGCAGCTCCTGCTGGCTGATCAGCTCGTCAATGTTCGCAAACGGCTTGCCGCCGCTGAGTTCATCGACCTTGATGTTGATGAAGTCGGGCGGCACCGAGCGGTTGGTGAGCACGATGTTGGCCGTCGGAGCCAGGCGCAGTTTTTCATACGCCAGCAAGGCGGCGCGCCCGTCGCCGCCATGGCTGGCCAGTTGCTCGGCCAGCACGCGGCCGTCGATCAGGGCCTGCGCCGAGCCGTTGGAGCCGCGCGGGTACATCGGGTGCGCAGCGTCGCCCAGCAAGGTCACGCGGCCAAAGGTCCACTGCGCCACCGGGTCCTTGTCGACCATGGGGTATTCGAGGATCTGCTCGGCATTGGCGATCAGTGCCGGCACGTCGAGCCAGGGGAAACGCCAGTCCTTGAAGATGCCGAGAAAATCCTTGCGGTCGCCTTCGCGGTTCCAGTCGTTCATGGCTGCGTTGTCACGCTGGATCTCGGCAACCCAGTTGACCAGCTGGTTGCCCGCGTCGTCCAGCTTGTCGACGATGGGATAGATCACCATCTTGCCGGTGTCGATGGAGCCCACGCGCATATAACTTTTGCCGGTGAGGATGGGCTTGTGCCGCGTGACGCCGCGCCAGGTGTTGATGCCGGCAAAGGCAACTTTTTCGTCGGGGTAGAACTGGCGGCGCACCGTTGAATTGACGCCGTCGCAGGCAATCACCACGTCGGCCTGCACCGAAGGCAGGGCCGCGCCGCTGGAGGTGCGCGTGAAGTGCACGGTGGCGCCGCGCTCGTCCTGCTCCACGCCGGTGCAGCGGTGGTCGGTGTGGATGGCCCCTGCGCCCAGGCGGGCCAGGGCCGCCTCGTACAGCAGGCGGTGCAGCTTGCCGCGCGGAATGCCCAGTTCGGGCAGCGCGTAGCCGGCATGGCGGCCGCGCGGCTCGCGGTAGATGAACTGGCCGAAGCGGTTGAAAAACACGCTTTCCTCGTTCTCGATGCCGACCGCTTCCAGCTGGGCCTGCAGGCCCAGCGCGGCCAGCTCGCGCATGGCGTGCGGCAGCAGCGTGATGCCGACGCCCAGCTCACGCACTTCAGGAACGGTTTCAAAAACCTCGCAGGCCAGGCCGCGCTGGTTCAGCGCAAGCGCCAGGCTCAGGCCGCCTATGCCGCCGCCGACGATTGTTATCTTCATGGTGTTCTCGTGGGTTGCCCCGTTGTATGTGCTCAAACTGGCCGCAAGCCCTTTGCGGGTGTGCGCCACCAGCTATCAATTACGTAGCAGATCAGTTGGCGGTGATGCCCTGGGTTTTGATCAGCTGGGCCCATCGCCTGGCGTCGGATTCGACCAGGCGCTGGAATTCGGCAGCGCTGCTGCCGCTCGGGTCCATGCCCTGGGTCTGGAAAGCTTTTTTGACTTCCTCGGTCTGCAGGATCTCCCTGATTTCGCGGTTGTACAAAGCCACCAGCTCGGGCGACGTGCCGGGCGGCGCAAAGATGCCGTACCACATGTCCACGTTCACCTTGCCGGCTTTGGCCTCGGCCAGCGTCGGCAGCTCCGGCAGCAGCGGGTGGCGTTTCTCGCTGCCGATGCCCAGTGCCAGCAACCGGCCCGCCTTCACATGCGGCAAGGCCACATGGATGGGCAAAAACATGGTGTCGATCTGGCCGCCGAGCAGGTCGGTCAGGGCCGGGCCGGTGCCGCGGTAGGGAATGTGCGTGACAAACACCCCGGCCGTCGCCTTGAACAGCTCCATGGACAGGTGGTGCGGCGTGCCGACGCCGGGCGAGCCGTAGTTGAGGCGGCCGGGCGACCTGCGTGCGGCCGCCACCAGGTCTGTCGCGGTTTTGAAGCCGGTTTTGGGGTAGGCGACCAGGATCAGCTGGCCCCAGCTGGTCAGGGTCACTGGTGTCAGGTCTTTTACCGGGTCGAAAGGCAGCTGCGGATACAGGCCCGCATTCATCACCAGCGTATTGACCGTCACCAGCAGCGTGCTGCCGTTGGGCGCG
The DNA here is from genome assembly GCF_049790275.1 of Polaromonas sp. Classification (GTDB taxonomy): domain Bacteria; phylum Pseudomonadota; class Gammaproteobacteria; order Burkholderiales; family Burkholderiaceae_C; genus Polaromonas. The sequence continues at coordinate 39,761 of NZ_JBAQYR010000053.1, forward strand.
GCGCGCACCACGGCTTCGGTGCCAATGTTGCCCGAGGCGCCGGCACGGTTGTCCACCACCACGGGGCGGCCCAGGCGCTCGGACAATTTCGGGCCAACGGTGCGGGCGATCAGGTCGATGCCGGTGCCGGGGGTGAAGGGTACGATCAGCCGGATCGGGGCCTGCGGCAGGGCCGGCGCCTGGACCGTCTGGGCCAGCACACTGCCTCCGGCGCCGGCCACAGCCAGCAGAAGGCCCAGCTTGAGAGCCAGCCAGCGATGTTGACAATGAGTGATCTGCATCAATACGCTCTTTTGGTTTGCATGCTAACTATTTTTCAAGAAATTCTACAAGGCACAATCCATGAATTCCCTTAGTGTCAGAGTTTGACGAGAGACTTTTTATTACCGTGCCCGCCTTTCTCAACCTTACCCAACTTTATGCCCGTCCCGGCTTTTTGCTGCGCCGTGCCCACCAGATCTCCGCCGCCGTCTTCGAAAACGAATGCCGCAGCGTCGGGCTGACGCCGGCGCAGTTCGGTGTGCTCAGCGTGCTGCGTGCCAGCCCGGGGCTGGACCAGTCCAGCCTGGCACGTGCCCTGGGTTTTGACAAGGTGACGGTGCTGCGCGTGCTGCGCGGCCTGGAAACACGGGGCCTGATCGCACGGGCACCCGCGCCGGCCAGCCGGCGCAACCTGGCGATTTCGCTGTCTGCCGAAGGCCTGGCCCTGCTCAAGCAGGCGCAGGAACCGGCCGACCGGGCCTATGACCGGCTGATGGCCCCGCTGACCAAGACGCAGCGCACCCAGCTGGTGGAACTACTGCAGGTGCTGACCACGGGGCTGGAAAACGAAGCGCGAGCGGCTTTTGTGCCGCCTGAGCAGGAAAGCGGCAGCGCGGACTGAGCCGCGCCAGGGCATCATTCCGTTTCTAAATCATTCGTGAACGCGAAGGCGAAGCGACGACAGTACAAACGTACGGCTAGCGAAGCCGACAAAGTGCACGGATGATTAGAAATGGAATCAGGCGTTGCTGGCCTGGATGCCCCACTTGGCCAGCGCCGCGTCGTCGCTGACCCGCGCATCGACCCAGCGCGCACCCTCCGCCGTCTGCTCTTTCTTCCAGAACGGCGCCTGCGTCTTGAGGTAGTCCATCAAAAACTCGCAGGCCTGGAAACTCTCGCCACGGTGCGCCGAGGTCACCGCCACCAAAACCACCTGGTCCAGCGGCTGCAGCAGGCCGACACGGTGGATCACCCGGACGCCGAAAATATCGAAACGCGCCATCGCCTCGTCGATCATGGCCTCGATGGCTTTTTCGGTCATGCCGGGGTAGTGCTCAAGCTCCATGCTGCTGACGTTCAGGCCATCATTTCGGTCGCGAACAGTGCCTGTAAAAGTGCAGACGGCACCGACCCGTTTGTCGCCCACGCGCAATGCTGCCACCTCGTCGGCAAGGTTGAAGTCTTCGGTCGTGATCAGTACGCGGGGAGATACGTGGTGAGGTTCCATGGTTGCAATTTTGCCACTCACCTACCTGAAGGTGATACATGCAGGTAAGATTTAACGCATGACCGAACGCACAAACCGCCTGACCACCTGGACGCCCTCCGGCGCCCCGGGCCAGGACGCGTGCGCCGGCAAATCGAAAAAACCGTTGCTCATTTGACCGGGGCTGCGGTTCCGTCGTCGAATGAGCGATGGAACCTGCAACAGTCCCCTTCCCCAGGTCTTTCTGCGCGTACCACCTCTTGTTTTGATGGCGGCCTTCAAGCCGGTCGTTTTTCAGGAGGTATTCATGCAAACCACAGACTCACCAGCCCCGGATTTTTCGGGCCTCTGGATTCCACTCGTTACCCCGTTCAACGGTGACAACATTGACCACGCTGCCCTGAAGGGCCTGGTGGCGCATTACCGGGCGAGCGGCATCGCCGGGCTGGTGGTGTGCGGCTCCACCGGCGAAGCCGCAGCGCTGAGCGATGAAGAACAAATCGACGTGCTGCAAGCGGTGATGGCCGGAGCACCGGGCCTGCCGGTGGTGATGGGCCTGTCGGGCTACCACCTGGGTAAAACGGCTGAACGCATCAAGACGCTGGGAGCGCTGGGCATCAGCGGCATCCTGTTGCCGGCGCCCAGCTATATCCGTCCGTCCCAGGCCGGCCTGATTGAATGGTTTACCGCGCTGGCGGACGCCAGCGCCGTTCCGTTGATTCTTTATGACATTCCCTACCGCACCGGCAGCACGCTGGACCTGGCCACCCTACTCACGCTGGCCGGCCATCCGCGCATTTGCGCCATCAAGGACTGCGGCGGCGACCCGGGCAAGACGCGGGCCCTGATTGCCGACGGGCGACTGCAGGTGCTGGCCGGCGAGGACATGAATATTTTCTCCACCGTGTCGCAGGGCGGCCATGGGGCCATTGCCGCTGCCGCGCATGTGCATACGCAGCGGTTTGTCCAGGTCCTGGCGCTATTGAAAGCGGGCGAAGTTGCGCAAGCCAGTGCTTTGTGGGCGCCACTGCTGCCGCTGATCGATGGCCTGTTTTCGGAACCCAACCCGGGCCCGCTCAAGGCGCTGATGGCTCAGCAGGGTTTGCTTCGCGACGGGCTTCGCAGCCCGATGACCCGGGCTTCTGCTGCGCTGGCCGAACGGCTGCAGCGCCTGGACGAGGAAGTCGGAGCTTAGGAGTCTGCATGGCAAAAGGTGCGTCGGCTGCAAAGCGGCCGCGACGGCCCATTTTTCACCGGCTTTTTGCCCCATAGCTACGGCTATGGCGCTGCAAACCCGGCAAAAACTGTGTTCGCCGGGGCCACTTTTCGCTTCAACGCCTTCTGCCGTGCAGACTCCTAACCGCCCGTCACCGGCGGGAAAAAGGCGACCTCGCAGCCTTCGCTCAAGGCCGCAGATTCGTCACTCATGACCTGATTGAGCGCCATGCGCACCGACTTGCCGCGCGCCAGGGCCTGCGCATAGGCGGGGCCGCGCGTGATCAGCTCATCACGCAGGTCGGACAGGCTGGTTGCGCCGGTGTCGACCTGCTCACTGCCCTGCCCGATGGCTTCGCGCACGGACGCAAAGTATTTGACGGTGATTTTCATGCCAGCCATTCCGAAAATGCAATAAAACGCACAATGTCGCCGTGTGCAATGGTCTGCCCGGCCGGGTTGTCCACCACGCCGTCACCCCACACGGCCGAGGTGAGCACGCCGGAGCTCTGGTTGGCAAACAGCTCCAGGCCACCCGCGGCGTTGCGCCGCACGCGCAGGAACTCGCGGCGCCTGTCACCTTTTGCCAAGGTGAAATGGGCTGGAACAGCGATGGACCTGGGTGCAACATCGACCACGCCCTGCAGCCTGAGCAGGAAAGGCTGCACCAGCAGCAGAAAGGTCAGGAAGCTGGACACCGGGTTGCCCGGTAGACCCATGAAGTGGGCGCTGCCGACCCGGCCATAGGCAAAAGGTTTGCCGGGCTTCATGGCGATCTGCCAGAGGTCGAGCGAGCCAAGCTGCTGCACGGCCGGCTTGATGTGGTCTTCTTCGCCGACAGACACGCCGCCGCTGGTCAGGATCAGGTCGTGGTTCTGGCTGGCATTGCGCAGCGCGGCGAGCGTGGCCTCGCGCTGGTCGGGCACGATGCCCAGGTCGCTCACCTCGCAGCCCAGGCGCAGCAGCAAGGCACGCAGGAAGAAGCGGTTGGAGTTGTAGATGGCGCCGGGCCGCATCTGTACGGGCGCCACTTCGCCGGGCATGACCAGCTCGTCGCCGGTGGAAAACAGCGCCACCCGCGGCCGCGCGGCCACCTGCAGCACATCCATGCCGATACTGGCCGCCAGCCCAAGTGCGGCGGGCGTGAGCCGCTCACCTTTTGAGAGCACCGTGGCGCCGCGCCTGACATCTTCACCGGCGCGGCGTATCCACTGGCCGGGGCGGGGAAGCTGCTGGATGCGGACAAAACCTTCGCGGTCGGGTAGCGGCTGGCAGTCTTCCTGCATCACCACGGCATCGGCGCCTTCGGGTATCGGCGCCCCGGTGAAGATGCGGGCGACGGTACCGGGCTCGAGCGTGCTGCCGGTGCTGCCGGCTGGAATGCGCTGCGAGACCTTCAGCACCACACCTTCGTCGGCCAGCTCGGTGCTGCGCACGGCATAACCGTCCATGGCGCTGTTGTCTTCGGGTGGCACCTGCAGCGCCGAGACCACGTCCTGGGCCAGCACGCGGCCGTCGGCATCAAAAGTGGAAACAGTCTCCTGGCCCGCCAGCGGCTTGGCACAGGCCAGCAGTTCGGCCAGCGCGTCGTCAAGCGCCTTGAGCGGCGGACGGGCTACGGAAGCAGGTGAAGCGGCAGAGGTGTTCATGCATACGACTCGGAACGGTAGACAAATCGTTCCTGATTGTCGACCAGCCAGTCTGCAACGGCGTTGACATCGTTCAAATCCAGCACTGGCCTGAGGGTAGCTTGCGGCAGCTGGGCGGGCGAGTCGGTGGCAATGGCGACTACAAAATCGTCATCCGGGTAACGCACGGGCTGGCCGGAGTCGGCGCGCCAGACTTCCACCTTGAGCAGGTCGCTGCTCTTGAAGCCTTCCACCAGCACCCAGTCCACGCCTTCGTACAGTTCGGCAATCAGGTGGTGCACCGACAGCACCGTGGGTTTTTCGAACTCACGGATCAGCGCCAGCCTGTTGTCCGATGCCACCACCACCTCGAGGGCGCCGGCCTGGCGGTGCCGCCAGGTGTCCTTGCCGGGGTGGTCGATGTCGAATTTGTGGTGCGCGTGTTTGACCACCGAGACCCGAAGCCCGCGCTGCTTGAGCGCGGGAATCAGGCTCTCCACCAGCGTTGTTTTCCCTGAGCCGGAATAACCGGCAAATGCAACAACGTTCATATCAAGTTCACCGATCCTGGTTTTGCTACTGATTCAATAGCTGGTGGCACCCGCGCTTAAAGGGCTGGAGGCCGATTTAGCTTGTATGTGCAGCGATGTAGGCTTTCACCTGTGCCACGTCGGCCGGCATGCGCTGCACGCGTTTGGGCAGTGCTTCGATGCCTTCAAATTTGGCCGGCCGCGGCGGCAACTGGCCGAGCGCTTCTTCAATGGTCTCGGCAAATTTGATCGGCAAGGCGGTCTCCAGCACGATCATGGGCACGCCGGGCTGCAGGTTCTGGCGCGCCACTTTCAGGCCGTCAGCCGTGTGCGTGTCGATCATGGTGCCGAAACGCGCAAAGGTGTCGCGAATGGTTTGCAGCCGGTCGGCATGCGTGCTTTTGCCGCTGATGAAGCCGTAGTGCTGCGCGGCCGACTGGAAGGTGGTGTCGCCGCTCAGGTCAAAGCGCCCTTGCTTTGACAACTGCGCGCCGAACAGGTCGGCTACACGCGCTGCGTCGCGGCCCAGCAGGTCGAACACAAAACGCTCGAAGTTCGAGGCCTTGGAAATGTCCATGGACGGGCTGGAGGTTTCGTGCGTGTCGGCGCTGGCGCGTACACGGTACACGCCTGTGCGGAAGAACTCGTCGAGCACGTCGTTTTCGTTGGTGGCCACCACCAGTTGCGCAATGGGCAGGCCCATCATGCGAGCCACGTGGCCGGCACAGACGTTGCCGAAATTGCCCGAGGGCACGGTGAAGCTGACCTTGCCACCGTCTGTTGTGGCAGTCGTCTGGAAGTAACCGGCAAAGTAATACACGACCTGCGCCAGCAACCGCGCCCAGTTGATCGAATTGACCGTGCCGATCTTGTACTTGCGCTTGAAGGCCAGATCATTGGACACAGCCTTGACAATGTCCTGGCAGTCGTCGAACACGCCTTCGATGGCGATGTTGTGGATGTTCGCGTCCTGCAGGCTGAACATCTGCGCCTGCTGGAAGGGGCTCATGCGGCCTTGCGGCGAGGTCATGAATACACGCACGCCCTTCTTGCCGCGCATCGCGTATTCGGCGGCACTGCCTGTGTCGCCGCTGGTGGCGCCCAGGATGTTGAGCTCTTCGCCACGGCGCGCCAGTTCATATTCGAACAGGTTGCCCAGCAGTTGCATCGCCATGTCCTTGAAGGCCAGCGTCGGGCCGTTGGACAGGGCTTCGAGGTAGAGGCCGTCCTCCAGCTTGCGCAGCGGAACAATCTCCGGCGTGCCGAAAACTTCTTCGGTGTAGGTCTTGCTACAAATGGCTTTCAGGTCAGCAGCCGGAATGTCGTCGATGTAGAGCGACAGCACCTCGAATGCCAGCGCGGCATAACCCGATTCGCGGTAAATCGCGCGCCAGCTGTCGAGCAGGGCCGCATTGACCTGCGGATAAGTCTCGGGCAGATAAAGCCCGCCATCGGGTGCCAGGCCTTCGAGCAGGATTTCGCAGAAGCGCTTGCGGTCCGCGTGGCCGCGGGTCGACAGGTATTTCATCAGGCCAGCTCTTCCTTGCGGATACGTGTGATGGGCGAGAGCACAGTGGGCAGCGCCTGCATCTGGGCCAGGGCGCCATTCATCTTCGCTTCCACGCAGTCGTGCGTCAGGATGATGAGGTCGGTGTGGGTGGAGCCCTCACCACCCACCTCATCGGCTTCGCGCTGCAACACGGCGTCGATGCTGATGCCGGCTTCGGCGAGGATGCCTGTCACGCTGGCCAGCACGCCGGCTTTGTCGGCCACATTCAGGCGCAGGTAATAACTGGTGACCACTTCACCCATGGGCAGCACGGGCATGTCGCTCATGGACTGCGGCTGGAAAGCCAGGTGCGGCACGCGCTGCGCAGCGTCGGCGCCGTGCAGGCGCGCGATGTCGACCAGATCGGCAATCACCGCGCTGGCGGTCGGCTCGCTGCCTGCGCCCTTGCCGTAATACAGCGTGGTGCCCACGGCATCGCCCTGCACCACCACCGCGTTCATCGCGCCCTCGACATTGGCGATCAGCCGCTTGGCCGGCACCAGGCTGGGGTGCACGCGCAGCTCGATGCCTTTGGCCGTGCGCTTGGTGATGCCCAGCAGCTTGATGCGGTAGCCCAGCTGCTCGGCGTATTTGATGTCCTGCGCGCCCAGCTTGGTGATGCCCTCGACATAGGCCTTGTCGAACTGCACCGGGATGCCAAAGGCAATCGCCGACATCAGCGTGGCCTTGTGCGCGGCGTCCACGCCTTCGATGTCGAAGGTCGGGTCGGCTTCGGCGTAACCCAGGCGCTGCGCTTCCTTGAGCACCACGTCGAAGTCCAGGCCCTTGTCGCGCATTTCGCTCAGGATGAAGTTGGTCGTGCCGTTGATGATGCCGGCGATCCACTCGATGCGATTGGCCGTGAGGCCTTCGCGCAACGCCTTGATGATGGGAATGCCGCCGGCAACCGCCGCTTCGAAAGCAACCATCACGCCCTTTCGGTGGGCCGCGGCAAAAATTTCGGTGCCATGCACCGCGAGCAGGGCCTTGTTGGCCGTGACCACGTGTTTGCCCGCTTCAATCGCTTCCATCACGAGTGCCCGGGCGATGCCGTAGCCACCGATCAGCTCGATCACGATGTCGATCTCGGGGTTGGCAATGACCCTGCGCGCATCGGCCACCACTTCCACACCCGCACCGGCGGCGGCCTGCGCACGGGCGGTGTCGAGGTCGGCAACCATGGCAATCTCGATGCTGCGGCCGGCGCGACGAAAAATTTCTTCCTGGTTGCGCTTCAGGACGGTGAACACACCGCTGCCCACGGTGCCCATGCCCAGAAGGCCTATCTTGATCGGTTTCAGAGGAGTCGATGTCATTTTTGTTCGGATTATTTGAGAAGCAGTTCGGCCGATTTGTCGGCTGGTTTGGCGCGGGCCGGCTGCCCGCTTTGTCTGCGGCTTTCGAGGAATTTGGCGATGCGCCCAATCGCTTCCCGCAGGTCTTCCTCATGCGGCAGGAAAACAATGCGGAAGTGGTCCGGCGCCGCCCAGTTGAAACCGGTGCCCTGCACCAGCATCACCTTGGTTTCCTTGAGCAGTTCCAGGAAGAACTGGCGGTCGTCGGTGATCGGATAGACCTTGGGGTCGAGCCGTGGGAACATGTAGAGCGCCGCACTCGGCTTGACACAGCTCACGCCAGGAATGGCGGTGATCAGTTCATACGCCAGGTCACGCTGGCGCCGCAGGCGCCCGCCTTCGCAGGTCAGGTCGTTGATGCTCTGGTAGCCGCCCAGCGCCGTCTGGATGGCCCACTGGCCAGGCACGTTGGAGCACAGCTTCATGTTGGCCAGCATGTTCAGGCCCTCGATGTAGTCCTGCGCCTCCTTCTTCGGGCCCGACACCACCATCCAGCCGGCGCGGTAGCCACAGGAGCGGTAGCTCTTGGACAGCGAGTTGAAGGTCAGCGTCAGCACATCGGTGGACAGGCTGGCAATCGCCGTGTGCTTGACGCCGTCGTACAGCACCTTGTCATACACCTCGTCGGCCAGGATCACCAGGCCGTGCTCGCGCGCAATCGCGACGATGCCCTTGAGCAGGTCGTCGGAATACAGCGCGCCCGTCGGGTTGTTCGGGTTGATGACCACGATGCCCTTGGTTTTGGGCGTGATTTTTGCGCGGATATCGGCCAGGTCAGGCATCCAGCCATTGCCCTCGTCGCACAGGTAATGCACCGGCGTGCCGCCCGACAGGCTGGTGGAAGCTGTCCACAGAGGGTAGTCGGGTGAAGGCAGCAGCAACTCGTCGCCATTGTCCAGCAAGGCATTGGTGGCCATGGAGATCAGCTCACTCGCGCCATTGCCGAGGTAGATGTCGTCCAGCGTCACTCCCTTGATGCCCTGCCGCTGGGTTTCGTGCATGACCGCCTTGCGCGCCGCAAAAATACCCTTGCTGTCCGAATAACCGGCCGAGGACGGCAGGTTGCGGATCATGTCCTGCTGGACTTCTTCCGGCGCATCGAAACCGAACACCGCAAGGTTGCCGAGGTTGAGCTTGATGAGCTTTTGCCCCTCTTCCTCCATCTGCTTGGCGGCATCCATGATCGGGCCGCGGATGTCATAAAGCACATTGGCCAGCTTGGCCGATTTGGTGATCAATTTCATGGTCGGTTCTCGTTCTTCAGCTCACGCAGGGTCTGCAGGGACGCAAATAGGCACGCTGGCAAGCGGAAATTGGGGCGGAATCTATAATTTGACCACATAAAACCGCGATTTCACTGGCAGGCACACCCCATCACCCCCGACAGAACACCGCATGAAATTACAGCCTGACCACCTCGACGCTCCATCTATCCTGGGCTACGGGCCGGGCTGGATCGGCCTGGGCAACCAGGGGGTGGCGGAAAAGATCGGGCACAGCATCGTGATCGGCTCGCGCGGTGAAAAATTCGCCTGGGATTGCACCTGCTTTGAAGACCTCACCGCCGCGCACTTCGACCGCCTGGCCGAAACCCGGCCGGAGCTGGTGATTTTCGGCAGCGGGAGCCGCCTGCGTTTTCCACCGCCGGCCTTTTTGCGCAGCCTGATGGCAGCCCGCATCGGCGTGGAAACCATGGACACGCTGGCAGCCTGCCGCACCTACAACATCCTGGCCGGCGAGGGCCGCAACGTGGTCACCGCGCTGCTGATCGAGCCGCCAGACCCTCAAGGCGTTTAAGCAGTTTTTGGCACCCGCGCCCGCATTCTGCAAGCCCGGCGTATCGAACAGAAGCAATCCTGAAAAATGGGCCAGAGGCGCGCTGCCAATGCCTTGCGGCCGCCACTTCCCGCGCCTTGGAACGCCTCTGGAGCTTTCAGGGTAAAATCTAGGGTTGCATCTGGCGCAGCGTAGGGGTTTTGGCCCAAATGTTGCTGTCAAAGCCAACGGCTAATTACAACTACTTTTGTCAGGGTCCAAGCAGTATGGCAGTCGTCGTCAATAAACCACTCCCCGAATTTGAAGCCAACGCCACCAGCGGCGTCAAGGTTTCCAACCAAACCCACCTCGGCCACGTGATGGTCCTGTATTTCTACCCCAAGGACAACACCCCCGGCTGCACCACCGAAGCCATGCAATTCCGTGACCGCTACAAGGATTTCGTCAAGGCCGGCGCCACCGTGTTCGGCGTCTCGCGCGACAACATGAAGTCGCACGACGAGTTCAAGGCCAAGCTCGAGTTGCCCTTCGAGCTGATTGCCGACACCGAAGAAAAGATGTGCCACATGTTCGGTGTGGTCAAGAACAAGATCATGTACGGCAAAAAGGTCAAGGGCATTGAGCGCAGCACCTTCCTCGTGGGTGCCGACGGCACGCTCAAGGAAGAGTGGCGCGGCCTGAAAGTGCCAGGCCATGTGGACGACGTTCTCAAGGCTGTCAAGGCACTCAAAAAAGCGGCCTGAAAAACCCTTGGCACACCATCGTCAAAGGCCCTCAGACATGTCACAAGAGTCGTGCATAATGACTTCATGCTGTTGACCTTAGCGACTGCGCCCACCGAAAAAGCCGCCCTGGCCTCCAGGCGGCTTTTTCGCTTCTTGAACCTTAGGGAGCCACTTAAAATTCGATTGTCGGGATGCAGGGCGAGGCGCACGGAGCGCAGGAACCGGAATGCACTTGGGTGCATGAGGATTCCGAGCACCGCGCAACGCTGCCATGCGTCCGAGAATCGGATTTATAGAGGTTTCCTTTATCCAGTGAGCTTTAAGCACTATGCCCTTGCCACCCGCCCCGACCAAACGTGCCGCTTTGCTTTCTGCCGACGCTCTCGACGCGCCGGCCCGCTCACACGCCAAAGCGACGCGAAAAACGGATCAGGCCGGACCAGCCCACCAACCGGCGGCACTGGAGCTGTTTGACAACCGTTCGGCCGGCGGCGAGGCGGAGCACCCCGCAGCCTACCTGCCCAGAGAGCAGGGGCATGCCGGTACAACCGGCGCGAAAAGTCACCTGAAACAGGGGGCGCCCGCACCGGCCCGGCCCGAGCCCGCGGCCAAGGTCAAAAAGCCGAAACACACCGGACCAGCCAAGCTGTTTGTGCTCGACACCAATGTCCTGATGCACGACCCGATGTGCCTGTTCCGCTTCGAGGAACATGACATCTTCCTGCCCATGATCGTGCTGGAAGAGCTCGACGGCCACAAGAAAGGCATGACGGAAGTGGCGCGCAATGCCCGGCAAACCAGCCGCACGCTCGACGCCCTGGCCGGCACCAGCGGCGCCGACATTGCCAAAGGCCTCAAGCTCGACACCACCGGTCACCGGGAAGCCGGCGGCTGCCTCTTTTTCCAGACCAAACCGCTGGACTACTCGCTGCCGATGAGCCTGCCGCAGGGCAAGGCCGACAACCAGATCCTCGGCGTGGTTGAAGCGCTGCGCAAGGAATATGCACCGCGCGACGTGGTGCTGGTGTCCAAAGACATCAACATGCGGGTCAAGGCGCGCGCGCTGGGCCTGGCCACCGACGACTACCAGAACGACAAGACGCTCGAAGACGGCGACATGCTGTACGCCGGTTCGCTGCCCCTGCCGACCGACTTCTGGACACGCCAGAGCAAGACCATTGAAAGCTGGCAGCAGGGAAGCCACACCTTCTACCGCATCACCGGCCCGATTGTCGGCAGCCTGCTGATCAACCAGTTCGTGTTTTTTGAAGCGCCGGGCGAACCGCCGCTGTACGCCCGGGTCACCGAAATCCGCGCCAAGACTGCCGTGCTGAAAACGCTGAAGGACTATACGCACCTGAAAAATGCCGTGTGGGGCATCACCACCCGCAACCGCGAACAGAACTTCGCGATGAACCTGCTGATGGACCCCGAGGTGGACTTCGTCACGCTGGCCGGAACGGCCGGCACCGGCAAGACGCTGATGGCCCTGGCCAGCGGCCTGACCCAGGTGCTGGACGACCGCCGCTACACCGAGATCATCATGACCCGCGCCACCGTCAGCGTTGGGGAAGACATCGGCTTTCTGCCCGGCACCGAAGAGGAAAAAATGGGCCCCTGGATGGGCGCACTCGACGACAACCTCGAAGTGCTGGGCAAGAACGACAGCGGCTCAGGCGAATGGGGCCGCGCGGCCACCAACGAGCTGATCCGCTCGCGTATCAAGGTCAAGAGCATGAACTTCATGCGCGGCCGCACCTTCCTGAACAAGTACGTGATCATCGACGAGGCGCAAAACCTGACGCCCAAGCAGATGAAGACCCTGATCACCCGCGCCGGCCCGGGCACCAAGATCATCTGCATGGGCAACCTCGCGCAGATCGACACGCCCTACCTCACCGAAGGTTCGTCCGGCATGACCTATGCCGTGGACCGCTTCAAGGGCTGGCCGCACGGCGGCCACATCACGCTGGCACGCGGCGAGCGCTCCCGCCTGGCCGACTTCGCCAGCGAGGTGCTGTGACGCGTTGAGAGCACAGGCGCAGGGTCCGGCCATGCAGTTGCCCTCCCCGCTCGACCTGGCCCTGTTGCGCCAGGCGATTGCGCTGTCAGCCGAGTCCCGCCACAAAGGGCGCCACCCCTTCGCCGCGCTGGTGGCCGATGAAAATGGCGAAGTCATTGCCGTTGCAGGAAACAACTCCATGCCGCCGCAAGGCGACCCGACCCAGCATGCCGAACTGGCAGCCGCCGCGCTGGCTGCCCGCGCGCTGCCGCCGGAGCGCCTGGCCCGGTGCACCCTGTACAGCAGCGCCGAGCCTTGCTGCATGTGTGCCGGCGCGATCTACTGGTGCAACATCGGCCGCGTCGTTTATGGCCTGTCGGAGCAGAGGCTGCTGGAGTTGACAGGCGCACACCCGGAGAACCCGACCCTGTCCCTGCCCTGCCGGCAGGTCTTTGCAAGCGGACAGCGGACCGTCGAGGTGCTGGGCCCGTTGCTCGAAGACGAAGCCGCCCAGCCGCACCAGGGCTTCTGGAACACCGGCGATCAAGGCTAGCGGCGCCGCCTGGTCAACTTCACCAGCCTCTTGGGCGGCAGGCTCAAAGCAGCGCGGGCCAGCGTATCAGCTTCGCCATTGTGATGGCGCGGTATCCAATGCACGGATGCACGGGCGAATGTCTCGAGCAGGGCCCTGGCCTCTGCATAAAGGGGAGCCAGCCGGGCCACGGGTGGCACAAGCGCAGAACCCAGTTGCTCCACGAGAAGACTGCTGTCGCAATAGATCTGCAGCGTAGTCGCACCCCGAACCTGCAACTCGCGAAGCGCAGCCATCAGCGCCCTCGCCTCTGCCTCGTTGTTGCAGCCACGCGTATCCGTCGCAGCGGAAAGCAGGTGACGCGTGCCGTTGGGCTCGACCAATACCGCCCCCAGACCCATCCGGCCAGGGTTGGGCACCGCGCTGCCATCGCAATGAATGGTCCAGGTTTCAGGGGGCAACGGGGCAGCTTCGGCCATACCAGAGGCTAACCCAATTGTCGATTCATCTCTGACGACGATATCCGCCCGGCCACCTTACGGGACAATATGCGGCGCCACTGCCGACCGCTCCAGGACATGCCGCGTCATCGATTGCGCAAGTTCTTCCTCGCCCAGGAATATCTTTCCTGCGTTTTCGCTTTCCAGCAGTTTCGCTTCAGCCTCGTTGTGGGTGCGGACCACGATTTCAATCTCGGGATTCAGCGTGCGCGCCGTGTTGATCATCTGCCGCACGTTCAGGGTATCGGGCGTGGCAACCACCAGCATGCGCGCATTGGCGATATGGGCCTGCGCCAGCACCACCGGTTCTGCCGCGTCGCCCGAGACGGCCATCAGGCCCTGGGTGCGCAGTCTTTCGACAACTTCGCGGTTCTGCTCGACCACCACAAACGGCAGGTGCTGGGCCGCCAATGCATCGGCGATGCGCCGCCCCACCCGGCCATAACCCACCAGTACCACCTGGCGCGACAGGTATCTTTCCTCAGTGCTGGCGGGCAACTCGGCTGTCGGATCATCACGCGCCTCGAGCTTGCGGGCCAGCGGCGACCTGGCGAGTATCCAGCGCTGCAGCGGCTCGACCGACTTGAACACCAGCTGGTTCAACGCAATCGAGATCAGCGCGCCGGCCAGCACCAGACTCTGGCCCTCGGGAGGAAGCAAACCGAGCGACGCACCCATCGCCACAAGGATGAAAGAGAACTCGCCAATCTGCGCCAGGCTGGCCGACACCGTGAGTGCGGTGTTCAGCGGGTAGCGAAACGCAAGGACCAGCGCCGCAGCGGCCAATGATTTTCCGACCACGATGATGGCCACCACCGCCAGCACCTGGAGAGGCCGCTCGACGATGACCCAGGGGTCGAACAGCATGCCTACCGAAACGAAGAAAAGCACGGCGAAGGCGTCGCGCAGCGGCAATGACTCTTCGGCGGCACGGTGGCTGAACTCCGACTCGCGCATGACCATGCCTGCAAAGAATGCACCAAGTGCAAACGACACGCCAAAGAGTGCGGTGGCACCATAGGCAATGCCCACTGCAGCGGCCACCACGCACAGGGTGAAAAGCTCGCGCGAACCGGTGCGCTGCACCTGCCAGAGCACCCACGGGAAAAAGCGGCGCCCGACCACCAGCATCAACGCAACAAAACCGCCGACCTGCAGCAGCGTGATGCCCAGCGTTTTCCAGAGCATGTTGACATCGACCCCAGCCTTGCCCGACAACCAGCTGCCCAGCGGCGGCAGCAAAACCAGCACCAGCACCATGGCCAGGTCCTCCACCACCAGCCAGCCGACGGCGATGCGGCCATTGGCCGAATCAAGCACACCACGGCTTTCCAGCGCGCGCAGCAGCACGACGGTACTGGCCACCGACAGCGACAGCCCAAACACCAGCGCGCCGCCCAGGTTCCAGCCCCACCAGTGCGCCAGACCCATGCCTAGTGCGATAGCCACCGTCATTTGCACCACGGCGCCCGGCACGGCAATCTTGCGCACCGCCAGCAGGTCGTCGAGGGAGAAGTGTAGGCCTACACCAAACATCAGCAGCATCACACCGATCTCGGCAAGCTGGCTCGCAATCGCGGCATCGGCCACGAAGCCAGGGGTGAACGGGCCGATCAACACACCGGCAAACAGGTAGCCCACCAGCGACGGCAATTTCAGGCGTGCGGCCAGAAAGCCGAAGATCAGGGCCAGCCCAAGACCGGCGGCGATGGTGCTGATGAGGGAGACGCTGTGCGGCATGCGTTAGGGGTTCCTTCAAGGAGAGACGGTGGAGGGACCTTGCGTGAGCACTTGCCAATGACAGGCAACTGCCGCAGAACCAATTGGGGGCGAAGGCTTTCCAGCCCGAATTCATTATAAAAAGAGAAAGCAACAACCCGCCGAAGCGGGTCTTTGGGAAGTTGAAGCCCGCGCCTCACCCCATGTGCAACCCACCATTGAGCGAGAAGTCGGCTCCCGTCGCATAACCGCCTTCGTCGGAGGCAATCCACGAAATGATGGAGGCGATTTCTTCCGGGGTGCCAAGGCGTTCGGCGGAAATGCCAGCAACAATTCTCTCGAGCATGTCGGGGCTAACCATGTTGGTGAAGGTGGAGCAGGGGCTCACAGTGTTGATTTACTGGCCACCTCGCTCACCCGAAGGTTGTTCAAACATAACCTTTGCCGTAGCGACTTCCGAGTACGTGTTTCACCGCACGCAATGTTGCAATGCAAGACCTGACACCCACATTGGGAAATTAAAATGCTCAATAGCCGACCGGTGGTTTTACTCCGAAACGGATACCTAGCTGCTTTAGGCAGGTCGCGCGAGGGGATTTTTCGTCCTCGTAGTGATAAGTAAGCGTCAATAAGCTTCCGGTCACTGGATTCAAAATATACGAGTTAACGTCCCAAAACGGCGCGACCCAAGGTAGACCGTGAAGCGGGCGCGCTTTCATTCTCGCGTCGAGGTGCGCCTTACCAAATATGCGGTCTGCATTTGCCGGAGTTATGCAGGCCACGACTGGAAAGCCCCCGATATCCATCCCACCGGCATACGGTGTGTTATCGGCCGCGCGATACCCTGTGCGGTATAGCTGAGTGACGACCAGCATTTCCTCTGCTTGATCCATCACCGGGACGTTGTACCGCCAGCGGTTCGCTACCTTGTGGGAGAGATTCCCCAACATTGAGTCCCACTCTAGAACCTCAAATCCTGTGACTGCCTGCAGGCGCTGAGGATCCCCGATGACATTCAAATCCAAGGCCACTTTCAAGCGGCCAAGAAAATCGAGCACTTGCAGCTTCTTGTCTTCCAAGTTCTTTTCTTGGTGCGTCAAGACGATTGCTGATTGCGCTGCAACGCATACACAGCTTGCAAGGGCGGCGATTCCGAAGACAGCCTTCGCACTCCGTCTGAGAATTTCCACAATTTTTCTTTTACTCGTTGACGTAGTTAAGATTTTCATATGCCGATCCAAAAATCCTCATTTGCACACGACCTACCTAGGCATGCACCATCCCAATCGCTGGTGGCATTGTTATTGTTATCGCTGTCATGCCAAATTTTCCTTACTTCCTTTCCCATGAATTGAGTTTGGCAAATATGCCGGCGTCTATGTTTTCCCAGTACGGCAGTAGATCCATTGCGTACTCGTAGTACGCAAAGTATCCTTCCTCGACGCTATTGCGCTCAACGCGGCAACGTCCCATTTCGACAGCAACCCACAAGCCATTCAGACAGTCGAATTGCAGCGATTCACCTTTCAAGGTGACGCCTTTGCAATGTATGGCGCCGGGATTACTTTTTGGACTGATGCAACTTAGCTCGAACTGGTTGAATTCATCTACATCTTTCCAGTTAGTGCGCCTGCTTGAAAAAGCTTCTGCTTGCGCAGTCTTGTAAGCTGCGGACTCCTTATAAGTCTTAGTTGTGTCCAACTCCTTCATAGTCAGCGGCCGAGCTTCATGCACGACGATTTGATTCACCGCATATTTGCGTCCAATATCAACAGAAGGATATCGACCATAGGTTGAGCTGTGACGTAGAACCTCGGCCAACTCATAAGTTGTGCCTTCAAAATTCGGGTAGGTTAAATTGAACTGCAGGTGGGGTGGGTAATACACTTTCGTGTTGTCTCCACCCCAAAAATCAAAGCGCTTATAGTTTTCCGGCATGTGATACATGCGACCATCCATCACATACCTAAAAATACGTGTCGAATACCGATCTGGAGGGACCACAGGAGGAAGATCAGTTCGCCACATGGGTCGCAGCGTGTCCACGACTTCCTGCACGCGACTACATGACAGGCACGTCGAAGCGAGAAGTAGACACATCAGAGTCATTCGCAATTTGAAGAACAGTTTAGTCACGGCAGATGGCTCCGATACGCAGTAATGGGCGGGGTAGATAAGTGTGGTGCCCAGCACATTCAGACGGGGGGGCTCACTTTTTTATCTCCGGCGCCCGAATGGCCGGGTAGCCATTGGCTCGCAGAAACTCCAGCACGCGTGGCTGCCAGATTTCCGGAGCCTTGCTGAACAAGCCGTGCCCATCGGCTCCGAGGGGTGGGTACAGCGTGTATTCGCCTATGCCGCCAGCTGCCTTGAAGGCGTCAAACCATTCCTTGGGGAACTTGGGACCAAGGAACATGTCGTTCTCGGTGTAAATCCAAAGGGTAGGAATGCGCGCGGTTTTTCCGTAGTTGGCAAACATGCGCTCCAGCAACGGCGTGGCGCATGGTTGTTGCGGCTTGGTTTTTGGGTTGCCGCCACCGCCGCCAGCAAAGTTGATGGTGGCTTGGATGCCAGGCGGGTTTTGCGCTGCAACGGTGATGGCCGTCGCGCCGCCGAAGGACTGACCCATGATGACGGCGCGGTCCTTGGCCGCGTCGGGGCGTTGACGCAGGATCTCAAGAACCTTCAACGTCTGTTCGGCAGCGGCCGCATAGCCAGGCGGGTAGTTTTTTCGGTTGCACTCGCCCGTGTATTCAACATCTTCGCCGCCGCTTTCGCCATAACCAACGCGGGTGGGCACGGCCACCATAAAGCCAAGGCGAGTGAGCCATCTTGAATTGGTCGAATATTTGGCTCGTCCCACAGCGGCACGACCTTCTGCCTCGGGGGCGCGCCCGTGGCCCAGCACCAGCAAAGGATAGGGCTTGGGTGCAATGTCGTCATAAAAGATCGTGACAACGATGTCCTGCGCCACCTCTTTGCCATAGTTGTCGGTCACCTTGACGGGTACCTTGATGACTTCTTCTATCAACTTCGCATGAGCGGAAGTGGCCCATAAACCTCCAATAACAAGCGCGGCTTGAAAGAGCGATTTCAAACGAGTTGGCAGGTGCAAAAAGCAGGGAGACAGCATTTAAATGGTTCTTCCGAAATTCTGGCTTGCACCGGTCTGGGTGAGGGACACCGGGTGCTGCAACTCAAAGACCTCAAGCGCGGCAATAGCAGCCAAAGGCAGCCCCCTCAGTCATATTTATAACCAAACAGTCGGCTCAACGGCAAGGCCGCTATCAATCCCAAGACAACAAACATTGAGGTAATAAAGAACCATCCCACTACGAAAAGGCCAAATCTTTCCGCAAAAAAGTAGGTAAGCATATCGACCCTCTTCCAGGGGCGAGGCTTCATCGTCGCGATAACCAATATCGCGCCTCCAAACACCAGAAAAGTTTTCAGAAAATAGCTAAAGCCCAAAGGTTCCTGCTTGTAGAGCTTTGCTTTCAGCGTTCGGATTCCACATATTGCCGCGACAAGAGTCCAAAACGGCCCACTTACCCATAGACAGCTCAACGCAAATCTAGTCCACTGCGGATCCACAGCTCTGGACGACATGCTATTAATCATAGGAATCCAGTCAGTCGCCACGCTTACCAGCTCCTTAGCCCAAGGCCAATTCGCTGCACCAGAAGGTAAACAGACCAGCGGCAACATAAGAAGAAACCAAGGCAGCATCCACACCACTTGACCTGGGTTTCGCAACGCGTATTCATTCGCTGATTGAACAAAGGTCATTGCGGTGATTTTGGATGAAAACACTTTGCCTCCAACGTATAAAAAAACCCGCCGAAGCGGGTTTTTTTACGAAGTTAATGCTTGCGCATCACCCCATGTGCAAACCACCATTGAGCGAGAAGTCCGCGCCGGTTGCGTAACCGCCTTCGTCCGAGGCAATCCACGAAATGATGGAGGCGATTTCTTCCGGGGTGCCCAGGCGTTTGGCGGGCACGCCGGCAACGATTTTTTCGAGCACGTCGGGGCGTATCGCCTTGACCATGTCGGTGCCGATGTAGCCGGGGCTCACGGTGTTGACTGTGACGCCCTTGGCTGCAACTTCTTGCGCCAGCGCCATGGTGAAGCCGTGCAGGCCGGCCTTGGCGGTGGAGTAGTTGACCTGGCCGAACTGGCCCTTCTGGCCGTTGACCGACGAGATGTTGATGATGCGCCCGTAGCCGCCTTCGATCATGCCTTCGATCACCTGCTTGGTGACGTTGAACATGCTGTCGAGGTTGGTGGAGATGACAGCGTCCCAGTCGGCCTTGCTCATCTTGCGAAACTGGCCGTCGCGTGTGATGCCGGCGTTGTTGACCAGCACGCTGACCGGGCCGTGTTCTGCCTTGACCTTGTCAAACGCGGCAACCGTGGAGTCCCAGTCGCCGACATTGCCGACCGAGGTGTAGAAGGTATAGCCGAGTGCTTTCTGCTCGTCGATCCACTTGGTGAAGTCACGCGTGGGGCCGCAACCTGCGACCACGGTGAAGCCGTCCTTGTGCAGGCGCTGGCATATCGCGGTTCCGATGCCGCCCATGCCGCCTGTGACGTATGCAATTCTTTTAGCCATGTTTGTGCTCCTTGGTTTTAGTTGTCGATGCTGTTTGCAAAACCCGTGCCATGCCGTGAATCAGGTGCTATCAAATAAATAGCTGTCTGCGCTTTATGGACGGGCGCTGGAGCCTGTTTTACTCCAAATTTAGCGTTCCAGTGTGAGGGCAACCCCCATGCCGCCGCCGATACACAGGCTGGCGATGCCTTTTTTGGCATCGCGGCGCACCATCTCGTGGATCAGCGTGACCAGGATGCGGCAGCCGGACGCGCCGATCGGGTGGCCGATGGCAATCGCGCCGCCGTTGACGTTGACCTTACTGGTGTCCCAGCCCATCTCCTTGTTGACGGCGCAGGCCTGCGCGGCAAAGGCTTCATTGATCTCGAGCAGGTCCAGGTCCTGCGCCTTCCAGCCGGCGCGCTGCAGCGCCTTGGTCGATGCCGGCACGGGGCCCATGCCCATGTAGGCCGGGTCCAGGCCGGTGGTGGCGTAGCTGGCGATGCGCGCCAGCGGCTTGAGGCCCAGCGCGGCGGCCTTCTTTGCGGTCATGACCATCACGGCGGCGGCACCGTCGTTGATGCCGGAGGCATTGCCGGCGGTCACGCCGCCGGCCTTGTCAAACGCGGGGCGCAGACCGGCCAGGCCTTCGGCGCTGGTCTTGCGGTTGATGAACTCGTCGGCCGAAAACACCAGCGGGTCGCCCTTCTTTTGTGGGATGGAAAACGGGATGATCTCGCTTGAGAATTTGCCGGCATCCTGCGCGGCCATGGCCTTGGTCTGGCTGGCCAGGGCCAGTTCGTCCTGCATGTCGCGGCTGATGCTGTACTTCTTGGCGACGTTTTCGGCGGTGATGCCCATGTGGTACTGGTTGTAGACGTCCCACAGGCCGTCGACGATCATGGAGTCGATCATTTTCCAGTCGCCCATGCGCTGGCCGTCGCGCGAGCCGTTGAGCACGTGCGGTGCGGCGCTCATGTTTTCCTGGCCGCCGGCGATCACGATCTCGCTGTCGCCGGTGGCGACCGACTGCGCGGCCAGCATGACGGCCTTCAGGCCCGAGCCGCAAACGGCGTTGATGGTCAGGCCGGGAATCGCGTGCGGGAAGCCCGCTTTGACCACGCTCTGGCGCGCAGGGTTCTGGCCCACACCGGCAGCCAGCACCTGGCCCATGATGACTTCACCCACCATGTCCGGGGACAGGCCGGAACGCTCGGCGACGGCCTTGATGACAGCCGCGCCCAGTTCCGTAGCGGGTGTCTTGGCGAGGCTTCCGCCGAACTTGCCGACGGCGGTGCGTGCAGCTGAAACAATGACGATGTCTTCCATGATTTACTTTCTCCGGTTAATTTTTTCGGGCTTGAACTGCAAGCATCAGGCCTTGACGTAGCGGCCAGGTGCAGGCTCGATGGCCTTGTACTTGCGGCTGCCATAAGTTTTGGGGGCAGCAATCTGCTTGCCGGCATGGCTTTGGAGCCAGTCCGACCAGTCGGTCCACCAGCTGCCGGGGTGTTCTGTCGCGCCCTGGAGCCATTCGGCCTGTGTCGCCGGAAATTTGCCCTGGGGCAGCTTGTCACGGGTCCAGTAGCTGCGTTTTTTCTTGGCAGGTGGATTGATGACTCCGGCGATGTGGCCCGAAGCACCCATGACAAAACGCTTCTTGCCCGGCAGCACCTGCGTCGAGGCGTAGGCGCCGCCGACCGGCACGATATGGTCTTCGCGCGAGCCGTAGATGTAGACCGGCAGATCGAGCTTGCCGAGATCGACCTTCTGGCCGCACACCGTCAGTTTGCCGGGTTTGGCCAGGTTGTTTTCAAAGTAGGTGTTGCGCAGGTACCAGGCGTAAAACGGCCCCGGCAGGTTGGTCGAATCGCTGTTCCAGTAAAGCAGGTCAAACGGCGGCGGGGTTTCGCCCTTGAGGTAGTTGCCGACCACGTAGTTCCACACCAGGTCGTTCGGGCGCAGGAAGCTGAAGGTGGACGCGAGATCCTGGCCCTTGAGCAATCCGCCCTGGCCCATCTGCGTTTCACGGAACTTGACGGACTGTTCGTCGATGAAGATGTCCAGGATACCGGTGTCGGTGAAATCCAGGAAGGAAGTCAGGAAGGTGGCGCTGGCCACCGGCTTCTCGCCACGCGCTGCGAGCACCGCCAGCGCGGTGCCCAACATGGTGCCGCCCACGCAAAAACCCAGCGCATTGACGGTTTTCGCGCCGGTGATTTTCTGCGTGACTTCGATGGCCTTGAGGACGGCCTGCTCGATGTAGTCGTCCCAGGTCTTATTGGCCATGGACTCGTCGGGGTTGCGCCAGCTGACTACAAAGGTGCGGTGGCCCTGCGCAACGGCGTAACGGATCAGCGAATTCTCGGGTTGCAGGTCGAGGATGTAGAACTTGTTGATGCAGGGCGGCACCAGCAGGAAAGGCCGCTCGTAGACCTTCGCGGTCAGCGGCTTGTATTCGATCAGCTGGAAAAACTCGTTTTCAAACACCACGGCGCCTTCGGTGGTGGCGACGTTTTTGCCGACCTCGAAGACGCTTTCGTCGGTCATGGACACATGGCCCTGCTTCATGTCGTGAAGCAGGTTGGTCAGGCCCTGGGCAATGCTTTCGCCCTGGGTTTCGAGGGCTTTTTTCTGCGCTTCGGCATTGAGCGCCAGGAAGTTGCTGGGTGCCGAGGCGGCCATCGCCTGCTCGACAGCAAACCGCACACGGGCCTTGGCTTTTTCATCCCCCTCCACTGCATCGGCAAGGCCCATCAGGGTGCGGGCATTGAGCAGGTAGGCTGAAGCGGCAAACTGGGCCACCGGGTTGCTGCGCCAGGCTTCGTCGGCAAAGCGGCGGTCGGACGGCACGCCAGCAGGCGCAGCACCGGCGTGCAGGCCACTGTTCCAGAGGGCCGTGATGTCCTTGAGGTAGGACTGCTGGATTTCGATCAGTTTGGCGGGGTCAAGCTGCAGGGGCGGCGGGGCCGATAGCGCCGGCATGGCCAGCGTCGGGAAACCCGGCGCGGCACCCAGGCCGGCACCGGCCATGGCGCCCATGACCTGCTGGAGACCCTGTGCAAAGGTCTCTTGCATCTGTTGGGCTGCTTGCGCCAGGTTTGCGTCAGAATTCATGCTTGTCTTCCCGGGGTATCCGCAGGCTCTTGTTGTTCGGTCTGTATCGAGCTTTTATACCCGCAGCAGGTCTTGCCTAGTATCGTGGAAAACCTTTCCCTACCCGTGACGAAGCGCAAAGTTTTATGTATTTGATTGTCATTGCCTGGATGTACGTGGTGCTCATGATGAGTGTTGCCGAAGCCACCCATCCCACCGGCACCTTGCTCGGGGCAATGATCACCTTTGTACTCTACGGCGTGGGGCCTGTGGCATTGGTGGTTTACCTGATGCGTGCGCCGGCCAGGCGCAAGGCCATCAAGGCGCGCGAAGCGGCCGAGGCTGGGGCGTTGGCGCCCGGCACCTTTGAAGCGGAATCATTCGCGCCAGATGCAGGCCGCCATGCGGCCGGTGGTGTTGAAGCCGTTGCCGGAGACGCCAGCGTCGCGCCGGTGCGAAAAGAACCGTGAAGCATTGCCCACCGTGCACCATGGCGCGCTGCCGTCGTTGCCGTAAACCTGCGTGATACCCAACGCCTGCAGGCGCAGGCGTGCCAGGCCAGCGAGATCGGCCAGGTACTTGCCCGAAGCCAGCGCCGTGAAGCGGGCTGCCGCCCGCGGATCACCATCGACGAAGGCAGACCTGACCTCTGCGCCCACTTCAAACGCGGTCGGCCCGATGCAGGGGCCCAGCCACGCTATGGTATTGATAGCTGGTTGCGCCCGTCCTATAAGGGACAGAGCCCTGAAAGACTCATAAGTTTCTTCGAGAATGCCTCTGCCCTGCTTTCCCGCCAGCCCGCGCCAGCCGGCGTGGGCAGCGGCGACAGCTGCGCCGTCGGTGGTGCTGAACAGCACCGGCAGGCAGTCAGCCACCATGATGGTGCATGCAATGCCGCGCTGCCTTGTCGTGGCAGCGTCTGCCGGTTGTCCATGGGCGGTGTCGGCGCCAATAGCCAGCACAGCCGTGCCATGCACCTGCTGCAGGAAAACCGGGGTAGCCCCCATGGACTGGCCCAGCAGGGCGCGGTTGGCCGCGACCCGCTCCGGCACATCACCCACGTGGTCGCCCAGGTTCATGCTGTCATGCGGCACCGACGACGTGCCGCCGGCACGCGAGGTAAACAGGGCGCGCACACCGGCGGGCGCGGGCCAGTCGGGAATCAGCCAGTCGGGATGCAAGGTATTCCTCAGGCTGGGTTCAGGCCTCGTTGTCCGGGCAGGCTGAAGGCTGGGCTTTCTGGAAAGCGGGCAGCGCCATGCAGGCGTCGAAGGCTGCCATGGTCCGCGGCAACCCGTCAAAGTTCACGTCAAAACGCCTGGCATTGAAGATCTGCGGCACCAGGCAGCAGTCGGCCAAGGTGGGCGTGTTGCCGTAGCAATAAGTGGACGGCGGCAGCTGGTTCAGCTGGCGCTCGAAAGCCTCCAGTCCCTCGCGGCACCAGTGGCGGTACCAGGTGTTTTTGGCCTCTTCATCCACCTTGAGTTCCCGCACCAGGTACTTGAGCACACGCAGGTTGTTGATGGGGTGGATTTCGCAGGCGATCGACTGCGCCAGCGCGCGTACCTTGGCACGGCCCAGGGCGTCGGCTGGCAGGAGCGCCGGTGTCGGATGTTTTTCGTCCAGGTATTCAATGATGGCCATGGATTGCGACAGTTTTTCGCCATCGATTTCCAGCATGGGCACCAGGGTGTCCGCCGACAATTCGGCATAAGGCGGCTTTTTGTGGTCGCCTTTGGCGATGTGGACAGGAATGTATTCGTAGCTCAGGCCCTTCAGCTCCAGCGCAATGCGCACGCGGAAAGAAGCCGAAGAACGGAAATAGTTGTGAAGTTTCATGGCTGAAAGCATATCGGAAACGCTGAACAAATCCCCTTCGGCGTGCGATCACCCGGACTCGGGCGGCCTGCTGCGTTGAATTTCTTGCCAATAGGCAGCTATTGGCTGCGAACTCCGCCTTGCATCCCATCCCGATCCGGCCGCCGCGCATCCGCAAAGACCTGTTCAGCGTTTCCCGTCCCCACGTCGCGAATCGCCTGCGCGACTGACGCCCGGGCAGGCCGCCACTACCATTGCCGTTTTCTTGCCCGCCTACTTCCCCGGAGACACCCATGAGCGCCATCACCTCACTGACCAACCACCAGGTTCGCCTGGCCAGCCGCCCCGTCGGCCTGCCCACGCGTGATAACTGGAGCTTTACCACCGAGCCGGTGGCCGAACCCGGCCCAGGCGGCGTTCTTGTCAAAACCCTGAGCCTCTCGCTCGATCCGGCCATGCGCGGCTGGATGAATGAAGGCAAAAGTTATATCCCGCCGGTGGAAATTGGCGCCGTCATGCGCGCCGGAGGTCTCGGCAAGGTGATTGCCTCCAACAACCCGGCTTTTGCCGTGGGCGACTATGTCAATGCCGGGCTGGATGTGCAGGAATACTGCCTGATTCCGGAAGCCCAGATCAAGCGCAGCGGCATGTTCAAGATTGACCCGCGCATGGGCCTGACCTCCTGGCTCAACGTGTTGGGCATGCCCGGCATGACCGGCTACTTCGGCCTGATGGACGTAGGCCAGCCCAAGCCTGGCGAAACCGTGGTGGTGTCGGGCGCGGCCGGCGCAGTCGGCCAGACGGTCGGCCAGATCGCCAAACTCAAGGGCTGCCGCGTGGTCGGCATTGCCGGTGGCAAGGCCAAGTGCGACTGGGTCGTCAAGGAGCTCGGGTTCGACGCCTGCATCGACTACAAGGCGGGCGATGTGAAGGCCGGACTGAAGGAACATTGCCCCAAGGGTGTAGACATCTACTTCGACAACGTGGGTGGCGACATTCTCGACGCGGTGCTGACACGCATCACGCGCGGCGCCCGCATCATCATTTGCGGCGCCATCAGCCAGTACAACAACACCACACCCGTCAAGGGACCGGCCAATTACCTGTCGCTGCTGGTCAACCGTGCGCGCATGGAAGGCATCGTCGTGTTCGACTACGCCGACCGCTACCCCATAGCGATTGCCGAATTGGCCGCTTACCTGAAAGACGGCAAGATGAAAAGCAAGGAAGATGTGGTGGCAGGTCTGGAGAATTTCCCCGAAACCCTGCTCAAGCTCTTCAATGGCGAGAACTTCGGCAAGCTGGTGCTGCAGGTCGCCAAAGAGTAGCGATTCTTACAACCGCATTGCCTGTTCAAGCATGGCAAAATCCTCCCCGCTATTCCTACAAAAATCGGGCGGAGGACACTATGAAATTTGGGCTTTACTTTCTACTGGCGGTATTCAGCAGCGTTGCCATGGGGCAAGCAAAAACTCGGCCGGCAACAGAGGCAGATTTTATTGGGTATTGGCGCATCGTGCTGATTGCGAACGACAAGACTGGAAGCAGGCACAAGAACGAAGACATGGGTTACGCCGATCCCTGCCAGTTTTTATTCACCAGCCAAACGGCACCTGGTACAACATCTCGGTGAACAACATGGCCGGACGGGAAGAAAGTCTCCGGCAGTACCCGACGTCCAAAGCCGCGATTGATGTGACCTTGTTTCCCCAGTCATCGGTAAGTCCACCAAGGTTCAGCTGGGTCAAGGTCCGGAGCCAGGATGGTTTGTTCTTTGTTCAGGACAACAGCGTCACCGATCCCAAGGCAACCAAAGCGCTGCTGTGGAAAGCAGACTACGTGCTGGAAAACACGCCCGCCGTTGCAACAATCGGATTCGATCTCATCAAAGGCGACATGATCATGCAACGCACTGCGAGCGCCGGCGGAAACAATCTTGTCGTGGTGTGGCCCATGGTCTTGCGTCCCGTCCCTCACTGACAGAAACGACGCGGAATCCCTTCAGCCCAGAGCCCAGCGCGCAACAGCCACTGTCGCCGCGCCGGCCACCGCAGCCGCCAGGTCGTTGCGCACCAGCTTCATCACCAGCCCCACGGCCAACAGGGCCAGCAACTCGGGCAACTTGCCCGAGGTGGCCGCCGGCGTCACGATGCCGACCATCACCGAGAGCGGAATGGCCTTGAGTGCGGCCTCCACCCGCGGCGTGATGCGCACATAACCCATGAGCAGGAAGCCGCTGATGCGGCAGGCGAATGAGGCCAGCGCCATGCCGGCCAGCGCCAGCAGGAAAGTGCTTTCAACGGCCATGGCGCCACGCTCCCATCAAACCGCCTGCAAGCCCTGCCCCGACGATGTACCAGGCACCAGGCAACAGACGATGCAACAGCAGCGCCACCAGGCCTGCGGCGATGGCCGGCCACCAGTCTGGCTTGCCGCGCCACAGCACCATGCCGATGGCTGCGGCAAACGCCACCAGCATGAAGTCCAGACCGAAGGCCGCGGGGTTGGGCACATTGCCGGCCAGCAGGTGGCCCACCAGCGTGCCGCCCAGCCAGGGCACAAACATGGCGACGCCGGAGCCCAGCACATACCCCGCGTCGCGGTAGCCGGTTTCGTACTCGCGCATGGCCATGGCCCAGCTGCCGTCACCCAGGAAAAACAGCGAGCCCCAGCTCTGATGGCGCGGCAGGCCGGCCAGCCACGGCTGGATGGCCGCGCCGTAAAGCACATAACGCGCATTCATGACCAGGATGGTGACGATGACCGGCGTGATCACGGCCGTCGCCGTCCAGCCCTGCAGCGCCGCCAGCTGCGCACTGCCCGAATAAACCACGGCACTCATGAGCATGGCCTGCAGCCAGGACATGCCGCGCTCGCTGGCCAGCACGCCGAACACCATGGCGTAAAGAATCACCCCGGGTGCGAGCACCTGGGCGGCGAAAAAGCCGCGGCGTACGCCGGCGGCCGTAAAACTCACAGCGTTGGTAGTCAACGTCCCACCACCAGGCGTATGGCCGGCAACACGCGCTCGGTTTCGGCCCGGCGTTCCAGCGCCATGCGCATGTTCATCTGGGCCACCTCGGTGTGCTCGATGGCCAGCGCCTGCGCGCGCGCGCCCTCGCCCGCCTTGAGTGCGGCAAACAGCATGTGGTGCTGGCGGTGCGCGTACAGCATCCAGTCGCGGTCCAGTGTGACCGTACCCTGCATGGGCAGCATCGCGGAGGCGGGCGCAAACGGCAGCTTGTCGTTGAGCGTCACAGCACGCTGCAAGGCCCGGTTGCCGCATGCTTGCAGCACCAGCGCATGAAAACGGTCGTTCATGGCCGCGTAGGCTGCGTAGCTTTCGTAGGTGAGCGGGTTGGCTGCAAGAACGCTGTCTCCTTCATCGAGGCAAGCCTGCAGATCTGCCTGCAGCTGGCGCGACACGCCGTGTTCAGCCACCAGGCGCGCCGCCATGCCTTCCAGATGGCCACGCACGGCAATCGCATCGGCCACCTCGCGCGGCGTGAACTGGCGCACCAGAAATTTGCCGGTCTCGTTGGCTTCAACTAGCCCTTCCTGCTCCAGCGTGACCAGCGCGGCACGCACAGGCGTGCGGGAAGCACCCAGGCGCTCGGCGAGTTGCTGCTCGGCCAGGCGCTGGCCGGGCCCGAATTCGCCGCGCAGAATCAGGTCCCGCAACTGGATCAACACCGTCTCTTGCAAGCTCATGGATAGAAATGTACACTGAATTTAAATTTCGGTATACCGTTTTTAGGATGAACCATGAATGCAGAACAGAACGAGCTGATTACCCGGACTGGCCCCGGCACACCCTGCGGCGCCCTGCTGCGCAGCTACTGGCAGCCAGCGGCACTGGTGGACGAGTTCAACCCTGCGCTGGATCCACGCATGGACAAGCGCCCTGTCAAGGCTGTGCGCCTGATGGGGCAGGATTTCGTTCTGTTCAGGGACAACAAAGGCAACTACGGCCTGCTGGACCGCGACTGCCCGCACCGCGGTGCCGACCTGTCTTTCGGCCGTGCCGAGGGCGACGGCCTGCGTTGCCCGTTTCACGGCTGGAAGTTCGACGTATCGGGCCAATGCCTTGAAACACCGGCCGAACCTGCAGGCAGCAAGCTGTGCGAACGCGTGAAGCAGCGCAGCTACCCGGTGCTGGAAAAAAGCGGTGTTCTTTTCGCCTGGCTGGGCCCGGAAGGTTCGACCCCGCCACCCTTTTCCGCATTCGACTGCTTCAACGCGCCGGCCACCCACAGCTTTGCGTTCAAGGGTTTGTGGAATGCCAACTGGCTGCAGGCTTTCGAAGTCGGCATCGACCCGGCTCACCCTTCCTTTTTGCACCGCTTCCTTCAGGACGAGCCACTCGAAGACATCGGCCAGAACGCAGCCGGCAAGCAGTTTCGCAGCGCCAGTGCCGGCGCCATCGACGGCGAGCAGTGGCCGATGACGCGCATCATGCGTGAGTTTGCCCAACCAGAGATCAGCTTCGAGAACAAGCCCTGGGGCATGCAGCTCACCGCGCTGCGCCCCATGAACGACAAACTCACGCACGTGCGCGTGACCAACGCCATCTTCCCGGCCACTTTCGTCATTCCACTCTCGGAAACCATGACCATCACCCAGATGCATGTGCCGGTGGACGACACCCACACCTACTGGTATTCGTTTTTCACCAGTTTTGCCGGACCGCTGGACAAGGAGAGCATGCGTGCACAGCGCCAGCAGTTCATCTCGCTGCCCGACTACATTCCCAACGCGGGGCGCCACAACAATTGGGGCTTCAACGTCGAGGAACAGCGCACCCAGACCTACCTGGGCATGGGCGAGGAAGACATCAATGTGCACGACCAGTGGGCTGTTGAAAGCATGGGTGCGATTCAGGACCGCACGCGTGAGCACCTCGGTACCAGCGACAAGGTCATCATGGCTAACCGCCGGGTGCTGATCAAGGCGATTGCCACGGTGCAGGAAGGCGGCGTGGCGCCCGGCATTGCCAATGCTGCGCAGGCGGAACTCATGCGTGGCCCGGACACGGTGGACGGTATTGCGCCGGCCGGTCAATGGCCCGCCTGGTGGCAGGCGCAGGCGCGGGCCAAGCAGGAGAACGCACCCTGGACAACGAAGGACGCGAAGCAGGTTGCGAGCGCATGAGCAGCTTCGCCGAACAATGCGGCATACACGACGCTGCGCGCCGGAGCGCACTGAAACACACCGCACAGCTGATAGATGCCAGCGGCGTCGAACTCGTGCGTTTTGCCTGGTGCGACCTGCATGGGGCCTTGCGCGGCAAAACACTGGTCGCCGGTGCGGCTGCCCAGGCCATGCAGGACGGCGTGGGCATGGTCAGCACCCTGCTCCTGAAGGACACGTCGGACCGCACCGCCTTCAAGGTGTTCGAGGCAGGCGGCACGGCCGAGCTTCCGGGCTTTGAATTTGCGAGCAACCTGCTGCTGCTGGCAGACCCGGCGAGCTTCAAACAACTGCCGTGGGCGCCACGCACCGGCTGGGTCCAGGCCCAACCCTGGATGCAGGACGGCACCGCGGTCGGGCTGGACACGCGGCGCATTCTGCAGCGTGCGCTCGCACAGCTGGCAGAGGCGGGTTACGGCATGAAGTGCGGGCTGGAAATCGAATTTCATATCTACCGCATTACCAGCGACGGAGCCCAGGACCAGCTCGACCCGGAGCAGGCTGCCTGGCCCGGCTTGCCGCCCCAGGTCGCCATGATCCATCCCGGCTACAACCTCCTGGCGGAAAACTGTTTTGACATGGCAGAAGAGCCGCTGCGCATCGTTCAGCGCACGGCACAGGCGCTGGGCCTGCCCTTGCAGTCACTGGAAATCGAGCTCGGCCCCAGCCAGGTCGAAGCCGTCTTCGATGCGACCGACGCGCTCACGGCCGCCGACAACATGGTGCTGTTTCGCAGCGCGGTCAAGCAGGCGCTGCGCCGCGCCGGCTACCACGCCACCTTCATGTGCCGCCCACCCTTTCCCAACATCATGTCCAGTGGTTGGCATTTGCATCAGTCGCTGGTGGACCTGCAAACCGGCGCCAACCTGTTTCAGCGCGACACGCCGGCAAAAGGTACGCAACCCACCGACGCGCAATACACACTCTCCGGGCTTGGCGAGCATTACCTCGCCGGCCTGCTGGAACACGCACGCGGCATGACGGTTTTCTGCACACCAACGATCAACGGCTTTGGTCGCTTCCGGCCGAATGCGCTGGCACCCCAGTCGGTGCTGTGGGGCCGCGACAACCGTGGTGCCATGCTGCGCGTGGTGGGTCAGTGCCGGGACAGGGCCACACGCATTGAAAACCGCATCGGCGAGCCGGCCGCCAACCCCTATCTCTACCTGGCGTCGCAGATTCACGCCGGGCTGGATGGCATCCGGCGCAAGCTCAAGGCACCGGTGGCCACAGATGCACCCTACGGCGAGGCCGGCACCCGTATTCCAACCGGCCTGGGTGAAGCGCTGGCAGCGCTGCAAAATGACCCGGTGCTGGTGCAGGCATTTGGTGAAACATTCATCAACTACTTCACCCGCATCAAGCAGTCGGAGATCACGCGCCACGAACAGGCCGAAGACAAGGACGACTGGCAGCGGCGCGAATATTTCAGCCGCATCTGATTTTCAAGGGACCGATGATTACTATCAATTTCATAGCTACTGGCGCACAACCAATAAGGGCCAAAGGCAAAATCGGTCAAAGCCTGATGGAGGCGGCCGTGGCTGCGGGCATTGAAGGCATCGCCGCCGACTGCGGCGGGCTGCTCACCTGCGCCACCTGCCATGTGATGGTGTGCGAACCCTTTTCCAGCCAGTTGCCGGCCGTTACCGGCGAGGAGCAGGCCATGCTGGCTTTCACCGCGGTGCCGGCAGTGAAAGCCAGCCGGCTCAGTTGCCAGATCCGCCTGACCGCCGCGCTGGACGGTTTGACGGTAGAGTTGCCTGCCAGCCAATACTGATTCACTGACGGCCTCATTCCATCAAGCACAGGACAACCATGATTCTCGAACTCGCCGATATCCGCATTGCTCCCGGCCAGCAAGCCGCTTTTGACGAAGCCATCCAGCGCGGACTGCGCACTGTCATCCAGAACGCCAAGGGGTTCCAGGGCTTCAAGGTCAACAAGGGCATTGAAAACCCGGAGCGCTACATCCTGCAGATTTTCTGGGACACACTGGAAGACCACACCGTAGGTTTCCGCGAGTCACCGGCCTTTGCGCAGTGGCGCGCCATCGTCGGACCATTTTTTGCGAGCCCGCCGGTGGTCGAACACTTCACCCTGCTGGCCAAATCGGCATAGCAGCCGGGGGCAGCGGGCAAGCCAGGCTCAGGCCATGTCCTCGTGGCCGGCAATCAGCTTGCCGAGCAGTGCGCCAAGCTGCTTGCGCTCCTCGACCGTCAGCGGCCCAAGCAGGCGCGACTGGACCTTGTTGACGGCGCGCTTCATCCGCAGGGCCACTTTCTCGCCTTCCGGCGTCACCCACAGCAGTTTGCGCCGCTTGTCGGCCGGGTCCGCCTCGCGCCGCACCCAGCCTTTGGTTTCCAGCCGGCCGATCACCGAGCCGGAGGTCGCCGCATCAAATGCCACCCGGCCCGACAGCGTGACCTGGTCCTCGCCCGGGTCGTCCATCAGGGCGTTCAGGATGGCGAACTGCACCGGCGTCACGTCGAACCCGGCTGTCTCCTCCATGAAGAGGGCAATCGACAGCTGGTGGGCGCGCCGGATCTGGTGCCCGGGGGCCTCGCTGAAATTAAAGCTTTTTGGCATGGCCGGAGTTTAAGGGAGCGCTGACCACACGCCGCAGGGGACTTGTTCGGCGCTCCCCAGGTTCAGGGTATTTACCATGGCAGCAGATGATAAGTATACTTATCATCTGGTTGAAACCCCCTTTCAACAGGCCCTGAATCATCGTGACATCTCCCCACCCCATCCTCATCGCCGGCGGCGGCATAGGCGGCCTGGCCACCGCCCTGGTTCTGGCGCGGGACGGCCACGCCGTGACCGTGCTGGAGCAGGCCGCAAGCTTCGGCGAGATTGGTGCCGGTATCCAGCTCGGCCCGAACATTTTCAGGATGTTTGCCTGGCTGGGCCTGACCGACGTGGTCAGCAAGGTCTCGTTTTTCCCGCCAGGCATGGGCATGAACGACGTACGCACCGGCGAAAAAGTTGTGCGTGTGCCATTGGGCGACATGGCCCGCGCCACCTACGGTTTCCCGTACGGTGTGATTTACCGCGCCGACCTGCACCAGGTGTTTCTCGACGCATGCCGCGAGCTGCCCAACATCACGCTGCGCACTGAGGCCAGGCTCGAGTCGTTCGAGCAGACGGCGGACGAGGTACGCGTCCACCTGGCCAGCGGTGAAACACTGCCGGGCTCGGCGCTGATTGGTGCTGACGGACTGTGGAGCAAGGTGCGCGAAGCAGTGGTCGGCGACGGCAAGCCGCGGGTGTCCGGTCACATTGCCTACCGCGCCGTCCTGAAGCGCGAAGAGGTACCTGCCCATTTGTGGAGCGACGACGTGCTGCTCTGGGGAGGCGAGAAAACCCATCTGGTGCATTACCCGCTGCGCCGCGGCGAGCTGTTCAACCTTGTTGCGGTATTTCACAGCAGCAAGTACGACGAGGGCTGGAACACGTTTGGCGACACCGCTGAGCTGACAGAGCGCTTCAGCCATGCCTGCCCGCAGGTGCGGGAACTGCTGGAAAAAATACAGACCTGGAAGATGTGGGTGCTGTGTGACCGCGAACCGGTGAAGAACTGGACCGACCGGCGCGTTACGCTGCTCGGCGATGCAGCCCACCCGATGCTGCAGTACCTGGCCCAAGGCGCGGGGCAGGCCATCGAAGACGCCGTGGTGCTGCGTGAAGCCTTGCGTTTCACACGCGGCGACGTGCCGCTGGCTTTTCAGGAATACCAGCGGGCCAGGTACCTGCGCACCGGCAGGGTGCAGCTGACTGCACGTTTTTACGGCGATATCTACCATGCTGCAGGCGTCCAGCGCGAGCTGCGCAACCAGCTGTTTCAAAGCGGCAACGAAAGCGCGGGTTTTGCCGGCCTTCAATGGATGTACGACGGAATCGAGCCCGCAAAGCTGTTCAAATAAGCCCTTTCAATTTTGGAGAATCGCATGAAAGTTTTCAAACGCGCTACGCTTCTGATAGCTGTACTCGCATTACCCATGCTGGCTGCAGCCCAAAATGCACCGAAAAAACCGGCTGCCAAGGAAGCCGCGCCAGTGGTCACGAACTGGCCCACCCGGCCCGTCAAACTGCTTGTAGGTTTTCCCGGCGGCTCCACGCCCGACATGGCTGCACGCACACTGGCCGAGCCCCTGTCCCGCGCACTGGGCCAGCCGGTCATTGTTGAAAACCGTCCCGGTGCCTCGGGCAACATTGCCGCTGACCTGGTTTCCAAAGCCACTGACGATCACACGCTGGGCGTTGTGATCAATGGCAACCTGACCTCGGCCAAGATGCTGTATTCCAAGCTGCCCTACGACCCGGCCAAGGATTTCGCGCACATCTCGCTGCTGACGACCGCACCCCTGGTGCTGGTGGCTCCGGTGAACCAGCCATCGGGCAATGCCTTCTTCCTGGCGGCCCGCAACGGCGGCGACAAGTGGAACTACGGCTCGGTCGGCAACGGCTCGGTCGGCCACCTGGGCATGGAACTGCTCAAGTCCAGCGCCGGCAACCTCGCGGCCGTGCATATTCCCTACCAAGGCAACCCGCAAGTCGTCACCGCACTGCTCGGCGGCCAGATCCAGATGGCCCTGGTGCCACCCGGCATTGCCCTGCCGCAGATCAAGGCCGGCAAGCTCAAGGCCATCGGCCTGACTGCCGGGCGCAGTGCACTGGCGAGCGAGATCCCGTCGCTGGCCGAAGCGGAAGTGCGCAACTTCAACCTCGAAGTCTGGACAGCGCTGGTGGGCCCGGCCAGATTGTCCAAGGCCGCGCAGACCCGTCTCGCCCAGGAAGTGCCCCGCATCATCCGCGACAACGACACCCGCCAGAAACTGTTCAACCAGGGCTGGCAAGCCGTGGGCACTGCACCCGAGGGCCTGACCAGCCGCATCCGCAATGAAACGTCCATCATGGGCGGCATCATCGCCATACGTGGCATCAAAATCGAATGATGCCCCCACGGTTGCTCACTGCGTGTAATTCCCGAGGCCTTGCAGGCCGCGGCTCGCGAGACGCTTCGCCTCTGTCGCCTGTCCAAAGCTGCTCAAGCAG
>NZ_JBAQYR010000054.1:0-39496 GCF_049790275.1 Polaromonas sp.
CGCCCACCCACACGCCGAGCGGCGCCAGCGGCAGCAGGACCAGCGACGTGGCCATGTTGCGCATGTCCAGCAGGCCCAGCCATGCGTAGGGAATCCACTTCGACAGGTTGATGACGAAAAAGAAGAACGCCAGGGTAGCGGTGAATTTGAGCGGGCTCAGGCGCAGGGGGATGACATAGGCGCTGATGGGCGGGCCGCCGGCATGGGCCACAAAACTGGTGAAACCCGAGGTCGCGGTCAACAGCGCACCCAACCACTTCGGCGGCGGTGGGCTGTCGGGCCGGGGAGGAAAAAGCAGCCGCTGCGCCAGAAACAGCAAAGTGAAAAAACCCACGATGCCGGCCACGACCCTGCCGTCAAGCAGGCTGAACAACAAGGCACCGACCAGCGTGCCCACCAGGCCGCAAGGCAACAGAAACTTGAGCAGCTTCAGGTCGAAGTCCTTGCGGAAAGCCGCCATGCCAAGCAGGTCCATCAGCAGCAGCACTGGCATCAGGATGGCCGCCGCCTGCGGCACGGTCACCGCCATGGCCATCATGGGCACGGCCAGCGAGCCGAAACCTGCCCCGAAGCCGCTTTTGCTGACTCCCAGCAGTAACACGGCGGGAACCGCCACGGCGTAAAAGAACGGGTCAGTGATGAGCGGAAAGGTCACGGGCTTGCAGGCAAAAGCTGTCGATTATCACGCTTGCAAGGGCGCCGGCGCTGCCAGTCTGCACCGCAGACAGATCGGCGTGAACCGGTATTTATGCATGAAATCGGCCTCTATCCCTTTAAGGACAGGCGCAAGTAGCTATTGTTTCAGGAGCAACATCCCTCTGCAGGGGCAAGCCGCTTCAATCGTGCGTTTCCAGGCCCAGGTAGGCTTTCTGGATTTCCGGGCGTGTCAGCAGCTCGCTGGCCTGGCCTTCCGCAACGATGCGGCCCTCTTCCATCACATAGGCGCGGCTGGCGATTTCCATGGCCATGGCCACGTTCTGCTCCACCAGCAGCACCGAGGTGCCCTGCGCATTGATCTGGCGGATGATGCGAAACATGTCCATCACGATCAGCGGTGCCAGGCCCAGGGACGGCTCGTCAAGCAGCAGCAGCGTGGGCTGCGCCATCAGCGCGCGGCCGATGGCCACCATCTGCTGCTGACCGCCCGACAGTGCGCCGGCCGGGCTGTCCAGCTTGGCCTTGAGTGCCGGGAACAGCGACAGCACATGCTCGAGCGAAGCCTTGCGGTGGGCCTTGGCCTTGCCGATGAAACTGCCGAGCTCCAGGTTGTCCAGCACCGTCATCTGGGTAAACAGCCGCCGCCCTTCGGGCACGATGGCAATGCCTTCGCCGCAGAAGCGGTGGCTGGCCAGCTGCGTGATGTCCTTGCCGTTGAATCGCAGGCTGCCTTCGCGCACGCGGTGCATGCCGGCGATCGCATTGATCAGCGTGGTCTTGCCGGCGCCATTGGGACCGACCACACACACCAGCTCACCGGGCTGAACCTCCAGCGAGACACCCCACAGTGCCGGTGCAGCACCGTAATTGACAGAGATATTGGTGACTTCAAACATGGGGTGTCCCCAGGTAAGCGCTGACGACTTCGCTGTTTTGCATCACTTCCTGTGCCGGGCCGACGGCGATCAGCTTGCCGTAATTGAGCACCGCCACGCGGTCGGCCAGCGCCATCACCGCGCGCATGACGTGCTCGACAAACACAATGGTCGCGCCGCGGTCGCGGATCTTGCGGATCAGCGCAATTGCCTCGTTGATCTCGCCCGGCGTCAGCCCGGACAGCACCTCGTCGAGCAGCACCAGGCGCGGGCGCGAGGCCAGCGCACGGGTGAGTTCAAGAAACTTGCGCTGGTGCAGGTTCAGGTCGTCGGGCAAGGCATCGGCCTTGGCCTGCAGGCCGGTGAACGCCAACCACTTCCAGGCCTCCGCCGTGGCTTGTTCGTGGTTCATCGCGGAACCACCGAACATGGCCACCAGCGCCACGTTCTGCAGCACGGTCAGATGCGCGAAAGGCCTGGGGATCTGGTAGGTGCGCGCAATGCCGGCCTGTGCAATGCTGTGCGCTTCCAGGCCGGCAAGCTGCCGGCCCTCGAAAAACATCTGCCCGCCGGTGGCCGGGAAATGCCCACTGACCACATTGATGAAAGTCGACTTGCCCGACCCGTTGGGCCCGAGCAGGCCGAGGATTTCGCCTTCGTGCACCTGCAGGCTCACGCCGTCGAGCGCCTGCACGCCCTTGAACGCCTTGGACAGGTTCTGCACGTCCAGCAGCACCTTGCCGGTGGAGGCCGGTGCCGCGGCCCCGGACGCGGCTGCGTCCTGCGCCGCCTGAACCGGCGGCACCGATCGCCGGCCCGCCGTGCGCTTGAGGAGATAGCCGAGGATGCCATTGGGCATGAACAGGATCACCAGCACCAGGATCACGCCAACCGCTGCCTTGCCGGCAATCGGGTTGTTGCCCGCCGTGAAGAAGTACATCAGGCAGGTGATCGCCACCGCGCCCACCGCCGGCCCAGCCCAGTGGCGCGTGCCGCCCAACACACTCATGAGCACCACGGTCAGCGGCACCACGATGGTGAAGGTCTCACCGGCCGTGACATAGGAAACAAACAGCGCATGGATGCCGCCGGCCAGGCCGGCCAGCGCACACGAGATGCCGAAAGCCAGCAGCTTGTAGCGAAAGGTCGGCACGCCCATGACCTCCGCCACGTCTTCGTCGTCATGGATGGCAAACAGGCCCAGGCCCAGACGCGACGCGTGGATTCGGTAGGAGATCAGCATGGTGGCCACCGCGCCTATCAGCGCCATCAGGTAGATTGACGAGGATGCCGTCGGCCCCAGCGCCGGGATCGCCACTGCGTTGAGGTAGATACCGGGCCCACCGTCGATGCGCGTGTTCAGCACGATGGTGCCCACCACAAAGGTGATGGCCAGGGTCAGCAGCGCAAACAGCTCGCCGCGCACCGCCTTGACGCGAAACACCACCGCGCCCAGCGCCATCCCCAGCAGCGCCGCCAGCAGCGCGGCGGCGGGCAGTGTCCAGAGAAACGGCCAGTTCAGGTTGGCCGACAGCCCGGCCGAGGTGTACATGCCGATGCCGAAAAACGCACCGTGGCCGAAGGAAAAGTAACCTGAATAGCCCGACAGGATGTTCCAGGACAGCGCCAGGATCATCCAGTGGCACAGCAGGTACAAAAAGGACTCGTAGAAGGATGGCAGGCCCAGCCAGGGCACGCTGGCCAGCAGCGCCCCCGCGGCGAGGATGCCGATGATTGTTTTGTTCATTTTTCTACAGCTTTCCGGGACGAAACAGCAGCATCACGATCAGCAGCGAAAACGAGACGATGGGTGCCCATGAGGGCGCGGCCACGGCCATGGTGACGGCCTCGCTCACGCCGATGATGATGCCAGCCACCAGCGGGCCAAGCGCGCTGCCCAGGCCGCCCAGCATGACCGCCGCAAACACCACGCCGACCCAGGCAAATATCTGCGAGGGTGTCAGCGTGAAGGTCAGCGCCAGGCAGATGCCGGCCACGGCCGCCAGTGCCGCGCAAATACCGGCCAGCGCCAGCGACATGCCTTTCTGGTTGATGCCGAAAGCCGAGGCAATCGGCCCGTCCTCGGCCATGGCGCGCAAGGCCTTGCCGAGGTCGGTGTAACGCATGGCTGCCCAGATCAGCAGCGACAGGCTCACTGCAATCACCAGCGTCACCAGTTCCGGCACCGGGACGTAGAGCGAGCCGATGGTGAACTTCTGTTCGTTGTAATGCGTCTCGAGGCGTCGGAAGTCCGCCGTCCAGATCGCCTGGATGATGCTTTCCATCACCACCGTAATGCCGAAGGTGACCAGCAGCGAATTGAAAGGCGAGATCGCAAACCGCGACAGCACCCACTGCATGCCCACGCCGAACGCAAAAAACAGCGGCGGCAGGATCAGCAGGGTCAGCAGCGGGTCCACATGCCACACCGTGGCCATGTGGTAACTCATGTAGGCGGCCAGGAACACCAGGCCGAAGTGGGCCAGGTTGATCTGGCGCAGCATGCCCCAGGTCAGGCCCAGCCCGAGACCGATCAGGCCGTAGAGGCCGCCGATGAAAATCCCCGAGAGGATGGACTGGGCAAGCAGGTTGAAACTCGGGAAACTCATCTGCGGCTCGTGGCTTCAGTTGGTCTGCAGCTTGACACCGGCTGGTGCAAACTGCGCCGGGTGGATCACGACCCACTTGCCGTTTTGCACCTGCTTGATTTTCATGAGGTCGTCGCCGTAGTTGCCGGGGCCGTCAAAACGCAGGCGGCCATGGATGGTGTCCACGCGGTTCTTGCGCAGCCAGGCGCCAATCGCCTTGTCGTCGAAGCTGTTGGCACCGCGTACGCCGGCCTCCAGGATCTGCCAGGCCGAGTACGAGGCAGCGGCCTGCACCTCGACCGAGGTGTCGGGCAGATTGGCCTTGGCG
Organism: Polaromonas sp.; assembly: GCF_049790275.1. Taxonomy (GTDB): domain Bacteria; phylum Pseudomonadota; class Gammaproteobacteria; order Burkholderiales; family Burkholderiaceae_C; genus Polaromonas. The sequence continues at coordinate 4,449 of NZ_JBAQYR010000054.1, forward strand.
GCGCGTTCGTTGAAGAGTTTGACAAATTCGGCCGCGACAGGATTGGCGGTGAACGGTGCGTGCTCCTCGAAGATCGTCAGCGACAGCGCATTTTTCCCGTCGGGCGACTTGGTCATGGGTCCGGGCGCAGGATAGGTGTGGAAGTGCAGCGGCGGCACGTAATCTATTTTTTTCATCGCGTCGAGCAGCATGTTGCCCTCCAGGCCGATGTCACCGACCCAGACCAGGTCGGGCTTGGCGTCCTTGACACGCGCGGCAATCGGCCCGAAATCGCGGTTGCCGAAATCCCATTCGAGAAACAGCACCTCCTGCAGGCCGCGTTTTTTGGCGACTTCGCGTGCGCCCAGCGACATGAAATGGATGGACGGGAACTTGCTGGTGACAAAAGCGACTGTTTTCGGCGGCTTGGCTGACGCGGCCAGGGCGTCGAACACCGAGTTCGGCACCGTCGTGCCCGGCTCGGAGCCGAGCGACCAGGCCGGAAACGCCATCTCGTACTTGGCCAGATGAGGAATGCCGAAGGTGTGGTGCACCAGCACCTTGTTGTAGCGCTGCGCCACGCCCATGGCCGAGAGAATCGCCCCGGTGGCGTAGGGGCCCATCAGCAGGTCCACCTTGTCGGAAGTGACGAATTGCTCGTACAGCGTGCGGGCCAGTTCCGGTTTGGACTGGTCGTCCTTGACGATCCACTCAACCTTGCGGCCCAGCAGGCCCCCCTTGGCATTGAGCTGTTCCACATAAATCTCGCCGACCAGCTTGTGCGTCAGTGCGGTGGTGGCCAATGGGCCGGTCAGCGCCAGCGTGCTGCCGATGCGCAGGGGCGCGGGCGCCTGCGCGGAAGCCGGCATGCCGGCAAGTAGCGCCGCGCTGGCGGCAGCTGTGGTTAGAAGTGCTTTCAAGAATTTCATGGTTTGTCTCCTGTTGATTTATAGGTAATGCCGCGGGAAAACTTGTGTCTCAGTCGATCTGCGCGCCCGAACGCTTGACCAGCTCGGACCATTTGGAAATTTCAGCCCGGCCGAATGCGGCCAGCTCATCGGGCTTCATGTTGCGCAGCTCCAGGCCTTGCGCACCCAGCTTTGCAGTGACGTCGCCATTGGCCAGCACCTGGCTGGCCGCATCGCGCAGCCGCGCCAGCACCGGTGACGGTGTGGCGGCAGGTACGTACAACATGAACCATGCCACCAGGTCAAACTCGCCCGCGCCCTGCTCGCTGATAGCTGGCACCTCGGGGGCGGCGGCACTGCGTTTGGTGCTGGAAGCGCCCAGCGCGCGCAGCTTGCCGGCCTTGATGTGCGGCAACACGGCGGCGGGGTGATAGAACATGAACTGAACCTGGCCGGCCATCACGTCGGACATAGCCAAGCCGCCTTCCTTGTAAGGCACATGCACCATCTCTCCGCCCAGCCTGGCCTTGAGCAGCTCACCGGCCAGATGGCCCGAGGGGCCATTGCCGGCCGAGGCAAAACTCACTCCGCCGGGCTTGCCAGCCAGCGCGCCGAGATCCTTCACCGACTTCAGCGGCGAGTTCGCCGCCACCACCAGCAGGGTTGGCGTGTAACCGGCAAAAGCGACAGGCGCAAAGTCCTTCAGCGGGTCGTAAGGCAGCTTCTTGTACAGCGAGGCATTGATCGCGTGGGTGCCCACCGTGCCCATGACGAGGGTGTAGCCGTCCGCCGGCGATTTGGCCACCAGGTCGGAGCCGATCACACCACCGGCACCGGCCCGGTTTTCCACCACCACCATCTGGCCCAACGGCCTGGCCAAGGCTTCCGCGAAAACGCGCGAAATGATGTCGGTGGTGGTGCCGGGGCCAAAGGGCACGATCAGTTTGACGGGCCGCGAAGGGTAGTCTTGGGCCAGCACGGCTGCCGGCGCCAGGCTCAGGCCGGCCGCCAGCAGTGTGCACGCGGCCAGCAGCTTGCGCCGGCGTGCCATTGGCGAAGACAGGGAATGCAAGGGGACTGGATTCATGAAGTGGTTTCCTGGGAAGGTGTGTTGGCAGCGCGCGGCGCCCAGCCGTCGCGAAGTTCCGCGTTGTGTTCGCCCAGCAGGGGCGGCGCCGTGACATCGAGGGTGCGTTCGCCGTCAAAGGAGATGGGCGAACGCACGGTGCGAAAGCGCCCGATCACCGGGTGCTGCGTTTCGACAAACAGCTGGAGATGTTTGGCCTGCGCGTCCTCGGGAACCTCCGCCGTCGTGTACATCGGCGAGTAGGGCACGTCATTGGCCTCCAGCCGCTGGCACCAGTCGACGCGGTCACGCAGGCAGAAGATGGCCCCCAGCACCTGCATCAGGTCCTCCTGGTGTTCGATACGCGCCGGCCGGCTGGCAAAACGTTCGTCCTCGAAAATATCGGTCCGCTCCATGGCGGTGGCCAGGCCTTGCCAGAACTTTTCGGGCGAAGACATGTGCAGCGCCAGCCACTTGCCATCCGAACACTGCAGCACGTAGGACTGCGACACACTGGGCCGGCTGAAAGGACCCATGACTTCGTCTACCGAAAACAGGTGTGTGAAGGCGTCGAGGTTGAAATGCGTCATGGCTTCAAACATGGAGACTTCCACCTTGCGCCCCACGCCGGTGCTGTGCCGCTCGTGCAGCGCACCCAGGATGCCGTAGGCCGCGTAGTACCCGGTCACGGAATCGGCAATCGCCGGGCCCACGACCCGCGGGTTGCCGGGGTTGACCAGCAGGCGCAGGTAGCCGCTGGCGGCCTGCGCCACCGTGTCGTAACTCGGGCGATGCGCAGCCGGGCCGGTAGGACCGAACCCGCTGATAGCGCAATAGATCAGCCGGGGATTGAGGGCGCGCAGGCGCTCCTCGCCCGCGCCGATCTGCTCGGCAAAGCCTGGCCGGAAGTTCTGGATGTAAACATCGGCCTCCCTGATCAGCGCATCGAACTGCGCCAGGTCATCCGCCTGCTTGGTGTTGAGCGTGATGCTGCGCTTGTTGCGGTTGTAGGTCTGGAAGTGCGGGCTGTACAGGCCGCCCTTGAAGGCCCGGAAGGGGTCGCCCGTGCCCGGCAATTCGACCTTGACCACGTCGGCGCCCAGGTCGGCCAGCAGCATGGAGGCCGCCGGCCCGGTGATGAAGGTGCCGTGCTCGACGACACGCACGCCCTGAAGGACTTTGGTCATGCGCGATGCCCCGTCGGCAGCGCGCCGGTGTATTCCAGTTCGCGCGTGGCCTGATAGGAGAGCGCAAAGCCGATAGGGTCGCTGAGTTCCTCGTTCAGGTGCGCAATCAGGCTGGCGGTGCGCGCCAGCATGGGCACGCCCTTGAGCGCATTGACCGGGAAGCCCACACCCAGCAACACGGCGGGAATCGCGCCGGACACATTGAGCTTGAGGTCCTTGCCGACAACTTCAGGAATCACCGCCTCCACTGCGCGCGCAATCTCGACGTAACGCTGGCCGCCGCCGGCCTTCGCCGAAACTTCAAATAGCTTGCCGACACGCGGATCCAGCGTCTTGTGTTCGGGATGTCCATAACCCGCGATGGGCTGCTTGCGGGCACGCAGGTCGGCGAGTACCACGCGCGCTGCGGCAAGCATGTCGCCCTGGTGGTTTTCCGCCTCCTTCTCGATCGCCAGGTACAGGCGTCCGGCGGTTTCCGAGGCACCGAGGATCACCGATCCCGAACCGAGAATGCCGGCTGCCACCGCGCCCTGCATGGCGTCCGGCGCGGCGGCCAGCGTCATGCGCGCGGCCTGCACGCTGGGCACCAGGCCATGCTCGGCAATCGCCACGAGTGTGGCATTGAGCACGGCACTGGTTGCGGCGTCGGCGCGGCGGCCGGTGACCAGCAGGAAAAAGTAGTCGCCGAAATTGATCTGGCCGATCAGCTCATTGGCGAGGTCGGCACCGCGAACAACGATGGTGTTTTCGTTCGAGGTGCAGATGGCGGAGCGGGGCACGGTGGCCTTGCCGATTTTCAAATGATTCTCCAGTGATGTGCGGTGAACGTTTCAGGCCGCGGGAACCAGCTTGAAGTCGTAATGGGCGCTATGGAAGGGCTTGTCCATGACCTTGCCGTCGGGGGCTGTGCCGGCGACGTGCGACGCAAAATCCACGATCAGGCTGTTGCGCACGCCGAACACGGCGTCCGAGTCGATGTACGGGCTGTTGGCCACAAAGATGTGTGTCGTCAGGCGCTCGTGGCCCGGTGCGTGGAGCATCATGTGCATGTGGCCCGGGCGGTTGGGGTGGCGCCCCATGCGGCGCAGCATGACGCCCACTGGTCCATCGTCGGGTACCGGGTAGAAAGTCGGCTTGATGGACCAGAAGCGGTAGTTGCCTTCCGCATCCGTATAAAAGCGGGCGCGCAGGACCATGCCCACATCCTCGCCCTTTTGCATGTCGTAAACACCTTCGCCGTCTCCCGACCACACGTCCACCGCACAGCGGGCAATCGGTTGGCCTGCCAGGTCGGTCACGCGCCCGTGGTAATAACACGGCTCGCCGGGGCTGCCCGCGCCGATGTCGGCGCCCAGTTCCAGCTCCGGTGCACCTTCCCAGTAGAACGGGCCCTGCACGGTGGCCTCGGTCGGCACGTCCTCGCCGCTGCGGGCCTTGTGCGCCGCCGCCCCCCTGGCCTGGGCGATGGCGACCACCAGCATGGAAATGCCCAGCGTGTCGGACAGCAGGATGAACTCCTGGCGCTTCTCGTCGCACATCTTGCCGGTGGCGGTGAGGAACTGGATGGCGGTCATCCACTCGTCGGGTGTGAGCTGCACATCCTGCGCGAAGGCATGCGCGTGTTTCACCAGCGAAGTCATCACCTGCCTGAACCGGGCGTCCTGGCAGTCGGCCATGCGATCGACCACGGCCTGCGCCAGGTCCTTTGCTTCAAGTTGTGCCATTTTTGTCTCCTGTTGTAGTGCGTGCCTGGTGGCGTGCACATGAAAATATGAACGCAGTCTAGGACCTCACGTGAGTTGCCGGAAGTGATTAATTTGCACGGTTATCATCGATGCCATCAATGGCAAAAAAACCAAGGTTTTCATGGAACTCCGTCATGTCCGCTACTTCGACGCCGTGGCCGAAACCCTGAACTTCACGCGCGCCGCCGAACGCTTGCACGTCACCCAGTCCACGCTGTCGCATCAGATCAGGCAAATGGAGGACGAGCTCGGCACCCTGCTGTTTGACCGCAGCGGCAAGAAGGTCCGAATGACGGAGGCCGGTGAAATCCTGCGCAGCTACATGACGCCGGCACTCGAGCAGATCGACCGCGGCGTGCAGGCCCTGCGCGGCGACGCCGAAACCCTGACCGGCAGCATCCGGCTGGGCACCACGCCCAGCTTTAACACACGCATGGTGCCGCTGTGCGTTTCTTCCTTTCTCCACCACTACCCGGGCATCCAGGTGACGGTAGAGGAGCTGTCTGCCGCCATGATCGCCAGGCGCCTGGCATCCGGCCACCTGGACCTGGCCGTGTCGTACCGGCCCGAGGGCTCGGACCTGTGGTTCGAGCCGCTTTACAACGAGGAGCTGCGCCTGGTGGTGGCGACCTCGCACCCGCTGGCAAAGCGGCGGCGTGTGCGCATGGTGGAGCTGCACCATGTACGCATGGTGTTGCTGCATCCGCAGTTCCAGACGCGGCAGCTGCTGGACGAATGTTTCGAGGCCGCAGGCGCCACGCCACTGGTGGTGGCGCAGCTCAATTCCGTTGCGCCGATGATCGAGCTGATCCGCCAGACCGAACTGGCCGGCATCATTGGTGAAACCGCCGTCTCGCCTTCTGCCGACCTGCGGGTGGTGCCGCTGGAAGACCCGACCCCGATACGTACACCCGGCATGCTCTGGCAAAAAGGTGCCACGCGCTCGCCGATGATCAAGCACTTCGCCGACATCATCCGCCGGGCCGCAGGTCCGGCGGGGTAAGCGCTGCGAACTTACAGGACCGTGCATGCCTGCTCAAAGGAGAGGCGCGGGTTGCGGTCGAACAGCTTGCTGTCGTCGCCGTAACCCAGGTTGATCAGGAAATTGGCCTGCAGGCGGCCATCGGGGAAAAATTCCGCATTCACCTTGGCCAGGTCCACACCGCTCATGGGTCCGCAGTCCAGGCCCAGGGCGCGCGCCGCCATGATGAACCAGCCGCCGCCCAGCGTGCCGTTGCGTGTGGCCGTGCCTTGCGCCAGCGCCGGGTTGCTCTCGAAGTTCTCCTTCGCGCCCGGCTTGTGCCAGAGCTGCGGCATGTATTCGTAGAACTTCGTGTCATTGGCGACGATCACGGTGACAGGCGCATCCCGCGTCTTGTCCAGGTTGCCGGGCGACAGCGCCGGAAGCAGCCGGGCGCGCGATTCCGGGGTGAGCAGGAACACAAAACGCGCAGGCTGGGTGTTCATCGAGGTCGGGCCCATGCAGGCCAGTTCGTACACCTGTTTCAACAAGGCAGTGGGCACCGGCTGGCCATTGAAGCCGTTGGCGGTGCGCGCCTTGAGAAATAACTGGTCGAGGCAGGAAGCGGAAATTTGCATGATGGATATCTCTTGGGGAAAGTGAAAAAATGGAAAATCAGTCGGGCGTGATGCCCAGGTCGCGAACCAGTTTGGACCAGCGCTCGACATCGCGCTTGACCAGCACCCGCGTCTCGGCCATCGACAGGCTCAGCGAGCGGCCACCAGCCTTGCGGAAGATGTCGCTCATCTCCCGCGAGGCGATGACGGTTTCCAGGTCGGCGCGCAGCCGCTCCAATACCCGGGGCGGTGTTTTCGCCGGCGCGAAAAGGCCGAACCATGACTCGAGGTCCAGCCTGGCCACACCGCTTTCCATGATGGTGGGCACATCGGGCAAGGTCGGCTGCCGCGTCAGTCCCGACACCACCAGGGCGCGGGCATTACCGGCCTCGATCTGTGGACGCGCCGTGGGCGACAGGTCAAAGAAAAAATCGACACGGCCGCCCAGCAGGTCCTGGTAGGCGGCCTGCGCGCCCCGGTAGGGAATGTGCGTCAGCTCCACCCCCGCCTGCTGCCACAGGGCTGCGGCAATCACGTGCTGGCCCGAGCCGTTGCCGGCCGATGCATAGGTAAGCCGCGAGGGATTGGCTTTGGCAAAGGTGATGACCTCCTTCAACGACTTGTAAGGCAGGTCCTTGCGCCCCATCAGCGTGTAGCCATAGGCCACGGCCAGGCCCAGTGGCTCGAAATCGCGCAGGCTGTTGTAGGGCGGATTGCGGTACAGGCCCATGTTGATCGCGAGGTTGGACACCGAGCCGACCAGCAGCGTGTAACCGTCCGGCTCGGCCTTGGCGGCCAGGTCGGTGCCGATGAGCGTGCCGGAGCCGGTGCGGTTTTCCACCACCACCGGCTGGCCCAGGGATTTGCCAAGCCGTTCAGCCAGCACCCGGCCCACAAAATCAAACCCGCCGCCCGGCGGCTGCGGCACGATCACACGCAAGGGCTTGTTTGGAAATGCGCCTTGCGCAAAACCGGGGCTGGTGCCGCACACGGCGATGGCGGCCAGCGCCGCTCTGCGGGTCAGGGTCTCAGTCATGGCAAGTCTCCTTTTTTTGAGTGGGCAAACGAATTGCCAAACCCCTGTCACCGGGGAAAGTTCAGCGCTCCAGCACGCCGCCGGCCAGCCAGCGCGCGCCGCGCCGGTACAACTCGTCAACCACGGGCCCCTTGAGCATGGGCATGTCGAGCTTGACGGTGTAGCCAATGCGGGTCTGGATATAGGCGAGGTGGCGGTAACCTTCGGGAAACGCCTCCAGTGCCTCGGCATCGAGCGAAATACTGGCCGTCGAATCGACCGGGTCGATGCGGTCTTTTTCGTAAATGGGCTGGCGGTGCAGCAGCTTCCACCGGCCTTCGTGCTTCTGCACGAAGTCATAGAAGCGGCCGGTGCAGACCACGTCGCACAGCACCGGACCCCGGTTTCCCTCGACCATGCCGCGCTGGGAGATCGTCATCTTGGTCTGCGCGATGGCGCGCTCGCCTGTCACCTCGACGGCCGAGCCGCCGAGGAAATGCAGGATGCTCACGCCTTTGGCCCAGCCCTCTTTCGTCACGCGGATGAAGTCCGCAAAAGGTCCCTGGAACCAGGTGGCCATCATCACGCCTTCCGGGTGCCAGACAGTGGCAAAACGGTCCCAGTCACCGGCATCGCGCCAGACTGCCCAGCGTTCCACCATCTGGCGGATCAGCAGCTCGTCTTCCATGGCCGGGGTCGTGTTGCTGTTCATGGGTTTGTTTCCTTTTGTGGATGAGGGGTGGGCAGGCGGCCCTCCGGCGAGTCGTCGTAGTCCACCTGGTGCCGGGCCACGCGCAGGTCGGCCAGCTCGTGCTTGACGCGCTGGTGCTCCGGGTGCGTGGCGTACGCTTCGAGCGCAGCCTGTGTCTCGAACTCCGTGTACAGAACCACATCGCAGGCATAGTCAACGCCGCTGGAGTCAATACCAACCTCGAGATGCAGCATCCCGGGAATGCGCCCGCGCAGCGACTCGAAACTGCGCTTGAGCAAGGTGCTACCCTCGGCTTTTTCTGCCGGTGTGTCGCCGCGCAGGTTCCACATGACGATGTGTTTGATCATTCGGGAAACCCGGCTTTCTGCGGCCACAGGTTCACGAAGGCATGGATGCTGCTGCTCGCGTAAACCCCCGCACGGGTGAAAGGTTCGTCCGCCAGCCAGGCCTGCGCCGCCTCGCGCGAGTCAAAGTCAATCGCCAGCAGGCTGCCGATCATGGTCTGACCGTCATCGGCAACCAGCGGTCCGGCGAAAGCGATGCGGTCTGCCACGGCCGCCAGGTAGGCCTTGTGTTCGGGCCGCATGCGCTGGCGCAACTCGCTTCTGCCGGGCTTGTCGAGCAGGAAAAACGTATGAATCACTTGATCTGGCCGCTTGAATTGGCCTGGACCGGTCGAACCGGGTTCAGGACAAAGTTGAAATCCAGGCTGTAAACGCCGTCGGGCTGCCTGACCCAGTCGGCCACCAGCGACTGGCGCACGCCGAACACGGCGTCCGAATCCAGGTAGCTGTCGCCGCTACGGAATACATGCGTGACCAGCTTTTCATAACCCGGCGCCGTGATCATGAAATGCAGGTGCGCCGGCCGCCAGGGATGGCGTTTCGTGGCACGCAGCATGTCGCCCACCGGCCCGTCCACAGGGATGGGATAGGCCTCGGCCACGATGGTCCTGAAATGGAAGCGGCCGTCCGCGCCGGAGATGAGCACACCGCGCGCCCGGTGCTGCTCCAGGTCCGGGTACTGCACGTCGTAGTTGCCCCTGTCGTCGGCCTGCCAGACTTCAATCACCGCGCCGGCCACCGCCTCGCCGGCCAGGCCCAGCACCCGGCCGCGCACGATGCAGGGCTCACCCGCCGCACCGTTGGCCACATCAGCACCGTGTTCGTAATGCGGCGCGCCTTCAATATGGAAGGGGCCGAACACCGTGGCTTCGGTACAGCCTTGCGGCTTGTCATTGTTCATGGCCACGGTCAGCATGGACAGGCCCAGCGTGTCGCTGAGCAAAATGAATTCCTGGCGCCTGTCGTCGCATTTCTGTCCGGTGGCAGTGAGAAATTCAATGCCGGCCAGCCATTCTTCTTCGGTCAGTTTCACTTCACGGGCAAAGGCATGCAGGTGCTGCACCAGGCTGGTCATCAGTTCTTTCAGGCGCGCATCAGGCGTGCCTGCGAATCGCGCAATCACCGCCTGGGTGATGGTGTCCTGGTTGAGGTTACGCACGTCAGGCCTTTCGCAGGTCCGCCTCAGGGCGGGCCTGCGTCCCCTCGGGGGTCGGCGAACAAATGTGAGCGTGGGGATGCATGTTTTTCCTCGGGTTAGCTCTCTGAACCACAAATGTAGGAGGCAGGCAGAATTTGTAGAAGCCGGCGGGCGAAAATGACTTTTTCACGCGGCGGAAGAAACGGTGCGCAGCCTGCCCCACAATGCAGACCACCACAAGGGCTGGCAAATGGAGACTGGGCTTGGACCGCTGGACTGAAATCGAACTCTTTGTGCAGGTGGCCGAAACCGGCAGCCTGAGCCGCGCCGCCGAAGCACTGGACCTGTCCAATGCGGCCGCGAGCCGGCATCTGTCGGCGCTGGAAGAGCGCCTGGGCGCCCGGCTGGTGGAGCGCAACACGCGCCGGCTTTACCTCACCGATACCGGCCAGGAATTTTTCAGCCGTGCCAAAACCATCCTGTCGGACCTCAAGGATGCGGAGTCGGCCGTCAACGCCACCGCCCTGAACCCGACCGGCATGCTGCGCATCACCGCCTCGCTGTCGTTTTCACTGCACCATGTCGCGCCGCTGCTGCGCGAATACACGCAGCGCTACCCCAATGTGACGGTGCATGTCGAAGCCGCCAACCGCTACCTGGACATCATCGACAACAACATCGACGTGGCCATCCGCACCCGCGAGATCGAGCCCGACTCCAACATCACCATCCGCCGCCTGGGCGAGACGCGGCGCATCCTTGCCGCCTCACCGCGCTACTTTGCGCAGCACGGTTTTCCCAAAACACTGGAAGAGCTGCACCGGCACAAGCTGCTGATCTACACCTACGCGAACAACCCGAACGAGCTGCGCTTCACGCGGGACGGCGAAACCACCACGGTGACGGTGAAGGGCCTGCTGGAATCGAACGACGGCCAGATCCTGCGCGCGGCAGCACTCGACGGCATGGGCATCCTGGTGCAGCCAACCTACATCCTCTACAACGACATCGTGGCCGGGCGCCTGGTGCCGGTGCTCGACGACTGGGACCTGCCGCACCTGACCATCAACCTCGCTTATCCCAGCCGTAAACACCTGTCGGCCAAGGTGCGCACCTTCATCGACTTCATGGCCGAACATTTCGCCAAACAGGACTACGAGCGCAAGTGGACCGGACGGTTCGGGGTGTACTGAGATGGCGGGCGTTTTGCACACCGACGTGCTGATCGCTGGCGGCGGCCCCTGCGGCCTGATGCTGGCCAACGAACTCGGGCGGCGCGGCGTACGCTGCCTGCTGGTGGACCCCAAACCCGGCACCGCCTTCAACCCGCAGGCCAATGCGACGCAGGCGCGCACCATGGAGCATTTCCGCCGCCTGGGTTTTGCCGGCGAGATCCGCGCCCAGGGCCTGCCGGCCGACCACCCGACCGACATTGCCTACTTCACGCATTACACCGGCCATGAGCTGGCCCGCATGCAGCTGCCCACCGCCGCGCAAGCGGTGAAGAACATCAAGGCCATGGGTGGCTCCTGGAGTGCCGCCGAGTTGCCGCACCGCGTGTCGCAGAAGTTTGTCGAAGCCACCTTGCGCCGCCACGCCGAAGCCCTGCCCGGCATCGATGTGCGCTACGGCTGGGCGCTGGAGGGTTTTGAAGACCGCGGCAGCCACGTGCAAGCCCAGATGCGCGCTACTGCTGACGGCGAAGCCCTTGAAGTGCAGGCCGCGTACCTGGTCGGCGCCGACGGCCCGCGCAGCCTGGTGCGCAGCACGCTGGGCATCGCGTGGGACGGCGCCAGCGGTGTCAGGCGCGAGTTCATGGGCGGCAAGATGTTTGCGGTGTATCTGCGTGCGCCGGATTTTTACACCGTGTTCCCGCACGCCCGCGCCTGGATGTATGTGTCGGTCAATGCCCGGCGCCGCGCCTTCATGGCCTCGGTGGACGGCCAGTCGGAATTTGCCTTTCACGCCGCCGTGCACGAGGGCGAGGATGCCGATGGCTGGACCGCCGATGATGCGCAGCGGATTGTCGATGAAGCCATGGGCGCGCATGTGGCCATCGAGGTGTTGTCGGTCGGCACCTGGATCGCCGGGCATTCGCTGGTGGCGCAAAGCTTCCAGCGCGGGCGTGTTTTCATAGGCGGGGATGCAGCCCATCTGTTCACGCCGACCGGCGGGCTCGGCTACAACACCGCGGTGGAAGACGCCGTCAACCTCGGCTGGAAGCTGGCCGCCGTGGTCCGCGGCCAGGCGCCGCCGCCGTTGCTGGACAGCTACGGGCCGGAGCGCAAACCGCTGGCCGAACGCAACACTGCCTACGCCTGGCGCTTTGCCGATTCGGTCGGCAGCTTCCGCGCCACCGACCTGCTGGAGCAGGAAGATGCCGGGGGGCAGGCCGAACGCGAACGCGCCTCCAGCTACCTGAACCAGCACGTTCGCCTGGAGTTCAACATTCCCGGCGTGACCTTTGGCGGGCGTTACGACGGCTCGCCGCTGATCGTGAAAGACGGCAGCACGGCGCCGCCGGACGAAGCCGGCAACTACCAGCCGAGTGCCAGCCCCGGTGGCCGCGCGCCGCACGCCTGGCTGGAAGACGGCTCCTCTCTGTACGACAGTTTCAACTTTGAATGGACGCTGCTGGTGCTGGGGCCGGACGCGCCTGGCACCCAGGGCTTTGTCGACGCAGCAGCGGCGCTGGGCCTGAACCTCCAGGTTGTCACGCACGCATCGGAAACACTGCGGGCGCTGTATGAAGCGCCGCTGGCCTTGATCCGCCCCGACCAGATCGTGGCCTGGCGCGGCCACCACGCCGGGCAGGCGCTGCAGCTGCTCGCCCAGGCCAGCGGCCACCCTCCGCGTCCGGACCCGGATTGCTCCTGAATCAATAGCTGCCAGCCCTTATCCGGAAAGGGCCAGGGGTCGATTTCGCTTATAGCCTTGGGCCGGAATCGGCGTAAGCCATTTGCTGTGCCACAAAACCGTCGAACGCCGCCAGCAGCGGCTGGAATTTTTCGGCATCACCCTCCAGCTGGGCCAGCGCCGCACAGGTAGCCTCCAGCGTGGACAGCTGGTCAGGCTTGTGGGCGCGGCGAATCAGGTAGTTCGACGCCGGCATGCCCTGCAGCGACAGGCGTGGCAGGTGCTGCAGCCAGGGGTTGAGGTAAAGCATCTTGCGGCTCTTGCGCCAGGTGCCGTCGAGCACGATCAGCCGCAGCAGCGACGGGTCCTGCAGCACGCCTGGCGCCAGCGCAGGCGGCTCCGGCCAGCCAGCAGCACGGTCGGAAGGCAGGTCGGGGTACAGCAGGAGCTTGTGCCTGGTGCTTCCGGGCGGCTGCCAGTCGCCAGGCGCAAACACTTCACCGGTGAGCAGCCGGCTGGACGGCAGGCTCAGTTGCAGCAGGCGTGCCGTCCCCTTGGGGTTGTCCACTTCCAGAGGATGTTGCAGGATCAGCACCTCGACTTCGTGCGCCACCGGCGTGATCCAGCGGCAGATGCAGTTGCTCCGCGGCCGCAGGCAGGTGGTGCAGCGCAGCCTCCTGTTCACCGGCCGATCATCGCGAGGTAGGCCTCGCGCGTCCGCGGATCCACCGATTCGAGCAGTTGCTGGTACGGTGTCCGGTGCCGGGCCATCATGCGGGCCGAAGCGATGTTTTTGGAGCGGCAGTACCAGTGGCAGGTGTGCTGCATCAGAAACAGTTCGGCCGAGAGCGTGTAGGCCTTGTCGCGCGGTGAACGGCCCACCGCGTTTTTTGCCGCGCGCGCTATCCCCTGCGCGTGGACGGCCAGGGCACGCCGCATGTCGAAGGTGTTGTCGGGAAAAAACCGGTCGGCTTCAGGCAGGAACACAGGCAGCTTGCTGACGCGGGCATCGGCCACATCCACGGCCGAGAAATCCGCGGTGAAGCGACTGAACTGCTCCACCAGCTGTTCCTCGGAGGCCGCCAGCATGTTCCAGATCTGTGTTTGCCGCTCCGGGTCTTTTTCGCCCAGCGCCCGCAGGTAGCCTTCGGTCAGGCTTTCCATCAGCTTCTCCACCTGGTACCTGCCCAGATGGCTGGCCAGCAGCGTGATGCGCCTGGCCTGGGCTTTCGATTTCAGCCGGTAGGCGCCGAAGGCGACTCCCACCAGAATAAGAAGAATTATTTCCATCACTACATGTACAGGTCATTGAGCAGGACCTCAGTGTAGTGGCCGCCCACATCTCAATCGCGTGGCCGCGTCCCCTCGTAGGCATCCTGCAGCAGTTGCCGTATCGCCCTGCGCTCCAGCGCCCGCGGATTCGGATACTGGTTCTGCATGGCGATGTCGCAGGCCTTGTCAAGGTCGGCTTCCTTCATGCCGATGTCCCGCAGCGCCACCGGTGCGCCATGGTCCTTCGCCAGGTCGAACACGGCCTGCGCTGCACTGCCTGCCTGCAGCGCGGCGGCGATGGCCGCCATGGCCTGCGGCGCGGCGGCGGCGTTGTAGGCCAGGGCATGCGGCAGCACGATGGTGTGGGTCTCGGCATGCGGCAGGTTGAAACTGCCGCCCAGCGTGTGGCACAGCTTGTGGTGCAGGGCCATGCCCACATTGCCCAGCACGGTGCCGCAGAGCCAGGCGCCGTACAGGGCGTCGCTTCTGGCGACCAGGTCATTAGCTACGTTTTTGATAGCTGGTAGCGCCCGCCCCATGGCGGCTATGCCCTCTTTCGCCATCAAGTCCATGACGGGGTTGCTGTCCACCGAATACAGGCCTTCGGCGGCGTGGGCAATCGCATTGATGCCGCTGGTGATGCTCATGCTGACCGGCAGGCCCAGCGTCAGCTCGGGGTCGTAAATCACCGTGCGCGGCAGCACGCGGCTGTCCTTGCCGGTTTTTTTCATCCCTCCCTCGGTGATACCGTAGATCGGCGTCATCTCCGAGCCTGCATAGGTGGTGGGAATCGCCAGGATGGGCAGGCCGGAGTCCAGCGCGATCGCCTTGCCCAGCCCGGTGGTGGAGCCGCCGCCGATGGCGACCGCGCAATCGGCGCCAAGTTTGCGGGCCAGTTCGCGCGCTTCACGCGCGGTTTCCATCGGCACATGCATGACGGCGCGGTCGAACACGCCGGCGGCACGCGGCCCCAGCAGGCCGGCAATCATCTCGGCCGAAGCGCGCTGCTCCGGCGTGGACAGCACCAGCGCCCTGCGCGCGCCCAGCGCCTCGATCTCGCGGCCCATGTGCTGCAGGCTGCCGGCGCCAAAAACGACGCGTGCCGCCTGCGCGTTGTAGACAAAACTTTTCATGGCTTCTCTTGTAAATCGGCGGATAGACCTGCACTGCGTTCGACGGTCTTGATGATGGCAGCGTAATCGTCCTGGCCGTCCCCCTGCGCCATGGCTGCATGCATCAGCTGGTGCGTCAGGGCGGTCTGCGCCAGGGGCGCGTGCACGGCCTCGCCCGCACCCAGGATCAGGTCGAGGTCCTTGATCATCTGCCCGACTGTAAATGTCGGCGTGAAGTCACGCTGCGAAAGCTGCACCGCCTTGGCCTTGACGATGGGCGAGGCCACCGCACTCGCGCCCAGCACCTGCCACATGTCGCCCCAGACCAGCCCGCCCTTGCGGCCCAAGGTCAGGGCTTCGGCCAGCATCGCGCTGGTCTGCGCAATCATCAGGTTGACCACCAGCTTCATCAGGCGCGCCTGTTCGGCCTCGCCGAGGTAAAACTGGTTGGGGCCCAGGGTCTTGAGCAGGGGCAGCACGGCGTTATAGGCTGCGCGCGGCCCGGACGCCATCACCGTGAGTTGCGCGGCCTCCGCCATCCTGTTGTTGCCCGAGACCGTGGTGCGCAGGTAGAACACGCCGGCGGCTGCCAGCTCCCCGGCAACCTCGGCCGAGGCCGTCTGCGACACCGTGCTGGTGTCCATGTAGATTGCGCCGCGCCGCGCCGATCGCGTCACCTGCGCGGCCACCTGGCGCAGGGCTGCATCGTCGGGCAGCGAGGAAAGCACCACGTCGGCGCGGCCCATGGCTGTAGCGGCGTCTTCCGCCACCGCCAGGCCCTGTCGCCGGGCGAGCTGGAGGCGCTCATCGCCGGGGTCGCTGACGGTCACCGCATGGCCGGCCGCCTGCAGGTGCCCGGCCATGGGCAGCCCCATCTTGCCGATGCCGGCAACGTGCACCACTGCCATCACTGGCCCTTGAGAGCGGCCGCTTTGGCAATCCGCGCTGCGGCATCCACCTCTGTCTTGATGAAGGCATTGAAAGCCTCGACCGACAGGGGGAAGGGATCGGCACCGAGTTTGTTCATGCGCTCCTTGACCTCGGGGTTGGCCATGGCCTTGAGGGCCTCTTCATGCAGGCGTTTGACCACAGGCGCGGGCGTGCTGCTGGCCACAATCATGCCAACCCAGAAGGTGTAGTCCGAACCGGCCACGCCGGCCTCGACCGTGGTGGGCACCTGCGGCAGCGACGGCGAACGCGTGGGCGTGCTGACGGCCAGCGCCTGCAGCTTGCCGTCTTTCACCAGGGGCAAAGCCGAGGCCAGCGGCGCGAAGAACCAGTCGTTGCTGCCGCCGATGACATTGGTCATCGCTTCCGGCGTTCCCTTGTAAGGCACATGCAGGGCTTCGATGCCGGCCTGCAAGCGGAATTTCTCCGCATTGAGGTGGGTCGCGCTGCCGACGCCAGCCGACGCGTAGTTGAGCTGGCCCGGCTTGGCCCTGGCGGCGGCCACCAGATCGGCCACCGACTTCCAGCCCTTGGCCGGGTTGACCACCAGCACGTTGGGCAGGGCCGCCAGCGGCGTGATGCCGGTCAGGTCCTTGAGCGTGTCGTAGCCGATGGTGCTGTAGATTGCCGGGTTCAGCGCATGGCCCGACGAATGCACCAGCACGGTGTAGCCGTCGGCCTCGCCCTTGGCCACCTGGCCCGCGGCAATGGTGCCGCCGGCGCCCGGCTTGTTCTCGATCACGATGGGTTGCCCCATGCTTTTGCTCATGGTGTCGGCGATGCTGCGCGCAATCAGGTCGGTGCCGCTGCCGGCCGTGAAGGGCACGAGGAACTTGATGGGTTTGTTCGGGTAGCCCTGGGCCATCGCGCTGCCTGCGATCAGCAGGCTCACGGCGAGAAAAATGAAGCGTTTCATGGTTTGTCTCCTGGGTTTGATATAAAAACGGGTCTCTGCCCTTTACCTGCGGGCGCCAGCAGCTATTGTTTTTATAGCGAGAGCGCCTTGGCGATCTTTTGTCCCGACACCTGTAAAGCCGCCAGATGCGGCTGCAGGTCCACGCCCAGCAACTGTCCATGGCGTTTTTTCCAGCGGCCGGCCACCATCACGCTGTCGATGTTGGCCAGCGAGGTCTGCATCACGACCGAGCTGACCGGGTCGTGCACCGGCTGCATGTTCAGGTCGCTCGCGCGGACCATCACCAGGTCGGCCTGCTTGCCCGCTGCCAGCGAACCGATGCCGCTTTGCTGTCCGAGCATGCGGGCCCCTTCGACCGTCACCCACGAAAGCGCTTCCCGCGTCGTGATGGTCGAGGTCGACGGGATGGAACCGCAGGTCTCGCGGTAAGCCACGTTGTCGAGCGAGCGCTGGATGCCCAGCGCGATGCGCGCCTGCGACAGCATGTCGCCGCTCATCACGCTTTCCAGGTCCACGCCGAGCGACGGTGCGCGGCCCAGCGCCCGCAGGCGCCCGGTGATCGGGTGGCCATGGCCCTGGCTCATCTCGCTTTCGGCCGCGGCTGAAAAGCTCATGCCCAGCTCGCAAAAACGCTGCAGCTGCATGTCGCTCAGCGCATGGCCGTGCACGATGTTGACGTGTTCGCCGAGCAGGCCGGCAGCCTCCAGCTTTCTCCATCCATCGGGCGTGCGTGCCGGGCCACCGCCCTGGTGCAGCGAGGCGATCAGGCCGAGGTCTTTGGCCATGGCGAAGTCGTGCAGCGCCACCTCCAGCGTCGAGTAATGCGGCCCCAGCAAGGCCGCCTGCACGCTCAGCAGCGGCTGGCCCTGGTGCGCCTTGAGCAGGCGCTCGATCTCGGCGCGCGGGTGCGGCACTTCCCAGAACGGTGCCTGCCCGGGCTGCGGGTCGGGTTTGGGCGTGCCATGGAAAAAAGCTGCGCGTATGCCGGACGCGAGCAGAGCGGCAATCGCTGCGTCGTTGTGCGCCGGCGTCGGGTTGTTGTGGCACCAGTCGGCCAGCGTCGTCGTGCCGCAGTTGAGCTGGTTCAGCGAGCCGACCAGCGTCGCGATGTGCAGGTCATCCGGTGTGAACACCGTGGCCAGTCCGGCGTGCATCTTCCTGAAGTACTCCAGCAGCGTCCAGTTGGCCGCCAGCCCGCGCAGGGCAGTCTGCCAGGTGTGCATGTGGGCGTTGATGAGGCCGGGGATGATGATGTAGCCGCTGGCATCGACCACCTGCGCATCGTCAGCATGGATGCGAGGCGCAATCTCCGTCAGTGTGTCGCCCGTCACCAGGATGTCGCCCTCGGGCACGTCGCCCTGCACGTCCATCGTGATGATGGTGGCGCCGCGGATCAGGATTCTGGCGAAGGTGCTGGCCATGGTCAGGTTTCCAGGCCGTCGCTCATTTTGACGTTTTCGGAGGTCAGCTCGAGGCCCGCATCCCTGGCGGTTTCCACCAGCAGCACGGCAAAGTCGATGTCCTCGTGGCTGCGCCCGACCAAACGCGCCACCGACTCGCGCGTGGCAGCGGCGGCCGGCATGGCCACGCCATGCGCACGCGCAGCACCCAGGCCGAGGTCCATGTCCTTGAGCAGCAGCTTGGGCGTGAAAGTCACCTGGTCGAAGGTCAGGTTGGTCAGCATCGGCGTCTTGTATTTGGTGTACATGGAGCCGAGTACAGAGTCGTTGATGCTCTCGAGGAAGATGTGGCGCGGAATGCCAGCCTTTTCCGCCAGCACTGTGATCTCGCACAGATTCTGGATGATCACGCCGAACATGGTGTTGTGAGCGATCTTCCAGATGCGGGCCAGCTCCCCCTCACCCACCCACATGACCTTGCGCGCCATCGCCTGCAAATATGGCTCGACCTCGGTGTACAAGGCCTTGGGGCCGGAGGCCACCTGCAGCAGCTTGCCGGCCTTGGCCACCTTGGCATTGCCCGACACCGGCGAACACAGATAACCGACGCCCATGGCTTCAAGCCGCGTGCGGATCTCGGCCGAACCTTCCTGCGAGATGGACGAACTGTCAACGACAATTCTGGGTTTGGCCGCGCCCGCCACCAGGCCACCTTCGTCGAACAGCACCTGCTTGAGGTCGTCGGTGGTGGAGACCATCGCGAACACGATGTCGCAGGCCGCGAGATCCTGTTTGCTGCCGACGATGGTGGCACCGTACTCGGCCAGCGGTGCGGCTTTGGACGCGGTGCGGTTCCACACGCTGACATCGTTGCCGGCCTTGATCAGGCGTTTGGCCATGGCCTCCCCCATGCGTCCCAGGCCTATCCATCCGATGCGCACCGTCATGCTGTCTCCTTGTTCATAACATCTGGCGCTAATGTGCCGCAGCCGCCGGCAGGGTTCAAGAAATACAGAGGAAATCAGTTTTCCCGTTGGCGGAAAAAAGCATGATCCTTCAAATAGGGCCTGTCGTGCAGACACCTCCAAACTCAGGCAATATCGCTCGCATGAACGACACCACTCCCTACGTCCCTCCCGCCATCTGGTCGCCGCCGCCGTCGAGCGGTGGCCGCTTTGCCAACATCAACCGGCCTGTGGCCGGTCCGACCCACGAGAAGGATTTGCCGGTGGGCCGCCACCCGCTGCAGCTTTATTCACTGGGCACGCCCAATGGCGTCAAGGTCACGGTGATGCTGGAGGAATTGCTGGCCCTGGGCCACAGCGGAGCGGAATACGACGCCTGGCTGGTCCGCATCCATGAGGGTGAGCAGTTCGGTAGCGGCTTTGTCGCGGCCAACCCCAACTCCAAGATCCCGGTGCTGGTGGACCGCAGCGGCGCCGCACCCCTGCGGGTCTTTGAGTCAGGGGCCATCCTGCAATATCTTGCCGAGAAGTTCGGTGCGTTCCTGCCCGCAGGTGGCGCCGCGCGCGCCGAGTGCCTGTCGTGGCTCAACTGGCAAATGGGCAGCGCGCCTTTTCTGGGCGGTGGCTTCGGCCACTTCTACGCGTATGCCCCGAGCAAGATGCAATACCCGATTGATCGCTATGCGATGGAGGTCAAACGCCAGCTCGATGTGCTGGACCGCCGCCTCGCCGAGGTGCCCTGGCTGGCGGGCGATGACTACACCATTGCCGACATGGCGGTGTGGCCGTGGTACGGCACCCTCGTCAAGGGTCAGCTGTATGAAGCCGGCGAATTCCTGCAGGTACAGGCCTACACCCACGTGCTGCGCTGGACCAACGAGATTGCAAAACGTCCCGCGGCCAAACGCGGGCGCATGGTCAACCGCACTTGGGGCGAAGCCTCCAGCCAGTTGCATGAGCGCCATGAGGCAGGCGACTTCGACACCCACACCCAGGACAAGTTAGGGACCCAGGCCCCGCCATGATCACCCTCTACGACTGCACCACCGCCCCCAGCCCGCGGCGCGCGCGCATCCTGCTGGCCGAAAAAGGCGTGCCCCATGAGACGGTGCAGGTAGACCTGCGAGCCGCGGAACAGATGGGTGAGGCTTACCGCCGCATCAACCCGCAGTGCACCGTGCCCGCGCTGCGCACCGACGAAGGGGTGATGCTCACCGACAACGCCGCGATCGCCGCCTGGCTGGAAGCCCACTGCCCCCAGCCGCCCCTGCTGGGCAGCACCGCGCTGGAGAAAGCCGAGATCGCGAGCTGGCAGTGGCGCATCGAGTTTGAGGGCCTGCTGGCAATTGCCGAGTGCCTGCGTAACAGCTCGCCCGGGATGGCGAACCGCGCCCTGCCCGGGCCGGTGGACTACCCGCAGATTCCCGAACTCGGCCAGCGCGGACTCGCGCGCGTGCAGCAGTTTTTTGCCGTGCTCGATGAGCGGCTGCAGGGCCGCGAATTCATTGCCGCAGGGCAGTTCAGCATTGCAGACATCACCGCCGTGGTGGCGGTGGATTTTGCGCGCATCGTCAAGGTCAAGCCCGGCGAGCAGCACCCGGAGCTGGTGCGATGGCGCGCTGCCATGGCGCAGCGGCCTTCGATGGCGCTTTAAGAACAGTCAGCGTCAGTCACACGCGCTCGATCACCACGGCAATGCCCTGCCCCACGCCGATACACATGGTGCACAGGGCGTAGCGGCCGCCGGTGCGGTGCAGCTGGTTCACGGCGGTAGTCACCAGGCGGGCGCCCGAAGCACCCAGCGGATGGCCCAGTGCGATTGCGCCGCCGTTCGGGTTGACGCGAACATCATCGTCCTGCAGGCCCAGCAGGCGCAGCACCGCCAGGCCCTGCGCGGCAAAAGCTTCGTTGAGTTCGATCACATCCATTTGTGCCAGGCTCAGGCCGGTGAGCGCCAGCACTTTTTCTGTGGCCGGCGCCGGGCCTATGCCCATGATGCGCGGCGGCACGCCGGCGGTCGCCATGCCGACAATACGCGCGCGCGGCGTCAGGCCGTTCTGTTTCGCGGCCTCCTCGTTGGCGATCAGCAGCGCACAGGCCCCGTCGTTCACGCCAGAGGCATTGCCGGCCGTCACGCTGCCGTCAGGCCGCACCGCACCCTTGAGTTTGGCCAGTGCCTCCATCGACGTTTCGCGCGGGTGCTCGTCTTTGCTGACAACCACCGGGTCGCCCTTTTTCTGTGCAATGGTGACCGGCGTGATCTCGGCGTCGAAGAAGCCGGACTTCTGCGCCGCCACCGCCTTCAGCTGGGAAGCCAAGGCCATCCTGTCTTGGTCTTCGCGGCTGATCTTGTATTCGGCCGCCACATTTTCAGCGGTTTCCGGCATGGCATCGGTGCCGTACTTTTCTTTCATCAGCTTGTTGACGAAGCGCCAGCCGATCGTGGTGTCGTACATTTGCGCGGCGCGACTGAAGGCACTTTCGGCCTTGGCCATCACAAGCGGCGCACGGCTCATGCTTTCGACGCCCCCGGCAAGCATCATGCGTGCCTCGCCGGCCTTGATGGCGCGGGCCGCTGTGCCCACCGCGTCCATGCCCGAACCGCACAGGCGGTTGATGGTGGCGCCCGGCAGCTCCAGCGGCAACCCGGCCAGCAGGGTGGCCATGTGGGCCACGTTGCGGTTGTCTTCACCGGCCTGGTTCACGCAGCCGTAAATCACGTCGGTGATGGCCAGCCAGTCAACGCCGGGGTTGCGCGCCATCAGCGCCTTGAGCGGCACAGCGGCCAGGTCGTCGGTGCGCACGCTGCTGAGCGCGCCGCCGTAACGGCCGAAAGGGGTGCGGATGGCGTCGCAGATAAAGGCTTGGGTGGTCATTAGGATTCTCTTTCTTCCGTTCGCACTGAACCTGTCGAAGTGCTGGCGCGTAGGTTCTGGTAAAGGCTTCGACAGGCTCAGCCCGAACGGTCAACGGGTGAATAAAAATATCAGGTGAAGTATCAGGCGTTCAAGGCGATGGGCAGGCCGACCAGCTTTTCAAGCTCGTCGTGCCCCAACCCCTCAACTTTATCAATCAGCCGGAGGCCTTGCGGCGTGCATTCCAGCGTGGCCAGGTCGGAATAGATGCGTTTCACACAGGCGATGCCGGTCAGCGGGTAGCTGCAGGTCTTGACGACCTTGCTCTCGCCCTTTTTGGTCAGCAGGTCCATCATGACCCAGGTCTGTTTGGCGCCGATGGCCAGGTCCATGGCACCGCCCACCGCCGGGATGGCACCGGGCTCGCCAGTGCTCCAGTTCGCGAGGTCGCCCGTGCTCGAGACCTGGAAGGCACCGAGCACGCAGATGTCCAGATGGCCGCCGCGCATCATGCCGAAACTGTCGGCATGGTGAAAAAAAGCACCGCCCTTGAGCAGGGTGACGGGTTGTTTGCCGGCGTTGATCAGGTCGAAGTCTTCGTCGCCCTCCCTGGGTGCCGGGCCCATGCCCAGGATGCCGTTTTCGCTTTGCAGGATGACCTCGATACCCTCGGGCAAGTGGTTGGCCACCTGGGTCGGCATGCCTATGCCCAGGTTCACATATGCGCCGTCGTGAATGTCTTGCGCCACACGCGCGGCGAGCTGGTCTTTGGTCCGTTTCTGGTAACTCATGTCAGGCCGCCTGTTTGAAACCGCCGGCTTGCGTCGCCACGCGGTCGATCTTCACCATCCGGTGCACAAAAATGCCGGGCGTCACGATGTGCTCCGGATCCATGTCGCCGAGCTCTGCGATTTCATGCACCGTCGCCACGGTGAGTTTTGCAGCGGTGGCCATGACGGGGCCGAAATTGCGCGCAGCCTTGCGGTACATCAGGTTGCCCCAGCGGTCGCCGCGCTCGGCCTTGATCAGCGCCACGTCGCCGTGAATCGGCATCTCCAGCACATACCCCTTGCCGTTGATTTCACGGGTTTCCTTGCCCCTGGCCATCTCGGTGCCATAACCGGTCGGCGAGAAAAAGGCGCCTATGCCGGCCCCGGCGGCGCGTATGCGCTCGGCCAGGTTGCCCTGCGGCACGAGCTCCAGTTCCAGCTTGCCGGAACGGTAAAGCGCGTCAAATACATGGCTGTCGGCCTGGCGCGGAAAACTGCAGATGATCTTGCGTACGCGGCCGGTCTTGAGCAGCGCTGCCAGCCCCGTGTCGCCATTGCCGGCGTTGTTGTTGACGACGGTCAGGTCTTTCGCACCCTGCGCCATCAGGCCATCGATCAGCTCGTTCGGAATGCCGGCCGTGCCAAAGCCGCCTATCAGCACGGTGGAACCGTCCTGGACGCCGTCGAGGGCTTCGGCCACCGACCGGGCTATCTTGTTGATCATGAAACTGTCTCCGCCTGGGGATCACTTCTGGTTATTTGTTCTTATGTAGAACAAATGTTCGTATAATGAATTTTAGGAGATTATGACACCCATGGCAATTGCTGCATCGTCTTCCCGTCCCGATGGCCGCCCTGGCCCTGCGCCGGGCGACAGCTATGTCCAGTCCTTCGCACGCGGGCTGGAGGTCATCCGTTCTTTCAGCGCGCAGTCGCCACGGCAGACGCTGAGCGAGGTGGCGGAGCGCAGCGGCCTGAGCCGCGCCGGCGCGCGGCGGATTCTGCTGACGCTGCAGACACTCGGCTATGTCGTCAGCGACGGCAAGTATTTTTCACTGACCCCGCGCATCCTGGACCTGGGCTTTGCCTACCTCTCGTCCATGCCGATCTGGAACCTGGCCGAACCGGTGATGGCGTCCCTGGCCGGAGAAGTCGGGGAGTCGTGTTCCGCTGCCGTGCTGGAGGGCACCGACATCGTGTACGTGCTGCGCGTGTCCACCCACAAGATCATGAGCATCACCCTGGGCATCGGTTCGCGCCTGCCGGCTTATTGCACATCCATGGGGAGGGTCTTGCTGGCAGGCCTGCCGGAAGAAGAAGCGCTGGCCTGCCTGCGGGCTTCCACACCGGAGCCGCTGACCCGCCACACGGTGACGGACCTGGAAGCGCTGCGCCTGAAAATTGCACAGACCCGCCGGCAAGGCTGGTGCCTGGTGAATCAGGAATTGGAAGAAGGGCTGGTGTCCATGGCCGCGCCGATTCATGACCGGCTGGGCAAGACGGTGGCGGCGCTGAATATCAGCGGCCAGGCCAACCGTACCAGCGCCAAGGTGATGCAGGAGAGCATGCTGCCGGCCCTGCTGGCCGCCGCGCAAACGATTTCACGGCTGCTGGCTTTGCAGAGCAAGGGATGAACGGGCCTCGAGTCAGCCCGTCACAAGCAGCGTTGCGACCGTGGGATTTTTTTTCTTTTCAAGCAAGAGCCGCGGGCCTGGCTTTGCCAGCCCGCAGGCGCAGCGCCCCCTCGGGGCTGATGCCTACGGCTCCGAACCTGCTTGAGCAGGTTTGGACAGGCATCAGAAGCGAGGCCTCCGGCAAGCGGCGGCCTGCAAGGTGCAGGGAGCTACACGCAGTGAGCGAACGTGGGGGCTAAGACTTGCGCGCGCCCATGACAAGCACCACAGCGCCCAATACCACCGCGCCAATGCTCAGCCACTGTGGAAAGTTGACGGTCTCTTTTTCCTTGACGACGAGCTCCAGCGGACCGATCTTGGCCTTGGACGTGTCTTTGGTGAAACTGAAGCCGCCGGTGAAAAAACCGGCCAGGCCCAGCACAATCAGGACAATGCCCGTGATTCTCATTGCGTTCATGAAACTCTCCTCGCCGGATATGAATGGACCGGCGCGCGCTTGCCGGTATCACGCTGCCGTGCCCGTAATTTAAGCGATAGGCTCCGCAGCACGCGTAGGACATGGCCGCCTCAGGCCTTTGCGCACCGGAAACACCACGGCGCCAGCGGAAGCAGGCCCCCGTGCTACGCTTGCTGCATGTTCACCCCTTCGCAAGCCGACGTTCGCCGTTTTTTCTGCTCTGTTTATGCCAAAGCCCGCTCCGGGCAAGCGCTGGAAGCTATTGAAATCATAGCAAGCCAATGGATGGACGAGCACCCTGAATACCACGCAGACTTCGCCGATGCCGACGCGGCGCTGACCAGGATGTACGACCTGGAAGACGGCAAGGCCAACCCCTTTCTGCACCTGTCCATGCACCTGTCGATCAGCGAGCAGTGCTCCATCGACCAGCCGCGCGGCATCCGGCAGGCGGTGGAATTGCTCACGGCAAAACGCGATTCATTGCATGACGCGCATCACGAAGCCATGGATTGTCTGGGCCAGATGGTCTGGGAAAGCCAGCGTGCCGGAAGACCGCCTGATGGTGAGGCCTACATCGCCTGCGTGCAGCGTCAGGCGACTAGAGATTAGCCCCCACGGTTGCTCACTTCGTGGAGCTCCCTGCCCCCGAGGGGACCGCTGCGCCTGCGGACTGGCCAAGCCAGATTCGCGGCCCCTGCTTGTAAAGGGAAAGAGCTTCCACGGTGCGTACCCGGATAGGTAGCCCACAAAAAAAGCCGCTGGATCAGCGGCTTTTTCATGAGTGCGAAGCGGTCTAGCGGAACTTGCTCTGCGGAACGGTCTTCAGATCGCCTTCCACCGATGACAGGTAGTTGGCCAGCTGCTTGAGTTCTGCATTGGTGTACTGCTTCGCCATGCCAGCCATGATGGCGTTGCCGCGGCCGACCTTGGGGTTGTTGCTGTCCATCTTGTAGGATTTGAGCGCCACAAACAGGTAGTCCGCATGCTGGCCACCCAGTTTGGGATAGGTCGGGTCAATTGGTTTGCTGAAATCAGCACCATGGCAGGAAGCGCAGTTGGCCTTGCCCAGCAAAGCAGCCACGGCCGGATCGGGCGTTTTGGCGGTTCTGGATGCGGCGGCAGCGCTGTCTGTCACGCCGTGCTGGCTGTAATAAGCGGCCAGGTCGGCAATGTCCTGGTCATTGAGGCTGTCGGCAATGCCGCGCATGGTGGGGTGTTTGCGCTCGCCTTTTTTATAGGCATTCAAGGCAGCCTGGATGTACTTGGCGCTCTGGCCGGAAATCATCGGGACTTTGTACACCTCGGGAAAGCTGGCTTGGTAGCCTTTGATGCCGTGGCAGCCAATACACATGGCGTTTTTTCCTTCGCCGGCTTTGACATCCCCCTTGATGTCCTGGGAATGGGCGGAAACCGTCACAAATGAGACAGCAAGAGCGAATAGCGTGGTAAACAGCTTGGTCATTTTGCGCGCACAATCAGGTGAGAATTTGTTATATAAAACAGCCGCTGATTATATCTGGGCCTGCCGGGGTGACTCCCGCCCCCGCCAATCCGCACAGATCGACTCCGACCTTCCAGCTTCTACTTCCTGTCCAACATGAAATTTCAAGGCTCCAAAAACTACGTCGCCACCCAGGATCTGATGCTTGCCGTCAATGCGTCTGCCACCCTCAAGAAGCCCCTGCTGGTCAAGGGCGAACCCGGCACCGGCAAGACCATGCTGGCCGAGGAAGTGGCCCAGGCGCTGAACCTGCCGCTGTTGCAGTGGCACATCAAGTCCACCACCAAGGCGCAGCAAGGCCTGTATGAATACGACGCGGTATCGCGCCTGCGCGACTCGCAGCTCGGCGACGAAAAAGTCAAGGACATCCACAACTACATCGTCAAGGGTGTGCTCTGGCAGGCCTTCACCGCTGACCAGCCGGTTGCGTTGCTGATTGACGAAATCGACAAGGCCGACATCGAGTTCCCCAACGACCTGCTGCGCGAGATCGACCGCATGGAGTTCTATGTGTACGAAACACGTGAACTGATCAAGGCCAAACACCGCCCGCTGGTGTTCATCACCTCGAACAACGAAAAGGAACTGCCCGACGCCTTCCTGCGCCGCTGCTTCTTCCACTACATCAAGTTCCCCGATGCCGACACGATGAAACTGATCGTCGATGTCCACTTCCCCGGCCTGAAAAAGGAACTGCTGGCCGCGGCCATGAAAACGTTTTACGACGTGCGCAACCTGCCTGGCCTGAAGAAAAAACCTTCAACCTCCGAGCTGCTGGACTGGCTCAAGCTGCTGGTGGCTGAAGACATTCCGCTTGAAGCGCTGCAAAGCAAGGAAGACAAGGTGGCCGTGCCGCCGCTGGTGGGCGCACTGCTCAAGAACGAGCAGGACGTGACCCTGTTTGAAAAACTGGTGTTCATGCAGCGCCACAACCGCTAGCGCACCGGGCCCATGATCCTGTTTCCAGCCCGCCGCCCCGCCGCCGCTGCCATCAGTGCGCTGCTCGTGTTGACGGCTTTCCTGCCGCTGCCGGCCCATGCGTGGTTGGGCGCCTTGGGGAAACTCGGTTCTGCCGCGGGCAAAGGGGTTGCAGGCGCAGCAGGTAAAGGTGCTGCAACCGGCGCCGGCGCGGTCGTCGGTGCGGAAGCCCTCGAAGGCGCTTCCCACGCGGCGAAAGCAGCCAAGGCCGGTGCGGCGGCAGAGGGCGGCGCTGCAGCCACCTCCGCCGAGCAGTTGTCCAAGGCGACAGGCCTGGGCAAGGCCGTTCCCGACGATGTGGCCGCCATGCTTTCCACGCCGGGCAAAACACTGCTGGATGTACCCGACCCGGGTACCCGTTCGTGGCTGGGCATGCCTTCGGCGAAATTCAGTGCTGCAGATACCGACCTGATGGTGCGCGACTACGTCAGCCTGCTGGAAGGCAAGGCGGCAGCCGGGCCCCAGGTTCGTGCACCCACCGCCGCGGCAAAAAAAGTGCAGCCAGCGCAACTGCCGGCAAACAAACCCGCGTCCCAGGTGCCCTGGTACGCGCTCGAACTGGTGGCGCGCGCCGCCCATCTCGGCCACAGGCAAGCCCAGCTCGAGCTGGACCGCCTTTGCAACAGCACGCCACCGGGCAAACTGCCAGGCGCGCAATGCCAGAAGCGCAACTATCTGCAGGCGAAAAAATCCCCATGAAAATTCAGGTACAACGCCACGGAAACCGCTACACCACCGTCCACGGAACCACCACCCATGCATAAAGCTCTATGGCTGGAAGGGCTGTCCGATGCCGTGGGGTTTGTCGGCGGTGCGTTGTTTGGTTTCTGGATCGGCCGTTTGCTGGGCCTGGATATTTTTGCGCAGGGTTATGGCAACAGCACCATAGGCGCCATTGTGTTGGTGGGCCTGGGCGGCGGCCTGGGCCTGCAGCTGGCGCGGCGCTGGCGCCGTGCGAAGGAAAAAAAACGGAGTGAAGACCAATGAGTTTTGTGCAACCTGTCATCCTGTCTGATCGCGGTGTAGAGCTGGTGCCCCTGGCACTTGAGCATGAAGCAGGCCTTCGCGCGGCGGCGGCTGATGGCGAGCTATGGAACCTGCGCGTCACCTCCGTGCCCCGGCCGGAAGAGACGCGCGCCTATATAGAGACCGCGCTGGCTGGACGCGATACCAACGCACGTTTCGCTTTTGTCGTGCGCGACCAGGCCACAGGCACCGTGCTGGGCAGCACCAGTTACCACGACATCCTGCCGTCCGTGAAACGCGTGGAAATTGGCTACACCTGGTACGCCGCGCGTTGCCAGCGCACCCATATCAACACCACCTGCAAGCTGCTGATGCTGACCCATGCATTTGAAACCCTGGGCTGCCATGTGGTGGGATGGCGCACCGACAACTTCAACCACGCCTCGCAACGCGCCATCGAGCGCCTGGGCGCGCGCAAGGACGGCGTGATCCGCGGCCACGCGATGCGGCGTGACGGCACGATTCGCGACACGGTGATGTACAGCCTGCGTTCCGGCGAATGGCCGGAGGTCAAGGCGCAGTTGTTGTACATGCTGGACAAACCACGCGGATAAGTCAGTGCTTGGCGCGCGCAACCTTGTTCTTTCGGTCCTGTGCGCTGTATGGCTGGCGGGCACGGGTCTCGCCGCCGCGCAAAAGCCAGCTGACATTACCGGCTCCTATCGGATCCTGGGAACTTGCAACGACAAGGAGATTGAAGACACTTCTGGCGAAATCTACGTTCGCCATTGCTTCCTCGGGGAAAAATATGCGGGCTACGCGGAAATGTCGCTGGTTCAAAATGGCAACTCTGTCTGCGGAAGTTACTCGGAGTGCGGTGGTATCAATTGCTCCAGGGTTTACACCGGCCAGTTGGTCGGCAAGATTACGGGAAAGAAGCTGACTTTATTCATGGAAACCGGACATCGTGCGGATGAGCTTGCCGAAAAACGAATTTACAAAATTGTTCGAGGCGGGTTAGCGGATGCTCACCCTCCTCGAACCGATAAACCCGTCTATGTGAGACGAGCGAAGGTGCTGGAAAATTCTTCCTTAAAAAATGCCTGCAACCCCGTTATCCCAAAGGAAGTTTTACTCAAAAATTTCACTTTGGATGTCCCGGGAATCCTTACGACGGCCGACATCAAGTTTCTGGATGCAAAGAACAATGTGACGATGAAGGCGCCTCCTGCCAAGCAATTTACTTTGTCAAAGTTATCTTCAAACTACCAATGGACAGATCAGCGAAGCACGGGCAACTATGTTCCTCGCTTGATCACTATTCGCAACGATTCAAAAAAGGAATGGACAGTGGTAGCTGGATACTCTGAAACATGCCGGGATTTTTTATCCCGTGATCCGTTAAAAGAGACAGGGCGCCTTGTTTACGATGCTCAATTTGAAGGCCTGGGAATTTTTCCGGGCAAGACCCTGACATTACCGAGTTGCAAAGGTACGATCTTTACGTTCGAGGACAAAGCGGCCTGCCCACGCTTCACATGTTCGGAGATTTGCAGATGCTGATCGACTTCTTCTACACCCTGCGTTCGGCCAAGCTGCCGGTTTCGGTCAAGGAATACCTGATGCTGCTCGAAGCGCTGCAGGCCGGCGTGGTCGGGCCCAACAGCGGCAAGGATGATGAAAGCGGCGAAATCGGGGAAGGCGCGTACAAAATCGACGACTTCTATTACCTCAGCCGTACTGTGCTGGTGAAGGACGAAAAGCACTACGACAAGTTTGACCGCGCCTTTGCGGCCTACTTCAAGGGTGTGGAGATGATTGCCGACTTCACCAAGGACATCCCGCTCGAATGGCTGCGCAAGAACCTGGAGCTTGAGCTCAGCGCCGAAGACAAGGCCAAGATCGAGAAGATGGGCTGGGACGAGCTCATGGAAACGCTCAAAAAGCGGTTCGAGGAGCAGAAGGAGCGCCACGAGGGCGGCAACAAATGGATTGGCACCGGCGGCACCTCGCCCTTCGGCGCCAATGGCTTCAACCCGCAGGGCATACGCATCGGCCAGGAGAAAAGCCGCAACAAGAGCGCGGTGAAAGTCTGGGACCAGCGCGCCTACAAGGACTACGACGACACGCAGGAGCTGGGCACACGCAACATCAAGGTGGCGTTGCGCCGCCTGCGCAAGTTCGCGCGTGAAGGCCATGTCGAAGAGCTGGATCTGGACGACACCATCCGCTCCACCGCGGCCAACGCCGGCTGGCTGGACATCAAGATGGTGCCGGAGCGCCACAACAACGTGAAGGTGCTGCTGCTGATGGACGTGGGCGGCACCATGGACGAACACATCGCGCGCGTCGAGGAGCTGTTTTCGGCCACCAAGACCGAGTTCAAGCACATCGAGTTCTACTACTTCCACAACTGCGTCTATGACTTCATGTGGAAGAACAACCGGCGCCGCTTCAGCGAGAAGTTTGCGACCTGGGACATCATCCGCAAGTACAACAAGGACTACAAACTGATCTTTGTCGGTGACGCGACCATGAGCCCTTACGAAATATTACAGCCGGGCGGCAGTGTCGAATACAACAACGAGGAAGCCGGCGCCGAATGGATGCAGCGGCTCACCAACGCCTTCCCGAAATTCGTCTGGATCAACCCCGAACCGCAGGGCGTCTGGCAGTACCGCCAGAGCATCAGCGTGATGCAGCAGCTGGTGAACCAGCGCATGTTCCCCCTGACCATCAAGGGCCTTGAAGAGGCGATGCGTTTGCTGTCCAAGTAAACTGGACCAGGGCCTGTTCACACTATGTATGCAAGTGCGAACGCGGTGAAAACAGCGCCAATCAAGGCGCGCGACGACCGCCAGACCGGGCGTCTGGCGTAGGAGTGCAACGCGGAGTGGCGTTGTTTTCACCCCGTTCCCTCCGGGTTGCGGCCAAAAAGGCCATGCGCAGCGTTGCAAAGCCTGGCCGGGCGTCAGCCCGGCTGCATTTTGCGCCTCGCGCATGACCTTTTTGACTCGCAACGCATCTTGTATACATAGTGTGAACAGGCCCCTAGTGACCCATTCCCGTTCCTGCCTCGCCTGGAGGGCGGCCAGGAATTTACCGGCCGCAGCGCTCGCCCTCCTTTTCACCTGCGCTGCTGCAGCCCAGGCTGTAGCGCCCTCCGCCCCATCCGACAGTGCCACGCCCCCTCCTTCGGCCACAAAGCCCGCGCCCGTCACGCAGACCACCGTGCCGGCGCCACCTCCCGCCAGCGTGACGCCGCCGTCCACACCGGCAGGCTCGGTCGGGCCCACGCAGGCACAGACGGACGTCTCCGCCTTTGACATCGAGGTGCGGGCACCCGATGCTGTGCGTGAACTGCTGGAACGGCACCTCGAACTGCAGCGCTACCGCGCGGTGACCGACCTGGATGACGCCGAGCTCGCCCGCCTGATCGTGCTGGCCGAACGCAATGTGCGCAACCTGGTGGGAACGCTGGGCTATTTCAGTCCCGACATCCGCATCACGCAGGAAGGCAGCACCGCCCAGCGTCCAAAAGTGGTGGTTGGGGTCACGCCGGGTGAGCCCACCCAGACCCGCAGTGTGGCCATCGACTTTTCGGGGGACGTCGCCGGCTCGCCCGACGCCGATGCAGCGGCACAGCGCGAGGAAATACGCCGCAACTGGCGCCTGCCCATCGGCCAGCGCTTCACCCAGGACGGTTGGGACAGTGCCAAGACCCAGGCCCTGCGCGGGCTGGTGGCGCGCCGCTACCCGGCGGGGCGGCTGGCCGACAGCCTGGCCGACATCGATGCCACAACCCAAAGTGCCAACCTGTCGCTGCGCCTCGACTCCGGCCCGCTTTACCGCCTCGGGCCCATGCAGGTCAGCGGCATCCAGCGTTACGACCCGCTGCTGGTGCCGCGGCTCGCGCGCCTTGCACCCGGTTCCGTGTATGACCAGAACCGTCTTCTGGAAGCCCAGCAGCGCCTGGCTTCCAGTGGCTATTTCGATTCGGCAGCCATTTTTGTAGACCCCGAAAGCGACCCGGCGGCGGCGCCCGTGCAAGTCCAGGTGCGTGAAGCCCCCCGGCAAAAAGTGATTCTCGGCGTGGGCATCACCACCGACGGGGGGCCACGCGCATCGGTGGAACACACACACCATCGCGTGCCCGGCATCGGCTGGCGCGCGGTGACCAAGCTGCAGCTGGAGCGCAAGTCGCCGTTTGCGCAGACCGAATGGACGGCCATCCCGGACGAGGGCGGCTGGCGCTGGGGCGCGCTCGGCCGGGCTGAGCGTCTGGACGACGACGAGCTGGTCACGCGCGCACAACGCCTGCGTTTCGGCCGCTCACAGGCCGGCGACCGCATCGACCGGAACATGTACCTGCAATACGACCGTGCCAGCGTGCAGACCAAAAGCCCGACCGCGATTGCCGACAGCGACACCGGTGACGGCTCTGCCATCAGCGGCAACTATGTATGGACCGGCCGCTATTTCGACAGCCTGCCTTTTCCCGGCAAAGGTTATGGCCTGGGGTTTGAACTCGGCGGCGGCGTCACACTGGGCAGCGAACGCAAGCCTTTCCTGCGCACCACGGGGCGCTGGCTCGGCGTGAAATCGCTGACCGCCAGCCGTCTTTCGCTGCGCGCCGAGGCTGGCGCCGTGGTGGCGGCCGACTCGTCGCGTATTCCCGGCACCCTGCTGTTTCGCACCGGCGGCGACAACACGGTGCGGGGTTACGGCTACCGCGACATCGGTGTGGAACGCGCCAATGGCGTGACCGGACCGGGGCGTTATATGGCCGTCGGCAGCATCGAATGGCAGCGGCCGATACGGCGCAACGGCCTGCCCACCGAATGGGAGCACACGCTGTTCATCGACGCTGGCTCCGTGGCCGAACGACCGAAAGACCTCAAGCCCAAGGTCGGCGTGGGCACAGGTGTGCGCTGGCGCAGCCCCATCGGTCCGCTGCAGATTGACGTGGCTTACGGGCTGGAGCCCAAAAAGCTGCGGCTGCACATGAGTGTGGGTTTTGTTTTCTGATGGCCATGCCTGACAGCTCTCCGCCAGCCCCACGGCCCCCACGGGCGCCGCGCCGCTGGCGCACCGCACTCGCTGCCGTCGTTGGCACCTTCCTGCTGGTACTCATGGGTGCTCTGGGTGCGCTCTGGGGGTGGTCGGGCAGCGAAGGCTCACTCGCCACCGCACTGCGCTGGGCCGCGCGTTCGCAGCCGCTCACAGCGGAGGGCGTGACGGGCTCCCTGCGCGCGGGCGGCCGTGTTGAAACATTGGGCTGGCAGCAGGATGGCCTGCAGCTCGTCGCCAGCGGCGTCCATCTGGCATGGCAGCCGCTGTCGTTGCTTTCGGGCACGCTCAAGCTCGAACGCCTGGCCATGGCCAGCCTGCGGGTGGACGACCAGCGTCCGCGGGCGGAAGCTTCGGCCGGTCCGCCGGCATCTGTGACCCTGCCCTTTCGCATCACGCTGGATGAACTGGCGATAGACCGCCTGCAGTGGCTGGGCCCGCCTGCGCTGGAGGCCAGCGCGATCCGCGCGCGTTTTGAATTTGATGGCGTGCAGCACAAGATCGAACTGGCGAATGCACAAGTGGCCGGCGGGCGTTATTCCGGCCGCGCCACCCTGCTTGCCACCGGTGCGCTCACGCTGGATGCAGCACTCTCGGGCGTGCTGGAAGCGGCCGTACCGGGCAGCAGCACACGACTGCCGCTGGCCTTTGACGCCACAGCAAAAGGGCCACTGGCCGAACTGCAAGCCAGGGGTGAGATCAAGGTCAACACTGCATCAGTCCGCCCCGGCAATGCGCCACAAGCCAGCGCCACGGCACGCATCACGCCCTGGGCCGCGCAACCCCTGCCGCAGGCCGACGCCACTTTTCGCGCACTGGACCTGGCCAGCCTCTGGCCCGGCGCGCCGCAAACCGGCTTGAGCGGCACCCTCAGCATCCGGCCCAACAGCAGCCGCAGCAACGCCTGGCAATTGCAGACCGCCATCAGCAACAGCCTGCCCGGCCCCTGGGACCAGCAACGCCTGCCGCTCGACAAACTGCAGGCAGAGGGCGAATGGCGCGGCGGCGCGGCCCTGGTGCGCAGCCTGCAGGCACAGCTGGGTGGCGGCGAAGTCACCGCCAGCGGCCAATGGACCGAGGCATCCGGCGCGGCGCCTTCTGCCGCCGCGCAGCCAGCGTGGCAAGTGCAGGCCACGCTGAAAAACATCAACCCGGCCGCCCTGCACACCCAGCTGGCGCCGCTGCCGGTGGACGGGCGCACCGAACTGAAGGGGCAAGCCGGCGCCATCGGTTTTGATGCCAGGCTGCAGGCCAGCGGCAAGGCTGCCGCTGCACCCCCTCGCACAGCCGGCAACACGCTCGCGGCCTTGCGCTTGCGCGACGCCCGTGCCTCCGGGCGCTGGGCAGCAGACACGCTGACGCTGACCGAACTGCAGGTGCGCACTGACGATGCCGAGCTGGCCGGCACGCTGGACATCCAGCCCGCCCTTCGCAGCGGCAAAGGCCGCCTCAATCTGAGCGCACCCGGCCTGAGCGCCCAAGTGCAAGGCGAGCTGCGCGAAACGCGCGGCGCTGGCGAACTGAGCCTGCGTGGGCGGGACGCCGCCCAGGCCCTGCGCTGGTTGCAGCGCCTGCCCGGTGCACCCACAGCTTTGCAAAACGCATCGGCTAGCGGCAGCGCCGAACTCCAGCTCGGCTGGCAAGGCGGCTGGCGCGATCCGGCCGTGCAGGCC
>NZ_JBAQYR010000055.1:0-24289 GCF_049790275.1 Polaromonas sp.
GGTGTATGCACAGCTCATGAGCATGGGGCTCGAGCCCACGGGACTGGACGGCCCAACCGTCAGGAAACAATTGCGCGCCGAGCTGGCCTTCTGGCGACCCATCGTCCAGGCCTCTGGATTCAAGAGCGAAGAGTGAGCTCTTCATTCCGGCAGACGAGTAGCTACATAACGAAACTGGTGTCAACCGCGCGAGGTGCGGCAAATACATGCGCGACATGGCCAGAGCTACGCGCACAGCTCGAGGCATTTGGTTATGGGCCACAACGGTTTACTGAACGACAACGGTTCCGTCTGCAGTACACGGAGCCACAGGCCCGGATGCGCTACAGATTCGTCGCCTATTGTTCAAGGCAAGGTATGAGTATCGGATTCATCAATCGCCTCACGGTGGAATTGGTGCAGGCTCCGGGGCATTCCTGGAGAGAAGCTCGAACGTCGACCTTCCTGAAAATCCAGGAGAGAGCTGTCACAGCGCATCGGCCGCCGCCGTTACCTGTTCCCGGCGAACAAAAAAGCGCCGCGCCCATTGCAGCAGGTCGTCGACGTAGGTGAACACCACTGGAACCACCAACAGGCTCAACACGGTGGAAGTGAGCAGGCCACCGATCACAACGATGGCCATGGGCTGGCGAAAGCTTGGCTCCGCGCCCAGGCCCAGCGCGTTGGGCAGCATGCCCGCGCCCATGGCCACCGTGGTCATCACGATGGGGCGGGCCCGCTTGTGGCAGGCGTCGATCAGCGCACCCAGCCGGCTCATGCCATGTTCACGCCGCGCCATGATGGCGTACTCCACCAGCAAAATAGAGTTCTTGGTCACGACGCCCATAAGCATCAGGACGCCGATCACAGCCGGCATCGAGAATGCCTGGTGCGACACCCACAATGCGAACAGCGCACCGCCCATCGCCAGTGGCAGGGCCGACAGGATGGTGGCAGGCTGCATGAAGTCATGGAACAGCAGGACCAGCACAGCGTAGATACAAAAAATACCGATGGCCATCGCAACACCGAAACTCTGGAAGAGCTCGGACATGCGCTGCAATTCGCCCTGCTCCACGCGCTTCACACCCGCGGGCAGGTTCTTCAGTGCCGGCAGTTCCATGGCCTCGCGCTGGACTTCGCCCAGCGCGCGCCCGCCGAGCTCGACGCTGAGCGTCAGGTTGCGTGAGCGGTCCAGGCGAGCAATCTGGGAAGGTCCGCTGCCCATGACGATTTCGGCGACAGATGCCAGGCTCACGGTGCCGCCGCTGCCCTGAACGCGCAATTGGCCCACTGCACCGAGATTGGTCTGTACCGCCGGATTCATCCGTACACGGATGGGAATCTGGCGTTCCGGCAAATTGAGCTTTGGCAAAGCCGTCGAATAGTCACCGTAGGTGGCAATCCGCACCGCCTCGGCGAGCGCTTCCGTGGTCACCCCTAGCGCTGCCGCACGCTCGGCGTTCGGCCTGATCTGAATCTCTGGCCGCTGCAATGCAGCGCTCGAGGTGACGTTACCGATACCCTTGAGCGTACGCAGCTGGGACTCGACCTGCGCAGCGGCGGAGGCCAGCGCCTGCGCGTCATCGCCGGCCAGCGCAATGTCCAGTGACTCCCCGCTGCCGCCACCTCCCACCGAAACCTGCACGCCGGGCAGCGCTCGCAAGGTCTGGCGCATTTTTGCCTCAACGCCCGACTGCTTGAGCGTGCGCTCGCCGCGCGGCACCAGGTCCACTGTCAGCGTCGCGCTGCTGACATCGGCAGTCGCGCTGGCGCCGCCCAGTCCAGCACCGCTGGTCGCGGTGCCCGCAGAAACAAAGACGCTGCTCACTTCAGGCAGGCTGCTCAACAATGCGGCCGCGCGGCGACCAGTCTCCGCTGTTTCATCCAGCGTACCGCCCGGCGGCAGCTTCAAACTCACGCTGGACTGGGCTTTGTCCTGTGCCGGCATGAAGCCCGTGGGCAGCAAGGGGATCAGTGCGAGTGACAACAGGAAGAACACCACAGTCGCCAGCACCGTTGCCTTGCGTTGGGCCAAGGTGGTGCGAACCCACCGCAGGTAGCGCGTCATCAGCGGCCCGTCCGTGTTGTCGCCGTGTTCACCGGGCTGGACCGGTTTGAGCAGGTAGGCCGCCATCATGGGCGTGAGAAGGCGCGCTACCAGCAGCGATACCAGCACCGCGACCGAGGCTGTGATCCCGAACTGACGAAAAATGAGACCCGGGATGCCGCTCATGAATGCCGTCGGAAGGAAAACCGCGACCAGGGTAAAGGTCGTGGCAATCACCGCCAGGCCGATTTCGTCGGCTGCCTCCATGGCCGCCTGATAGGGCGTCTTTCCCATGCGCAGATGCCGCTCGATGTTCTCAACCTCCACAATGGCGTCGTCAACCAGGATGCCCACCACCAGCGAAAGCGACAGCAGCGTCACGGTGTTGAGCGAGTAGCCGGCGAGCGCCATCACACCAAAAGTAGGGATGATTGACAGCGGCAGCGCCGTCGCCGAAACCAGGGTGGCCCGCCAGTCGCGCAGGAACCACCAGACCACCAGGATGGCCAGCAGCGCGCCCTCGACCAGCAGGAACATGGAGCCTTCGTAGTTCTCCTGAATCGGCGTCACCATGTTGCTCGCCTCTGCGATCTTGACTTCCGGACGGACTCTTGCGAAAGCCTCCACCGCGGTGCGTACCTGCCCAGCAACCGCCACATCGGAGTAGCCCTTCGAGCGCGTTACCTGGAAACCGACGAAGGGCTTGCCGTCGCGGAAGGCGCGCGTACTGCGCTCGGCGTAAGTATCGGTAATGCGGGCGATCTGATCCAGCCGGACGTAACGCCCGTCGGCCAACGGGATGCTGATGGCCGAAACCTCCGCTGCAGACCCGACCGTCGCGATGGTGCGGGTCGACTGCCGCTGGGACCCGATCTGGCCCTGGCCTCCTGAGCTTTCCTTCTGCACGGCCTTGAGCTGCGAGGAGACAGCCGCGGGCATAACCCCGAGGCCGGCCATCAACGTGGGATCGAGATCCACGTGCACCTCGCGGTCGACGCCGCCGAGGCGCGCCACCGAAGCAACCCCCTTGACGGCCAGCAGCGCTTTCGATAGATCGTTGTCGACGAACCAGGTGAGATCCCGCTCGTCCATCCGGCCCGACTCGATCGTGAAGGTGAGGATGGCCGATCCCGCAGCCGTCAGCTTGGAGACGGTGGGTGAGTTCATGCCTGCCGGAAGTTCCGCGCGGGCGCTGTCGACAGCATTACGCACTTCACTCAAGGCCTCCTCGGTGTCCTTGTCCAGCTGGAAACTGACACTGATGCTCACCGCGCCTTCGGTGATCGTCGTGGTGATGTGATCCAGGCGCGTGAGCGAAGCGAGTTTGTCCTCGATTTCCCGTGCCACCTCGGTTTCAAGCTGCGCCGGTGCCGCACCTTCGAGCGATGCACTGATCTGGATCGTCGGCAGGTCCATGTCCGGAAAATCCTGGATCTCCAGGCGCTGAAAACCCAGCACGCCCAGCACTGTGAGAAGAAAGAAAAGAAGGACCGCGGGGACCGGATTGCGGATGGACCAGGAGGAGATGTTCACTGGGCACCCACTTTCTGCACTGCCGTCGTGGGCACCGAAGCCACGGTGACTGGCGCCCCCTCGGAGAGGAAGGCACCGCCACTGGCAACCACGCGGGCAGTGGCATCGAGCCCGGACAATATCTCAATCCGGTCGCCCTGCCGCCTAGCAGTGGTGACCAGTCGGCTGGCTACTTTGTTGACGGAATCGACCACGTAGACATAGGTCCGACCGTCACGCAACACGACTGCGGACTGCGGCAACGTGAATGCCGGCTTTGCCTCGAGCTCGATCGTGCCGCTGGCGAAAAGTCCAGGTTGTACACCTTCGCCGGACGGCAGGCTGATATACGCGATTCCGCGGCCGGTGGCCGTGCTCAGCGTTGGTGAAACCAGGCGCACTTTACCCTCCACGCTGCTGCCGCTGGGCAGAACGACGCGGGCGATCTGGCCTGCGCGTACGCCGGCAAGCTGGCGAGAATCCAGTTCGGCACGCCATTCCACCCGCCCCTGGCGCACCAGGCGGAACAACTCCGCGCCGGTGTTGACGACATTGCCCAGAATCGCCGACTTGGAGGAGACGACGCCATCGTCCGCCGCCACGATCCGCGTGTGCGCGAATTTCAGGCGCGCGCTTTCGACATCCGCCTTTGCCGAAGCTAAAGATGCCAACGCCGTCGCCTCATTCGTGAGGTACTCATCCATCTTTTGCGGCGCCAAGGCACCGGCCACATCGACAGACTGCGCTCGTTGCCGGTTGGTGCTGGCTTGGGCCAGGCTGGCGCTGGCCTGCGCTGCCAGGGCTTCCTGCTTGCGTAACTCCGCCCGCACCGTATCGTCGGCAAGCTCCGCCATCAGCTGTCCTCGCCGAACCGAATCGCCCACGTCGACCAACAGCTTCGCGATACGCAACCCGCCGGTTTCCGGGGAGACGATGACCTCCTGCCAGGCAGTCAAGGCACCGCTGGCCTGCAACTGCCTTGGCCAGCTCTGTGTTTCGGCGGTGACCAGGTTGACAGTCAGGGCACTCACGCTTGACTCCGCCG
Source organism: Polaromonas sp. (assembly GCF_049790275.1). Taxonomy (GTDB): domain Bacteria; phylum Pseudomonadota; class Gammaproteobacteria; order Burkholderiales; family Burkholderiaceae_C; genus Polaromonas. Next base: position 4,587 of record NZ_JBAQYR010000055.1, read on the forward strand.
GCGTGCCCGGATCTTCTGCCGTCAAGGCCCGCCATGCGAGCAGCGCGATCAGCAGGACGGCGACCGCGGCCACGATCACCAGTTTTCGCCTGACGTTGAGTTTGTTCTTCATGGGGTGGCCTTTTCCCCGTAAGCGGCGCTTGCTGCGGAAGGACCTGCCGGGGTCGCGGACTGCCAGTCCCCTCCCAGCGCCTTGTACAGGGCGATCCAGTACGCGACGCGATCACGTTGCAAGCCAATCAATTCGATCTGGGCTGACAGCGCCTGGCGCCTCGACTCCTCCAGCGTGAACAGGCTGATGGTGCCCGCGCGCCATTGCGCTTCGGCTCCCACGAGGTATCGCCGGTACTCCTGGGCTGCGCGTTCTGACTGTTCCGTGCGCTTTGCGGCACTGTCCAGGCGGACCAGAGACTGCTCCACTTCCTTGACAACCGTTCTCACGGTTTGACGCCAGTCGGCATACGCCGCTTCGTAGCCAGCTCGCGCGCTGTGGAGGGCGGCTCGCGTGCGCCCGCCGTCGAAGAGCGGAATGGACAGCGTGGGGCCGAAAGACCAGCTGGTCAGTGCCGACGCGAGGCCAATCGCGGAAACCTTGATGGATCCCGAAAGCGACAAGCTCGGGTAGAGGTCGGCCTGCGCCACGCCGATGTCTGCACTTGCAGCCGCCAACTCACGTTCGCGCGATGCAAGGTCAGGCCGCTGGCGCAGCGCCTGTGCCGGCACACTTTGCACGTCGAGTCCCGTCGGCTGCGGGACGCCGATGCCGCCTTGCGCCAGTTGGTGACGCAGCTCGGGTTCATCGATTCCTGTGAGGTTCACCAACGATTTCACCAGCAGTTCGCATTGCGCGCGTTGCGCGAGCCCGGAAGCGGTGGTGCTGGCCAGACTGGCGCGGGCCAGTGAGCCTTCCGTCCCGGCGGTCAAGCCGGCACGCACCAGCGATTCCGTGGCTTTGGCGGTTTCGTTCATGGATGTCAGCTCCTGCGCATAGGCGCTGGCGAGCAGGCCGCAGGCGCGGTACTGCACATACGAGTCCGCCACTTCCGCCGCAAGGGAAACCCGCGCATCGTGCCAGTCGTTCTCGCGCGCCTGCACACGGGCGCGGGCAGATTCGGTGCCGCGCCGTACCTTGCCAAACAAATCCAGTTCCCAGGAGGCATCCAGGCCGGCGCTGCGAGCGGTCGCCACTTCGCCAGTTTGCTGCGTGCCGCGTGTCACCGACGCCTGTCCACTCGCGCTGGGCAGACCTGATGCGCCAGCGCTGGACAGTGTGGCCCGCGCCTTCTCGATGTTGGCCCATGCCTTGGCGAGCGTGGGGCTGCCGGATTCGGCGGAACGCTGGAGCCGGGTCAGCACCGGATCATTGAACTGGCTCCACCAGTCGCCGAGCGCGGTCACGCTGCCGCCATGGGGCAGGGGCGCCTGCCAAAGCGCCGCCGCTGCGGGTGCGGGCTCCGTATAGTCCGGTCCGACCGCTGCACAGCCGCCAAGCGCAATAGCAAGGCCGATCGCGAGAATGGAAAAGGCTTGCCAGCCGTTGGGTCGATGGGTTTGCATGCCGCTCCTGAAGGTCAGCAGCCATGCTAGGTATCGCGAATGTTCGCCAATGTTGGCAAAAGTTAAGCTGGGTAAAAAAGCCGTCTTCACCGGTCGGCACCAGGGATTTCAAGCGATACTGATGTCGCAATGATTCCGGTCCTGCTCGTTGATGACGACCTCGAACTCACGGCGATGCTGTCGCAGTATCTCGTCCGGGAGGGCTTTGACGTGCACGCCGTGCACGATGGCCAGGCCGGCGTCTCCGAGGCCGCCTCCGGTCGCTACGCCATCGTCGTGCTCGACGTCATGATGCCGCGGCTGTCGGGCATGGAGGCCCTGCGCCGCATTCGCATCTTGAGCAAGGTCCCGGTGCTGATGCTCACGGCACGCGGCGACAACGTTGATCGCATCGTTGGCCTGGACATGGGTGCCGACGACTACGTTCCGAAACCCTGTACGCCCGGTGAACTGGTCGCGCGCATCCGCGCCATCCTGCGGCGCACGGAAGCACGTGAGGCGGCTGCCCCCAGTTCCGGGCAGCGCGTGCTGCAGGCGGGCGAGCTGGTTTTGTCACCGGGCAACCGGCAGGCGACATGGCGTGGAATTCCTCTGGAATTGACGGGTACGGAGTTCAGCTTGCTTGAAGTCCTTGCGCGCCACGTCGGCCAGCTCGTGAGCAAGCAGGATATTTCGCTGCAGGCGTTCAGCCGCCCGCTGGCGCGATTCGACCGGCGCATTGACGTGCACATCAGCAGCATCCGCCAGAAGCTGGGAACAAGGGCTGACGGCGAGTCCTGGATCCAGAGCGTTCGCGGTCTCGGTTACCAGTTGCTGGAGGATTGACGGGTATGGGTACTCGCCGCATCGGCCGGCTCTTCTGGAAGCTGCTGCTGGCGCTGTGGCTGAGCATGGTTCTCTCGTTCGCCGGCACCATCGCCTATCTCGCGCTGGATGGGCGTCCTCCGCCTCCGGACGATGCCACTTTCGGTTTTGTGCCATTCGTACCGCTGGTATCGGCCATCGTCGCTGTCCTCATCATGGGCCCGGCGCTGGCATGGTACCTGTCCCGCCCCCTGCGCCACCTGCGCTGGGCCTTGCGCCGTGCCGCCGAGGGTCGTTTCGACACGCGCGTGCAGCCGCTGATGGGTGGGCGACGTGACGAAATAGCAGATCTGGCCGGAGAGTTCGATCGCATGGCTGCGCAGTTGCAGCAGGTGACCGAGTCGCGCGAAGTGCTGCTGCACGATATTTCCCACGAGCTGCGCTCCCCGTTATCCCGGCTTCAGGCAGCCATCGGCCTGCTGCGGCAGGACCCCTCCCAAACCGACGCGATGGTCGAGCGCATCCAGCGCGAAAGCGAGCGACTGGATGTCCTGATCGAGGAACTTCTCACTCTCCACCGCCTCGAGGCGCCCGCCGGCCTGGTGCGCGAGCGGGTCGACGTGATCGAGCTTTTGCATGCCATCGCCGAAGATGCAGACTTCGAGGCACGACCTTTGTCGCGTCAAGTCTGCATCGACGCACCCGGCCAGTTCGTCACCCAGGTCAACGGCGAACTGCTGTATCGGGCTTTTGAAAACGTCATTCGCAACGCCGTGAAGTACACGGCACCGGCGACAGTCGTCGAAATTTATGCGACGGTCAGCGCCGGCAACACAGAGCTGGTGGTGACGGTCCTCGATCGTGGCCGGGGAGTGCCCGCGTCCATGCTGGAGAAGATCTTCGAGCCGTTTACCCGCGTCGAAGGGGGCGAATCAGTGCGCGGCGCAGGCCTGGGTCTCGCCATCGCGCGGCGCGCCATGAGCTTGCACGGCGGCCGCATCGAAGCAGAGCTGCGCGACGGCGGAGGCTTGGTCATGACGCTCTGGTTGCCCGCCACGGCTGAGGCCACGAATGCGGCCGAAGAATGGTCCAGGTGATGCTTGAAGGAGCTTGAGACCCGCAACAATGCCCGGTCTGCCGGTTGGCACCAGAAGTCAGCGCAATTCCTTGGTGATTCTCCTCCCATTGCGCTACCGCACATCGCGACCGTCGTTCGACAGTCACGCTCTTTGCAAGATTGCGAGGCGCGTGGTGATCACATCACGTCGCTGCGCGACATGAGTGCTCCCCCAAATCAAAACCCTTGCGGCTGCGCCGGGCGGCATTTATTCCGCGCAATTAAAGTCGTAAACAAGCCTCTAGTGTCCATGCGGGTTTGCGGCGTCAAGAATTCACAACAAGCAAAGCTGAAGTCGTAAACACATTCACAAGCAGTGGCGTGCGGACAATAGCTTGGACTATCAGGAGGTAGTTCATATGTTCGTACGATGACAGGATTCGGGCCATCGAGTTCTAAATCAATCTCGGCAAACGCGTCAGACCAACCGTCGCCTGCATCCGCTGGCACAACGAGAAGCGCATCAGGATTTCTCTTGGCTCTCTTAGCCCCATCGAATACCGAGAGAGCCTTGGATTTACGACAGTCCTAGTAATTGTCCGCATCCCCCTCGGGTCAGACTTCAGCGGAATTCAACATCCTAGAGCCCTGTTTACGACTTTAATAACTTGTTTACGACTTTAATTGCACGGAATAATTCATGCCCCCCAAAATCCGTCACTCTACGGTGACGGATTTAGCCAGGTTTCTGGGTTTGTCCACATCCGTTCCGCGCGCCACTGCCGTGTGATACGCCAGCAGTTGCAGCGGCACCACATGTAGCAGCGGGCTGAGCGCACCGTAATGTTCGGGCATGCGGATGACGTGGATGCCTTCGCCGCTTTCTATTTTTGTGTCAGCGTCGGCCAGCACATAAAGCACCCCGCCGCGCGCGCGCACTTCCTGCAGGTTGCTCTTGAGTTTTTCCAGCAGGCTGTCGTTGGGTGCGACGGTGACTACCGGCATGGCGCTGGTCACCAGAGCCAGGGGGCCGTGTTTGAGTTCTCCCGCGGGGTAGGCCTCGGCGTGGATGTAGCTGATTTCCTTGAGCTTGAGGGCGCCTTCGAGCGCAATCGGGTAATGCAGGCCACGGCCGAGGAAAAGTGCGTTTTCCTTTTTTGCAAAGTCCTCCGACCAGCTGATAACCAGCGGCTCCAGCGCCAGCACGGCCTGCAGCGCAGCCGGCAGGTGGCGCATGGCCTTGAGGTGGCCGGCCTCTTCTTCGTCGCTCAGGAGGTCCTTGCTTTGCGCAAGCGCCAGTGTCAGCAAAAACAGGCCTGCCAGTTGCGTCGTGAAGGCTTTGGTGGAAGCCACGCCGATTTCGACGCCTGCGCGGGTGATGTAGGCCAGCTTGCATTCGCGCACCATGGCGGAGGTGGCCACGTTGCATATCGTCAGCGTGTGCTTCATGCCCAATGACTGCGCGTGGCGCAGCGCAGCCAGCGTATCGGCCGTTTCACCGCTCTGCGTGATGGTGACCACCAGTGTCCGTGGGTTGGGCACCGAGCTGCGGTAACGGTATTCGCTGGCGACTTCAACCTGCGTCGGAATTTTTGCGATCGATTCGAGCCAGTACTTGGCCGTGCAGCCGCTGTAGTAGCTGGTGCCGCAGGCCAGGATGAGCACGGAGTCAATGTCCTTGAACACGCGGTGTGCACCGTCACCAAACAGTTCCGGAACAATCCCTTCGACGCCTTCGAGCGTGTCGGCAATGGCGCGCGGCTGTTCGAAAATCTCCTTCTGCATGTAATGGCGGTAGGGCCCGAGTTCGGCCGCGCCGCTGTGTGCCTGCACGGTTTTGACTTCGCGCTGCACGGCCTTGTGGTCGCGGTCCACCACCCAGTATTTGCCGAACTGGATGTCCACCAGATCGCCTTCTTCAAGGTAGAGGATCTGGTCGGTCACGCCGGCCAGCGCCATCGCGTCGCTGGCCAGGAAGTTTTCGCTGTTCTCCTTGCCCACGCCCAGGATCAGCGGCGACCCCGCACGCGCACCCACGACGCGGTGCGGTTCGTCCTTGCAGAACGCCGCAATCGCGTAAGCACCACGCAACTGCCGGGTGGCCGCCTTCAAGGCTTCAAACAAATCGCCGTCATACAGGCTGTCCATCAGATGCACGATCACTTCGGTATCGGTCTGGCTGGCAAACACATAGCCCTTGGCCTGCAGTGTCAGGCGCAACTCATCATGGTTTTCAATGATGCCGTTGTGCACCAGGGCCACCTTGCCCGGCTTGTGCGCGGCATCTCCGGTGCCGTGGCTGAAGTGGGGATGCGCGTTGTGCACCGCCGGCGCGCCATGGGTGGCCCAGCGCGTGTGCGCAATGCCGGTACCGCTTTCGAGGTGCTCCGCATCGACCTGCGCCATCAGCTCGGCCACACGGGATGTGCTGCGTGCGCGCTTCAGGCCCTGGTCATACACAGCCACCCCGCACGAGTCATAACCGCGGTACTCCAGCCGCTGCAAGCCTTGCACCAGGATGGGAACGATATTACGGGTAGAAACTGAAGCGACGATGCCACACATAGACAACCTTTTTATAAAAACGAAAGCCGATGGTAGTCTTCGTTGAAATCAATTAATGATTGAAATTGTTGATTTTTTGTAATTTTATTTCTCTTAATATTTTTATTGACTGTTTATTTCATATTCATGGTAAAAATCGCCAATGAATTCACAATCAACAATATCCGCCCTGGTTCTGGATGTTGCCGACCTGCGTATCCTGGATGAATTGCAGCGTGATGCCTCCCAGTCGAACCAGGCCATCGCCGAACGGGTGCATGTCTCGCCGCCCACCTGTTTGCGGCGCATCAAGCGCCTGCAGGAGGCCGGGCTGATTGAACGGCAGATCGCGGTACTGTCCCCGGAAAAAATGGCCGCAACCCTGGGCCATGGGCTGACCGCCATCACCGAAATCACGCTGGACCGGCAGGGTGCCGAGCAGCTTGACGCTTTTGAAACACGCGTGGTGCAGGACGACGCGGTGCAACAGTGTTACCGCGTCTCGCCCGGGCCGGACTTCGTGATGGTGGTGCATGTGCGCGACATGCCGGGCTACTTGGCACTGGCGCAGCGGCTGTTCAGTGGCGATGCCAATGTGCGCAACGTCAAGGCGTTTTTCAGCATCAAACGCTCAAAATTTGAGCCAAAACTGCCTCTAGCCCAATAAACACGGGCGCAAACGGCTACTTATTTGGTAGCAAATTTGCAGGCCCTGCCCGATCAACCCGCGCGCTATTTGGCCGCCTTGTTTTTCACCGGCCGCTGCCAGTTGGCAATGCTGACTTGCCGGCCGCGCGCCACACTCAGGGTGCCGGGTGCCGTGTCTTTGGTGATGGTCGAGCCGCCGCCGACAGTGCCTTTCTCCCCGATCGTCACCGGTGCCACCAGCACGCAGTTGCTGCCGATATGCACATCGGCTTCGATCACCGTGCGGTGTTTATTGGCGCCGTCGTAGTTGGCGGTGATGCTGCCGGCACCGTAGTTGACCCGCTCGCCCACCGTGGCGTCGCCCAGGTAGGCCAGGTGGTTGGCCTTGGCACCTTTGGCCAGCGTGGCGTTCTTCACCTCCACAAAATTACCGATGTGCACTTCGGCACCCAGCTGCGCACCGGGCCGCAGGCGCGCAAAGGGGCCGATCAGCGCAGCCTCGCCGACCTGCACGCCGAGCTTTTCGCCGTCGATATGGGTGAAGGGATGGATGACCGCGCCGGCGGCGATGACCGCGTTGGCAATGCAGCAGTTGGCACCGATTCGCACGCCGTCACCCAGCACCACCTTGCCGCCGAACACACAGTTGACGTCGATCTCCACGTCCTGGCCGCACACCAGCGTTCCGCGCACATCGAAGCGGGCGGGATCGGCAAGACGTACCCCCTGCTCCATCAGGGCCGTGGCCTGCTGCAGCTGGTAAACCCGCTCGAGCTCCGCCAGTTGCACGGGACTGTTGACGCCGGCCACCTGCGCGGCATCCGTGATCTGGTGCGCGACCACGGCCACGCCGTCGGCCACGGCAAACTGCACGATGTCGGTCAGGTAATACTCTTTCTGGGCATTGTGGTTGTCCAGCCGGCCCAGCCAGCTGCGCAGCAGGCGGGTCGGCACGGCCATGATGCCGCTGTAGATCTCGCGGATCGCGCGCTGGGCATCGCTCGCATCCTTGTGTTCCACAATGGCGCGGACCTGCGCCGAAGGCTGTTCCCCGGCGCGAACGATGCGGCCGTAACCGGTCGGGTCGGCCATGCTCAGCGTGAGCAGGGCCAGTCGCTGGCCATCGCACTCGTCCACCAGGGCCTGGAGCGTGGCCACCCGGGTCAGCGGCACGTCGCCCGACAGCACCAGGGTGATGCCGTCATCGGCCAGCAGTGGCAGCGCCTGCTGCACTGCGTGGCCGGTACCCAGCTGGGGCTCCTGCCGCGCAAACTGCAGCCCGATCCCTGTTTCCGCGCCGCCCTGTTCCTGGTGCATGCCCTGGCAGGCAGCTTCGACCTGCGCCGCACCGTGGCCCGTGATCACGACCGCCTGCCGCGCCGATAACCGCACCGCGCAGTCAATCACGTGCGCCAGCAAGGCACGGCCGCCCAATTGGTGCAACACTTTGGGCAAGGCGCTTTTCATCCGCGTGCCTTTGCCCGCGGCCATGATGACGACATCAACTGGAATTGCCATGAAGTTTCCTGTGAATTTTCAGTTTGCAAGGCGGGTGCCGTCCGGGACGGGAACGCGCCGTTTCCTGCAGATTATCGGCGTGCTGCTGGTGGCCGGAACACTGCTGGCCTGCAGCGCCATAAAAATCGCCTACAACCAGGCCACAGAGCTGGCGTACTGGCAGCTCCATGGCTATTTCGACTTCGACAGCACGCAGTCACCCAAAGTCCGGGAAGAACTGGCCCGGGTTCATCAGTGGCACCGGCAAACCCAGCTTCCCGTCTATATCGAGACCCTGGGGAAATGGCAGGCCTTGCTACCGGGCGAACTCGATGAGGCGCAGGCCTGCGGCATTTTTGACGAGGTGCGAAGCAGGCTGCAAGCCATCTCTGACCGCGCCGTGCCCGCCGCGGGCGCGGTGGTCGGCACGCTGGGGCACGAACAGCTGAAAGCCCTGAAGCAGAAATTCTCAGAACTCAATGCAGACTATCGCAGCGACTTCCTCGATGGCAAGCCCCATGCCCTGATTGAAAAACGTTTCAAGAAGGCCGTGAGCCGTGCCGAGATGCTCTATGGCAGGCTGGAGGAGAAGCAGCAAGCCGTGCTGCGCGAGCGCATCAGGCACTCAGTATTCGATGCAACTATTTCACTCGCGGAATTCCAGCGCCGCCAGCGCGATGCCCTGCAAAGCCTGGCGCCGCTGATAGCCGGCCAGGCTAGCCAGGAAAAGGCCAGACCTGCCGTGCAAGCTTATCTGGAGCGGGCCGCCAACTCACCCGATCCGGCTTACAGGCGCTACCAGGAACGGCTGAATCGCGACAACTGCAAAACCTTTGCGGCCCTGCATAACAGCACCACTGCCGCGCAGCGCACAAAGGCCGTTCAAACCCTGCAGGACTACGCACAGGACTTCGCCATCCTGGCTGCCGGGCACTAGCTGCCACTAGCGAGCCCGGCGCAAGCCGGAAGGATGGCCTACTGGCCTTTGGCCTTCGAGTGGGACCGGCCTTGCTGCTCGGCCTGCTTCATCTCACTGGCTTCATCCTCGTTGGCGGGCCTGGCTGCCCGGGCGTCGGCAGCCACGTCCGCGTCTTCCAGATAGGTCTTGATGCTTTTCTGGTAGTCGCGTGTGCCTTCATAGCTGCCTTCGCCGATCTGCTGCGGTGGCCGGGAAGTGGAGGGGTCTGTCCCGGCAGATGCCGAAGGACCCGGGTTGGGTTTCTTTTTGCTGCTCATGGTGGCTTCCTTTTTCCCTTGCTTGCCAGCGCCCGCTTTTTAACACGCGGTGGGTCAATGCTGCATGCCTGCGTTCTGCGGCTTGGCCGGTTCAGTCTCTTCTCCGGCCTGCCGCAGGCGGCTGGGCTGGAATTCGCCCGAACCGCTGCTTTGCTGCTGTTGCCGGTTCGCTGGCCGTTGCGGCTGTTGCTGCTGCAGCCAGCGCGAAGGAAAGGTGGTTTTGCTGTCCATTTGAAATTCCTGGGGCATGCAACCGGTGTGTCGATTGGCACAGCAACGGCAGGAGGTTCAGCATAGGAAAGCGGCCATGGACAAGCTGTCGTCCGGCCCATCCGCCGGATGTGGGACTGGGCCTACACGGCTTAAAGCAGGGGCACCCTGCGCATGGGCAACTCATAGTAGTCTGCAATCCTGTGCAGGGCCCTCGGATTGCACAGCTCCAGGCGTCCATTTTTTAGTTCATGCAACCCCAGCTTGTGCAGTCGCCTCAGGGTTTTGTTCGTGTGCACCAGCGACAACCCGAGCGCATCGGCGATGTGTTGCTGGTTGATGGGAAACTCCGTCGAACCGTCCTGCACCAGCTCCAGGCGCTCGGCACGCCGGTAAAGATGAATCAGCAGCATGGCCACGCGCTCCGTCGCATTGCGGCGCCCGGCGGTCAGCAGGTTTTCATCGACCATGCCCTCTTCCCGCGCGGCCAGCCACGTCAGGTCGTAACCCAGGCTGGGAAACTGGCGAAACAGGTCCCACAGGCCATCGCGCGGGAACACACACAGGGCTGTATCGGTCAGCGCTTCCACGCCATGGCTGGAACCATCGGCAAATTCCTGCTGCAGGCCAATGAAGTCGCCGGGTAACAGGAAATTGAGGATCTGCCGGCGGCCATCACTGAGGGTTTTGTAGCGAAACGCCCAGCCTGCGTAGAGGGTGAACAGCTTGCCGTTGGGGTTTTGCTCAGAGATGATGGAGCCACCGGCGGGCACGGAAACCGAGCCGGAGCGGAATTTCTCAATGAACATCAGCTCCTGCGACGAGACGGGTTTGAAGGCCTGCGTCTTGCGCAGCCGGCATTCACTGCAGCTGCGAGGACACAATTGCGTCTGTGACGGCGGGAGGGTGGGCACCAAAAAATTTTAATACCGAAAGCCTGTGTCTTTTGACATTGTGATGGCCCGGCGCGCTGGCTACATTACACGCCAGTTATGGATAAAACATCACAGTTGCACGAAGTGCTCTACATCAGCACACTCGCCCCCGAGTCACCCGTCAAGGTCGTTTCCCAGATTGCAGCCCAGGCCCGCCGGGGGAACGAGGCAGCCGGCATCACGGGATTGCTGATTTTCGACGGCATGCGTTTTTGCCAGCAGATCGAGGGGCCGCGCAAGGAAGTGCTGGCCCTGATTCAACGGATCCGGCTGGACAGCCGGCACACCGGTATGGAAGTCCTGCACCAGGGCCCCCTGGAGGCCCGAAGGTTCAGGCGTTTCAGCCTCGGTTACGCTGCGGTCGATGACCAGGATGTCCTGGCCCAGATTGAAAGCGCAACCCCCGAGCAGACCATGGCGCAGTTCCTGGCCTTGATACCCAGCCTGGACCTGGACAGCTGAAACAGGCCCCGCTTGCCTGGACAGAACCCGAAAGGAGCGAGGCCCATCGCATAAGCCCTGCCTGACGCAATCAGGCTTGCAGCGCGGCCCACACTTCCTTGTCGAGCTCCGCTGTCCAGATGCGCGGCGAACTGTTTTTCGACCTGCGAGGGGCCCCGCTTGCGGAGATCGAAGCGAAAAATTGTGAGGTTAATCCGCGCGCCTTCGAGAAACAGGGTCAGGCTTGCAGCGCGGCCCACATTTCCTTGTCGCGCTCCGCCGTCCAGATGCGCGGATTCTTGATCCCGCTGGCCTCGTCATAAGCCCGGCTCACATCAAACGGCAGGCAGTGCTCGTAAATGAAGACCTGGCCGAAGACGGGATCCATGCTTTTTCGGGTATGCGCCATCGCGGCTTTGAGGTCCATCTTCGCGGCCGCCGCTTCCTTGCCGCAGCGAAACAGTGTTTCGACCCATTGCCTGGTGTAGTCAATGGCCTTGTTCACCTCTGCAGTGCCCTTCATGGCTTCGCCGCGGCCCGGCACGATAGCCTCGGCCTTGAGCGCACGCAGCGCTTCCAGGGTGGCGGGCCACTCTTCGAGCTGGGCATCGCCGGTGTAAACACCGGCCTGGTACTCAACCAGGTCGCCGGAGAAGAGCACTTTTTCTTCTTCCACCCAGGCAATGGTGTCGCCACGGGTGTGGCCCGGCCCCGGGTGCCAGACCTGGACCTTGACGCCACCGAGATCAACCACCAGCTTGCCCGGGACCTCGCCTTTGACAGGGTTGCCGCCGGCAATCACCATGGTCGGCCAGGTCAGGCCGGGCACGCTTTCGGCATTGCGGAACAGGCGCGGGAAACGCTCCATCTCGCTTTGCATGTCTTCGGCGCCGCGCTCCACAATCAGCTCGTAAGTGCCCTTGCTGGCAATCACCTCCGTGGCGCCTTCAGCAAGGTAAGCGCTGGCGCCCAGGACGCGCACCGCGTGGTAGTGGGTCAGCAGCACGTACTTGATGGGTTTGTCGCTGACGGCGCGGATACGCGCAATCAGGTCCTGCGCCATGGCCGGCGTCGCCGTCGCATCGCTGACCATGATGAACTTGTCGCCGATGATCACGCCGGAGTTCGGGTCGCCCTCGGCGGTGTAAGCCCAGCAGTGCGCACTGAGCTGCTCGAAAGTGATTTTTTTGTCCGTGAGGTCGGACTGCGAAGCAAAAGCTTTGGACATGGGTGAGTCTCCGTGGGGGATGGCCGACAGGCATCGGCCGTGCATCTGGTAGCTGATGATTTTACTATACGTAACTTATTACGAATAGTAAAACACCCGCATTCCCTGCCAGGTGGCGTTCAGGCCAGCCCGCGCTCGAGCATGGCGATCACCTCTTCGGCATAGTCGCGGTAGCTCATGGGACCGTCGGGGCGCATCCAGGTGAAGGTCCAGTTGATCATGCCGAACAGCATCATGGTCACCGCCGTCTGGTTGCCCGGGGTGATGCGCTGTGGATAGGCGCGGGTGAGAAAACGCGTCATGGCCGACACCACGTCGCGCTGCCGGTCCAGGATCAGCTCGCGCTGGACCTCGCTGAGGAACTTGGTATCGCCCAGCAGTGCGCTGTGCCGCGTGGCCGAGCTTTCGTACTGGTCCAGAAAGTTGCGGATCAGCTCATGCAGTGCGGCGCGGTCGTCCAGGTTCTTGCGCTGGGCACTGGCGTCTGTCTGGCCGATGATGGCCAGCAGGTGCTGGGTATAGCGGTCCAGCAGGTCAAACAGTATGGCTTCCTTGCTCCCGTAGTAGTGGTACAGCCTGGCTTTGGACGTGCCGCAGGCCGCAGCGATGTCGTTCATGCTGGCGGCCACATAGCTGCGCTGCGCAAAACACTGGGCGGCCACGTCGAGGATGGCTTCGCGCTGGAGCTCGTGGGTGGCGGATTTGGGACGGGCCATGCGCTATTGTGAAGCACGCCGACGCGCGAGCTGGTGTCCGCAAACCCGTTAAAGTTACCGAATGGCCGCTGACCTGTCCTTCGCCAACTATTGCTGTGAGCTGCTCTGCAGCGCGGGGCCGTGCTCGGCGCGCCGCATGTTTGGCGGGTTTGGCATCAGCACCAGCGGGCTCAATATCGCGCTGGTGGCCAACCTGGGTGGAGGCGACACCCTGTGGCTGAAGGCAGACGAAGAAACCCGCGGCCTGTTCGAAGCCGCGGGCTGTGCGCCTTTTGTCTATGAAGCCAAAGGCAAGGCCATGAAACTGAATTACTACAGCGCGCCCGCAGACGCGATGGAGTCGCCTCAGCTCATGGCGCAGTGGGCCCGGCTGGCGCTGGACTGTGCCCTGAAAGCGCGTGCAGCCAAGAAACCACGGGTGCGAGCAGCTACCAAATCAGTAGCAAAACGGGGAAGAGCCGCCAGCAAGGCTACGCCCACTCCGCCAACCAGCCCGGCAACCAGGCGCGCCGACGCCGCGCCCGCCAGACCCAAAGCCAGCCGCAAGTCGCGCAGCGGCTGAGCCACGCCACCGCGCCATTGCGGGCCAAGCGCCAATACCGATGACTGGCTGCTGCTGAGGGCCACCCCTGCCGCGGCCGGCAGCGGATCCCAGCTGAAATAGGCAGCCGATTGCTCCGGGGAGTTCCAGGACTCCATCACCAGCACCTGCCCTGGCAGGAGGTTCAGTGAGTCGCCAGCGCCCAGAAAATGGTCGCCACCACGCACCGCATCATCGCCCTGCGCATTGTCGAAAGTGATCCACACCCGTCCGTGCGCGATACGCAACACGCCCGGCTGGCTGGGCCGCAGTGTCAGTGCACGACTGTCGCCGAGCTTCCAGCAGCCCGACACCTTTTCCGTGCCGGCGAATGAATGCAGCTCATGGTGGTGAAGGTGGTTCATGCTGTTCTCCTGAAGACAAAAGTCGTTGATGGGAATGAATGATCGCGCCGCAGTCCTTGGCAGTCCAATGAAATCGCGTTACGCTATTCATTCCCGAAACGCATCAATCAGAAATTACCGCCATGCAGTATTCCCAGACCCATCTGCGCACCCGTCCCATCTCGGTCGGCCAGCTGCGCGCCTTCGAAGCCGTTGCCCGGCACCTGAATTTCCGTGCCGCCTCGGAGGAATTGGCGCTGACCCAATCGGCCGTGAGCCGGCAGATCCAGGCACTGGAGGAAGAGGTCGGCCTGAGCCTGTTTCACCGCCACACGCGCTCTGTGGAGCTGACCGGCGCCGGCGGCGCACTGCTGCGGGCCGTGACGCCGTCGCTCGAGCGTATTGACGGGGCGGTGCGGCAAATCCGCCAGAGCGCCGGCCGGAAGAGTGTCTCGCTCACCACTTTTGCGTCATTTGCATCGATGTGGCTGATCCCGCGGCTCGAAGCCTTCCAGCGCGACAACCCCGACATGGACATCCGCATTGATGCGTCGGACGTCTCCATCGACCTGGAAACCTCGGACCTCGATCTGGCGCTGCGCTACGGCCCGTCAGCCAGGATGCCGGCAGGTGCGGTACGCCTGTTTGGCGAACAAATGACACCGGTGGCCAGCCCCTGGCTGCTCAAAAGCGGCCCGCGCCTGAAAAAGCCCGAGGATCTGGCGCACTTTGCGCTGATTGAGGCCGGCGATTCGCACTCCACCCACATGGAATGGCTGACCTGGCGGCGCTGGATGGAGGTGCACGGCACACCCAAGCTGGAGGGCAAGCGCTGGCTTTATTTCAACTATGCCTACCAGATGGTGCAGGCCGCGCTGACGGGCCAGGGCATTGTGCTGGCCCGCCTGCCGCTGATTGCCGAGAGCCTGGCTTCGGGCGACCTGATCGAGCCGCTGCCGAAAACACGGCTGGACTCCCCCATGGCCTATTGGCTGGTCGTGGGCGCACGCAGCGCCGGCCGGCAGGAGGTGAAGGCTTTTTGCGACTGGCTGCTGGTGCAGAGCGCGCTGACGCGCAAGGCCATCGGCGATGTGCCGGACCCCGACACCGTGGACGACATCGACTGAAAGCCCCTCAGCCGGGGGCCTTCTGCCGCAGCAGCATGCGGCCGGCATGGGCCAACCCCTGCGCGCTGTCCTGTTCGCAGGCCAGCTGGCCGTTGACGTACACGCGGCGAATGCCTTCCGAGCGCGCAATAGGATCTTCGTAGGTGGCGACGTCCCTGACTTTTGCCGGATCGAACACCACGACATCGGCATACCAGCCGGGCTTGAGCTGCCCGCGCTGATGCAGGCGGAAGTTGCGGGCCGACAGGCCTGTCATCTTGTAGACGGCAGTCTCCAGCGAAAACAACTGCTGCTCGCGCCAGTAGCGCGCCAGCACCCGTGGAAAGGCTCCCCACAGCCGCGGATGCGGGTGTTTGTCGTGCGGCAGGCCGTCCGAACCAATCATGCTCAATGGGTGCCCAATGACACGCCGCACATCGTCTTCGTGCATCTGGAAATAGCAGGCCCCACCTGGCTGCAGGCGGCGGCAGACCGTTTTCTGGTCAACGCCCCACTCGGCGGCAATCGACGCCAGGGTACGGCCCGTCATTTCCGGGTACGGTGCGGACCAGCTCACCAGCACGTCGATGATGCCGTCCACCAGGTCCTCGCGCAGCACGGTCGAGCCGGCCACATAGGGATAGACGTCCATCGAGATCTCCTGCCGCTTCGCCAGCTCGTCGATCAGCGGCAGGGTCTCCTGTGTGCGACCCCAATTGCCCGGCCCCGCGCACTTGTGGTGGGAGATGATCAGCGGCACGCCGGCGTCGAACGCGCAGTCGCTGGCTTCGTGCATGGCGTCCAGGATGTCGGACATCTCCGAGCGCATGTGGGTGGCGTACACGCCGCCGTGCCGCGCAACGACGCGCGCCAGTGCGGTGACCTCTTCGGCCGGCGCGGGCATGGCCTCGGCATAGAACAGGCCGGAGGACATGCCGATGGCGCCTTCGGCCATGCACTGGTCCAGCAGCCGGCACATGGCGTCGGTTTCCAGCGCCGTCGCGGGGCGGGTGAGGTCGCCCATGCAGGCGAATCGCAGCGTTGTATGGCCGATCAGCGGCGCAACGTTGACGGCCGGCGCCGCCTCCGACACAGCTTGCGCGTAGGCAGCCACCGAAGGGTACTTGAATGAGTTGCCCAGCAGCGTGAGCGCACCTGTCGGCTCGCCGACCACGAAGGGCGCCACGGACAGGCCGCAGTTGCCGGTGACCACCGTGGTGATGCCCTGCGACAGCTTGGGGAACATGTCCGGCGCGTTGAGGACGATGGCGTCGTCGTGGGTGTGCACGTCGATGAAGCCGGGCGCAACGGCCAGGTCCGAGCAGTCGCGCACATCCACATCATTCAACGAGAGGCCAGCCGGCAGGTTTTCGCGCAGCTTCGCGCCCACAGCCAGGATGCGGTCGCCCTGCAGCAGCACGTCGCCGGCCTGGGCGGACGCACCGGTACCGTCGACAATGAGTCCGTTCTCCAGCAGGATCGCGCGCTTCATGGGGCCTTCCCGTCGGTGCCGTTGGCTGCCTTTTCCCAGTCCAGCCGGGGATGCTGGTGCATGTCCACGCCGCGCGTTTCCAGCGTGTGCTGGATGTTGGACAGGCGGTGCACCGCCTTGTCGCCCAGGCGCTGGGCCACGAGCACGGTGAGGATTTCGATGACCGTGAGGTGGGCAAGATAAGCCTCGGGCCCGACCGGCATAACGGGGTCGGGCGCCACTTCGACGCTGAGCACGATGTCGGACATCGCTGCCAGCTGCGAGCCGGGTTGGGTGAGCGCGATGATGGTCGCGCCCTGCGAGCGGGCCACGTCCACCGCTTCCAGCAGGGACGGCATGCCGCCCACATACGTGATGGCCATCACCACGCCGCGCGGTCCGATGGTGGCGGCCGAGATCAGTTGCAGGTGCGGGTCCAGGTAGGCGTTGGAGGCCAGGCCCAGCCGGTACAGGCGGGCCTGCAGGTCCGAGGCCATGAAGTTGGAGGTGACACCGACGCCATAGCAGTCCACACGCGAGCCCTGCACCATCGCATCCGCCGCGGCCTGCACGGCTTGTGGGTCGAGTTGTGTCTGTACGCCTTTGATCACGGCGGCCGCGCCGCGCGTGACCTTGTCGATCACCTGCTGGGTGTTGTCGTCGATACGCACACGCCGGTTCAAGGGCGAGCCGCCCACGGCCAGTTCCTGTGCCAGCGCGAGCTTGAATTCGCGCAGGCCCGGATAGCCCAGATCGCGACAAGTACGCATGATCGTGGGCACCGAGCTGTTGGCCCGCTGGGCCAGTGTTTCGAAGGTCTCGTCCAGCACACGCTGCGGGTCTTCCAGGATCAGGGCCAGCACGGCACGTCGCGCGGTCGGCGCACGGTCCATGATCTCGGCGATTTTTTCGAGGAAGCGGGGGGTCATGAAATTGTCCTGGGATGTCAGAAACAGGTGACGATGGCGTCACACACGTTGTAGTCGGCGTCCACCACGGGCATCCAGCGCCATTTGTCGAAGGTAGTACAGGGGTGCGAGATGCCCAGCACCACCAGGTCGCCCACGCGCAGCGCCTTGTGCTCATCACTGCTGCCGCGCAGGTAGGCGTGCTGGTCGTTCATCGCGCTGATTTTCCAGTCGCCGGGTGCAGCCGCAATGGCGCTCTGGCTCTGAGTGCGGTAGCCCACGGGAATGGGCAGTTCAAGGTCGTAGGAGATATCGCGCTTGCCCACCGAAAGAATCGCCAAGCCCGGCTCGGGGCAGGACTGGACCGCGGCCCACACCTCCATCGCGGCGTGCAGGCCATGGCCGCACCCCATGCGCGCCGCCACGGAATTCATCATCCGGTGGTAAGTGCCATGGTCGTGCGTGACATAACAACCGGAACGCAACAGGCCCCGGACCGGACGCGAGAGCTTCAGCTTCAGGTGGTCGGCCACCAGGTCGAAGATGGCCGAGCCGCCGGCGGTCAGCAAAATCTCGTCGACTTCGAAAAACTGCTGCGCGTCGCAAGCCAGGGCGATATCGCGCACACGCTTCATCAACGCCTGGGCATAGGCCGTGTCGGCATCAGATTGGCCGGTGGCACCCAAGCCCTCGTAACACTCAATGCCCACGAAGCGGGTCGCCGGGCTGGACCGCAAGCGCTGGGCAAGGACCAGCGCCTGCTCGTGCGTGCGGCAACCGGTGCGGCCGCCGTCCACACCGATCTCCAGCAGCACCTCGTGCGGTTGCGTGCCTTTACCCGTTGCCTTCCAGGCTTCGATCAGCGCCAACTGGTCCAGCGAATCGACGAGAAAAGCAACGCGCAATCCAGGGTGGCCGCGCTTCAGGTCATCGATGCCTTGCAGGTCGATCGCGCGGAACACTTGGTTCGCGATGATGCAGCGCGTGGCGCCCGCGGCCACGCCGGCGCGCAGCTGCCCGACGGTCGCAAAGGTCAGCCCCCAGGCGCCCGCGTCCAGCTGGCGCTGGAACAGTTGCGGCGACATCGTGGTCTTGCCGTGCGGCGCCAGGCCCACGCCGTGGCCGCTGGCGAAACCCTGCATCCAGGTCAGGTTGCCGGCCAGCGCGTCGCGACGGATCACCGCCAGCGGCAGCGGCAGGTCACCGCGCAGCACATTCCAGCCCTGGCTGCCGATGGCGGAACGGCGCAGCGGGCCGCTGTGATGGGGAAAGCCTTTTTGCGAGGCGTCCAGCATGGGATCGAGCAGGTCTTGCAGTGTCATGGTGAGGTCAGTGTGTCTATATCGTCGCGGATGCAGGCCTTCAGCCGGCCACCGCCCATGTCGCGCGGCTCGGGCCGGGTCTGCGCGCAGGCCTCGATGGCGTAAGGGCAACGCGTGCGGAAAACGCAGCCCGAAGGCGGGTTCATCGGGCTCGGAATGTCGCCCTTGAGCGGAACGTGGGTGGTCTTGAGCAAGGGGTCGGGTTTGGGCGAGGCGGCCAGCAGGGCTTGAGTGTAGGGATGCAGCGGCCGCGAAAAGAGCGCTTCGGTGGGCGCGACTTCCATCACCCGGCCCAGGTACAGAACCACCACGCGATCGCACAGGTACTCCACCACATCCAGGTCATGCGAGATGAACAGCATGGTGAGCGACAGCTGGTCGCGCAGGTCACACAGCAGATTGACCACCTGGGACTGAATCGACACATCCAGCGCCGACAGCGGCTCGTCAGCCACGATGAATTCGGGTTCGACCGCCAGCGCACGCGCCACGCCGATGCGCTGGCGCTGGCCGCCGGAGAACTCATGCGGGTAGCGCGCTGCGTGCTCGGGCGGCAGGCCGACCAGTTGCAGCAGCTCGGCGATGCGCCGCGCGGTGGCCTCCTTGCCCTTGGCCAGGCCATGGACCTGCAGCGCCTCGCCCAGAATGTCGCGCACGCGCATCTTGGGGTTCAGGCTGGCGTACGGGTCCTGAAAGATCATCTGCAGCTTGCTGCGCAGGGTGCGCATGCGGCTGCCCGATGCCGAGCCCAGATCTTCCCCCCGGTAAGTGACGCTGCCGGAGGTGCTGTCGATCAGCCGCAGCAGGGCCCTGCCTATGGTGCTCTTGCCGGAGCCCGACTCGCCGACCAGGCCCAATGTTTCCCCGGGCTGGATGGTGAACGACACATCGTCCACCGCACGCACAGGCTTTGAGAAGGAGCCGAAGAACTTCTGCAGGTTCTTCACTTCGATCAACGGTGCCACGCTGCTCATGACGCCTCCGGAACCAGGATGCAGCGTGCGCTGCCGCCGGTTTCGTCCGTGCGCAGCGCCGGCATCGCTTCGCGGCAGGCAGCGATGGCCTTGTCGCAGCGCGGCTCGAAGGCGCAGCCGGGCGG